>JBEVIU010000048.1:0-13227 GCA_040510575.1 Acidimicrobiia bacterium | reverse complement strand
GGGAACTCGCAGATGTGGCAGTGGGTCTTCGTGCAGGACCCGGCCAAGAAGCTGGCCCTCGCCGAGATCTACCGCTCGCAGTTCGACGTCACCTACCGGGTCTCGCCGATCGGCACGTTCGACGATCCGAAGGCGCAGGCGCAGGCAGTACGCCGTCGCGAGTCGGCCACGTATCTCGCCGACAACTTCGAGCGGGTGCCGGTGATCATGGTGCCCTGCTACCCGGGCAAGATCGAGGGCCAGGCGCTCGGCACGCAGGCGGGGTACTGGGGTTCGTTCCTCCCCGCAGTGTGGAGCTTCATGCTCGCGCTGCGCAGCCGTGGCTTGGGCTCCGCGTGGGTCACGATGAACCTCGCCAGACACGACGGCGAGCGCGAGACGGCGGAGGTGCTCGGCATCCCCTTCGACCAGTACAGCCAAGCCGGGATGTTCCCCGTCGCGTACACCGTCGGCACCGACTTCAAGCCGATCCGCACCCACTCGGTCGACGACGTCGTGCACTGGGACGAGTGGTAGGTCGCTCCGTTCGGGGCCGGCCTCTCGATTGCAGGGCCGTGATCGGCGAGACTGGCTGCCATGGCCTTCGGTCAACAGTCCGGCCCTCCGGCGTCGTCGAGTCAGATGAAACAACTCCTCGCGCTGCTCGAAGCCGCCGGGTACAGCGACTTCCGCGACGCGCGCGGCCCGATGGGCTTCACGCAACGCCAGGCGGGCGGCAAGTTCACCCGCGACGAGGCCGAGGCGCTGATCGAACAGCTCGAAGCCGCGGGTGAGGATGGTGCGGTTGCCGCGACCGGCGCGAGCGCGCCGACGGCGTCACCACGGCGCACGTCGCAGACCGACGCCGCGCTGAGCCGCATGCCGGCCGAGCGACTCGCCGCCGAGCTGCAGCGACGCGGCTGGATCGTCGTCGAGCCGTAAGCGATCGGGGTCGATGGTGACGAGCGGTTCGATTCAGGTCGGGTAGATCGTCAGCTCGGTCGCCTTGACCGAGGCCCACACCTCGACGTCGTCGGCGAGCCCGAGCTCGGACACGGCTCCCGTCGTCACTTCGGCGACGAGCGGCACGAGGCCTTCCACGTGGACGCGGACGCGATCGCCGAGGAGATCGGTTCCCTGGATCCGTCCGGACCACACGTTGCGAGCACTGCCCTCGGGCTGGTTCCGATGCAGGCTGACGGCTTGCGGCGGGATCGCGACGTACACGGGACCGTCGACCGGCTCCGCGGTCACCACCACCGCGCCGCTCGCGAGCTCGACCGAGTGCTCACGACCGGTGCCCTGCAGCAGGTTGACCCCGACGAGATCGGCGACGTACCGCGAGCGCGGCCGGGCCGACACTTCGGCGACCGGCCCCTCCTGTGCGACCCGTCCCTCTTCCAACACCACGAGTCGATCGGCGAGCGCGACCGCGTCGAGCAGGTCGTGGGTCACGAGCACCCGCGCGCCCGGGAACGATGCGAGGTGCGTTCGGAGCTCGCGCCGGAGCTCGATGCGTGTCCCGACGTCGAGTGCCGCGAGCGGTTCGTCGAGCAGCAACAGGTGGGGTTCGATCGCAAGTGCGCGCGCAAGCGCGACGCGCTGTTGTTGACCACCCGACAGCTCGGCCGGCTTGACCGCGGCTCGATCGGCGAGGCCGACGCGCTCGAGCCACTCCAGCGCACGGCGACGCGATTCGCTGCGTGTCACGTGTCGGCTTCGCAATCCGAACGCGACGTTGTCGAGCACGTTGAGGTGCGGGAACAACAGGTAGTTCTGGAACACGACGCCGACCGAACGACGCTCGGGCACCACGAAGCAACGGGCTGCGGGTTCGTCGACGGTCTGGCCGTCGACGACGATCCGACCGCCGTCGATCGGGACCAACCCCGCCAGTGTGCGCAGGAGCGTCGTCTTGCCCGCACCGTTGGGACCGAGCACCGCGACGGTCTCGCCCTCCGAGGCGTGGAGCGCTACGTGGAGGTCGAGGGTGCCGAGTTGCACCTCGATGGTTGCGTCAAGCCCCATGCTGCGCGGCTCCGAACCACCGGTCGCGCAACAGCACGAGCACGATCACCGACACCGCGAGCAGCACGAGGCTCAGGATGATCGCGGTTCCCTGTTGGGTTTCGAGGAACAGGTAGACCGCCAGCGGCATCGTCTGCGTGCGGCCCTGGATGTTGCCCGCGAAGGTGATGGTGGCTCCGAACTCGCCGAGCGCGCGAGCCCACGCGAGCGCCGCACCCGCGAACAACGACGGCCAGATGAGGGGCACGGTGACGCGGCGGAAGACCGTCCACCGGTTGGCACCCAGACTGGCGGCCGCATCCTCGTAGCGCCGGTCCATCGAGCGCAGTCCCGCTTCGACGGTGATGACGAGGAATGGCATGGCGACGAAGGTTTCGGCCAGGACGGCACCAGCGGTGCTGAAGGTGAGTTGGATGCCGAACGTGTCGAGCAGCCAGCCCCCGAGGATCCCGTTGTTCACGCTGAACGCGTAGAGCAGCGCCACACCGCCGACCACAGGCGGCAACACCATTGGGAGTACGACCAGCGCCCGCACGAGCGCGCGCCCGGGAAACTCCTGGCGAGCCAACACGTACGCGAGCGGCACGCCGAACACGATCGACAACGCGGTGGCCCACAGCGAGCACACGAGCGAGAGCTTCATCGCATCGCGCGCCGCCGGTTGGCTCAGGTCGTGCCAGAACTCACCCCATGGCGCCCGCTGCAACAGCGCGATCAGCGGCAGCACGAAGAACGCGACCGCGACCACGGCGAGAAGCACCGCGAACAGCGGTACTCCCCGCCCCCGTCGGGTCACGTCGCGGGTACTGGGAGGAAGCCGTACTTGGCGAGGGTCTTCTGACCCGCGGCCGACGTCACGTAGCTGACCCACGCGTCGGCGAGCGCCGTGTTCTGCGACGCCGCGATCGGCGCGATCGGGTACACCGCGAGCACGTTCAGCGATGCAGGGATCTTCACCTGGGTGACGGTGGATCCTGCGCTCTTCGCGTCGGTCACGTAGACGATGCCCGCGTCGGCGTCACCCGGCGACACCGCGGCGAGCGTCGCCTTGACGTCTTGGCCGAGCGTGACCTTCTCCGGCGGGATCGTGACGCCGTCTTGCGTGAGCATCTGCGTCGCGTACTTGCCGCACGGCACTGCGGGCGCGCAGAGCGCCACCACGCCGAGGTTGGCAAGGTCGGCGAGCTTCGTCACGTTGCTCGGGTTGCCTTTCTTCACCACGATGGTGAGGAGGTTGGCGGTGAAGTCGATCGGGTCCGCCGTCACCTGACCGGTGGACACCACCTTCTGCATGTTCGCTCCGTCGGCTGATGCGAACACGTCGGCCGGTGCGCCGCCCTGGATCTGTGCGGCGAGCGCGGAGGACGCGGCGAAGTTGAACGCGATCGTCGTGCCCTTGTTCTGCTTCTGGAAGTCGATGCCCATCTGCGTGAACGCCTCGGTGAGTGATGCGGCGGCCGACACCGTGATCGTTCCCGACAGCTTGGCTGCCTTGGTCTTCGCCGCGGGGACACTCGCGCCCTGTGCGATCGCGGGCGCTGCCGTGGCGCCCATGAGCAGCGCGCCCGCGAGCAGCGCGCCGGCGAGGACCACCGTCGCGAGTGAACGCACGTGCTTCAACACGAGTGATGCTCCTGTCGATGTGCTCAGTCGGATCGGGGGACTTCCACGACCACGTTGGTCGACTTGACGACGCCGACGGCGAGGTCGCCGGGCTCGATCCCGAGCTCGTCGGCGGCTTCGCGGGTCATCATCGACACGACCCGGTGAGGCCCCGCCTGGAGGTGCACGACCGCGACCAGGCCCTCTTTCTCGACCTTCGTGACGATGCCGGGGAAGCGGTTGCGCGCCGACTCGAGCACGAGCGGCTCGTCGTGCGCGACGGGTGCCGTCTCGGTGAGGAACCGGGCGAGGTCGGCGCCGTCGACCAGACGTTGCCCGCCGGGATCACGCCGCATCTGCAGCCGACCACCGTCGGTCCAGCGCCGGATCGTGTCGGCGCTGACGCCGAGCAGCTCGGCCACTTGACCGACCTTGTACGTGGGCATGACCCGAACCTAGGAGGGTGGAACTCTGAGATACAAGTCGAGAACCTTGTTTTACCTCTGGAGTACGAGATTGATGAGCAGTCAAGCCTGGCGAACGCAAGGGGCTACTTGTTCGAACCGGTTGGTTGCAGCGGCCATCCCTGGCGACTAGGAACGTCGCCCGTGACCGCCGTTCCCCAGATTCCGAGCGAGATGCCGGCGCCGCTCACCATCGTGGTGATCCATCGGCGTCGTCCGGAAGCCGCGATCCTCACCGTTGGCGCGTTGCGGGAGCAGTGCCCCGGCCTGCGGGTGATCATCGTCGACAACGCGTCGTCGGCGGCCGACCGTGCGCTGCTCGCCACGATCGACGACATCGAGATCATCGAGCTCCCCGAGAACATCGGGTTCGGCCCGGCCGCGAACGTGGGGCTCCGCCGCTGGCTCGCCGACGGCCTCGGCGACTGGTGCCTCATCTGCCCGCACGACGCGATGGTCGAGCCCGAGTGTCTGGAGCGGCTCCTCGCGGCGGTCGTCGCCCGACCGCGCGCAGGGATGGCCAGTGCGGAGTATGCCGACCAGGGTCAGTACGGACAGGCCGGGAACCGGGTGAAGCCCGCGATCCACCCACTGCTCGGAACGTTCCTGGTGAAGGCCGAGGTGGAGCGCGGGTGGGAGGATGCCGC
Source organism: Acidimicrobiia bacterium (assembly GCA_040510575.1). Taxonomy (GTDB): domain Bacteria; phylum Actinomycetota; class Acidimicrobiia; order IMCC26256; family DASPTH01; genus DASUMF01. Next base: position 8,507 of record JBEVIU010000048.1, on the reverse strand, counting down.
GCACCCGCACGGCACGATGATGGTCGTCGGTCGGGCGTGCCTCGACGACATCGGCCTGTTCGACGAGCGCTACTTCGCATACTCGGAGGAAGCCGACCTTGCCGTGCGCGCCACTCGCGCCGGGTGGGGCGTCGGCATCGTGTGGGGCGCGGTGGTTCGCAACGCGGGCATGACGTCGGAGATCGGCGTGCCCGAGTACCTGATGCAACGCAACACCCTCATGCTGGTGCGCGACCACTTCGGGCGCGGCGCCGCGACCGGGATGTTCCTCGCTGCCTTCTGGACGTGCGCGCTCGGAACGCTCGTGCCGTCGAAGGCGCCGCTCTACTGGCACCCCACCGCGCGCTGGCTCGCGCTGTACGACTTCCTGCTCGGTCGCGACGGACCGCCGAACCCCCGCCTCATCAGGGCCGCGCAGCTCGCTCAGCTCGAGGCGGCGGCAGCGAGCGCCAAGGCCAGCGCGTCGTCGGTGCCGGGCACCACGTTGAGCAGCTCGCCCACGGATTCCGCCACGTCGTCGTAGTCGAGCGCCCAGAGGTCGTTGTCGAGGTCGGCTGCGACGGGCACCGGCCGGTGCGGATCGAGCCCGGTGACCACTGCGAGCCCGGTCGGCGCGACATCCAGCGTCGTGACGGAGAGGTCGGGACGATGGCGGCGGAGCCAGACGACCACTTTCCACACGTCGCCGCTCCACACGACCGTCGTGCGCTCACGCGCCGAGGTCTCTGCATCGAGCGGGAGGCAGTCGTGGATCAGCACGCACCCGCGCTCGTCGCTGTGACGTTCGGTGTGGGCGAAGTCGCGCAGGGTCTGATCCCAGTGGTGCAACCCGTCGACGAACGCGAGGTTCACCCGAGCGTCGGCGAAGACCTCGTCCGCGCTCGAAGCGAAGAAGTCGTCGCTCGTCTCGCGGAAGAGGCGCGCGCCGTCGGGTGCGGCGAACTGCAGGTTCATCTCGGGATCCACGCCGACGGCCAGATCGGCCGATGTCGCGAGGCGGAACGAGTGGCCTTCGTGCACACCGATCTCCAGGTACACGCTCGGGTCGACGTGCCGATGCGCGGCCGCGAGCGCCTCGTAGTAGTCGGCGAAGTCAGGCATCGAGCGCTCGACGCCAGTAGACGCCGGTCCAGTCGATCTCGGTGATGGGATCGTCGATCCCGTTGGCATCCCGGTAGTCGCTGATCGCCTGGCGGCACGGCTCGAACGCGCCGTAGTCGTCGACGATCACGAAACCGCCCGGCGAGAGCTTCGGGTACAGCGCGGTGAGGGCGTCCATCGTCGACTCGTAGAGGTCACCGTCGAGGCGGATCAGCGCGAGCGAGTCGATCGGCGCGTCGGGCAGCGTGTCGCGGAACCAACCCTCGAGGAACTGCACCTGGTCGTCGAGCAGGCCGTAGCGCTCGAAGTTCGCCTTCACGCGTTCGGCCGTGACCTTCAGGAGGTCGATCCCCGAGAGGTCGACGCCCTCGTCGGCGGGATAGCGCGCTGCGTCGGGAGCGGGGAGCCCTTCGAAGGAGTCGGCGACCCAGACCCGCCGGTCGGTCACGCCGTGGGCAGCAAGGATCCCGCGCATCAGGATCGTGGCGCCACCGCGCCAGGCGCCGGTCTCGATCAGATCACCGGGGATGCCGTCGGCCAGCAGTTCGGTGACGCACGCCACGACGTTGTCGAGGCGCCGGTCACCGATCATGGTCTCGGCGTACGGCGGCCAGTCGCGCCCCTCGGCGCGCTCGCCACGATCGCCGCCGATCGTGACGATCTCCCAGTCGTGCTCGCGCACGGTTGCCAGCTGCGTCGACGAGAGCGCATCGCCCACGCGCGCGTGATGGGGCTCCTCGTCGATGAAGAGGCTGCGGCTCAGGCACCCCTGCAACAGCTCGATGTATCTCGTGGCCAGTTCGTTGCTCATGAGGGCGGAATCTTCGCCGCCCGGAGCGCCGCACGACCAGCCGGAGCCCCGTGGCGCTACCCGGTGAAGCGGGGAGCGACCAGGACAGGGGCGGAGACGGGCGCGGGAACCGGCTCCACGAGGTCTTCGATGTCGGATGCGCGGCAGTCGGGCGGCGCAGTCACGGGATTGCAGCGCGCGGGATGCCCGCCCGGGATGACGGTCTGGTACGGCGGGCGAGCCGGGTCGAAAGGTTGGTTGTAGCGAGCCGCGAACACCGCGTCGTAGCGCGCGTAGTCGGTGGGCGTGAGGTAGTCGCCCGACACCCACTGGGCACCGCTCGCGAGCGCGTCGGCGAGTCGAGTGCCGTCGCCGGAGAGACCGGTGTCGACCGGGAGGTCGGCGCGTGTGCGCACCATGTAGCCGTCGGCGACGAGCTCCTGGATCTCGGCGAGATGCGCGCCCTGCGGATCGTCGACCTTCACGAACGCGGCGTCGGGATGGCCCGGTGTCGCCGGCGGGAACGCGACGCGGCCGGTGAGGGTGGGATCTCCGTTGACGTAGTCGGCGTGCTCGTTGGCGAGCAGGAACATGAACCGACCGCGCGTGTCGTCGATGCGCGGCCAGCCGACGTCGAGGATCGCCGACTCGACGTCCGGGTAGACCGTGCCCTCGTCGTCGGCGCCGCCGGGACGCCCGACGCCGCGCACGAAGTCGGGCGTCACGAGATCGTCGGAGGCGAACACCGAGCGGATCTCGGCATCGAGCGCGAGCAGATCGGCGGGGGTGACGGGCCCGGTCGGCTTGTAGAAGCCCTCCTTCACCTCGAGGAGCAGCGCGATGGGCATGTGCATCGGGTGCGCGTCGGACCACGCCGCGAGCTCGGCGAGGCAGTCGACGAACCGGGCGCACTGGGTGCCCTCGTCGACGAGGTCGATGTGCAGGACCTTGAAGCCTGGTGTGCCGAGTGGTGCGAAGCGGTCGCCGGCGGGATCGGCGAACACGTCGAGCTCGAATTGGCGAACGCCGAGCCCGAGCTGCTCGGTGAGCGGCGGATGGGTGTACGCCAGGTTGTAGGCCGACGGATCGACCGTCATGTAGAAGTCGATCGTCTCGGGTGGTTGCTCGACGTGGAAGCTGTTGTGCGATCCCAGCACCTGGAACTGGTCGAGGCGCAGCGGGTCCGCAGTCGCGGCCGAACTGATCGCGCTGGGCGCCGAGGTGCAGATCGCAAGCGCGACCACGGCGACGAACGCGCCACCGACGACCTTCCATCGCGAGCCCCACCCCGCATGCAACATCACGACACCTTCGCGCGAAATCCGCCCGCCCGCCGATCGCCTAGTGGCAGGTGCCGCTGCCGCGCGTGAGGGCGTGGTCGGCGACCTGGACCACGACCAGCGCCAACAGCGCGACCAACGCCGCGCCGAGTACGACGATGCGCCTCCCTGCCGTCGTGCGCATCGCCGGCTCCCTCGGTCTGTGCGGGTGCAGTGCTCAGTGCTCGTCGCGGTACGCGACCGCCTCGGCTCCGATCATGGCCGACTCTTCGATCGGCAGGATCGGTGTGACGGTGAAGCGCATCCAGGGTGTCCACAGGCCGGTGACGCGCGCGAGCGTCGCCGCCGAGTCGGCCTCGATGATGGCTACGCCGCCGGTGCCGTCGACGAAGCCGTAGAAGCCGTGGAACTCCGCCTCCTTCGGCGGTTCCCACCCGGCGAACATGCCCAACGAGCGACGTTCACCTTCCTCGGTCTGGTCGGTGAACTCGAAGATGACGTGGAAGAGCATGGTGATCCCCTCTCGTGCGCGCCGTGAGGCCCGGCACTCGGCGAGAGTGTACGGATCTTTCCGGCTGCCTGTCGCTCCAACGCCCGCCGGTCAGAGCGGGAGCGCGTCCGCCTCCGCCAGCGCGTCGAGCCGACGACGAGCTCGGCGTCGCGACGTCGCGAGCGAGCTCGGGTTCTCGACGACGGCCCGCAGGACTCCGGCGTCGTCGTCCCGCGACAGCGCGTCGAGGAGCTTGTTCGGCGTCGCCGAATTCGCTGCCACCGTCGTGCGCAACAGGGGCGACTGGATGCGGCTGCCCGCGGTGAGCAGCGCAACGGGTGCGTGTCGGCTCGCCATCACGGCCTCCGGCACCACGCTGGCGAGGTCTTGCAGCGCGTCGATCGGGCAGTTCGGGTTTTGCGCCACTGCTGCGCAGACGGCGGCGTCGGTGTCGCCGGCCAATGTCACCAGCGCATCATCAGGCGTGGCCGGGTGCGCCGCGACCGCCGCGCGCACGAGTGGGTCGTCATCGCCGGCGAGCCCACACAGCAGCGGTGCGGTGGCGGTCGCGTTCGCCGCCGTTTTCGCCCGGACGCTCGCATCGACATCCGAAGCGAGCGCCGCGAGCTGGTCCGCGTCGACCTGCGCGTTGCCCGCGACCGCGGTTCGCACGAGCGGTGACTCGTCGGCAACGGCGCGCGCCAGCGCGTCGACGCCGATGCTCGGGTTCGTCGCCGCCGCGGCGCGCATGGCGTCGGTGCCGTCGTCGAGCAGCTCATCGATCAGGGATGTCGGGAGGTTCGGGTGCGCGGCGGCCAGTCGTCGCGTGTAGCCGACACCATCGGCGAGGATGCGCGCGAGCTCGTCGGCTCCGGTGTCGGCCGACAGGGCGCTCACGAGGTGCGCGATCTCGTCACCCGCGTGCTCGCGCCGCTGACGGGTGAGCGCGGACGCGTGGTCGGTGGTGTCCGGGAGGCGCGCCACGATCGTCGCGCTGACGCTCGCGGACGGCGCTCCCACCACGGCCGACACGCACGCCTGCCCGTCGACGGTGATGAGCTCGACCTCGGTGGCCCGACGCGAGCGCAGGAGCGAGATCAGGCGCGGGGGAACCTCCAGGCGCCCCAACTGCGTCTCGAGCGGGAGCCCGTCGCGTCCGGCCGCCGGCAGATCGATCCGTTCGATTCGCTTGCGATCGAACGACAGCTCGGGGTCGCGGTCGTGGCGCGCCAGCAGCAAGGTGTTGCCGATCGTCACGTCGTCGTCGATGCAGAGGTGGACGTCGCTGTTGGCGTCGTCGTACTGGCGCAGCGCGTCGAGCGCCTCGAGCGTCTCCTGGAGATCCAGGACCGCGGCGCGCGGCGCGAGCAGGTCGGCCCGGGCGGGGATGTCGTGGTACTCCCAAGATCCCTCGACGTCGTGGACGGTGAGGCGCAGGAACGAACCGAGTGCCGACCCGGGGAGCGACCGATGGACGACTTCAACGCGAACGCGTCCGTCAGAGGCGGTCCGGGCGAGCGCACGTGCGGACGCGTCGAGCATGCCGAGAGGAGTGATCACACGCACCGGAATCGATGTCGAGAAACGGTCAGCAGCCCTGGACGGGACGGTCGCCGTGGCGACGGCGGCCACGGGTTCCGAGACGAGCCCATCATCGTCGGCCGGCGTCGCTTCGACGAGCGGCGCACTCACTGGCGGCGCGGTGACCGGAACTTCGATCTCCGGGTCGTGGGTCGCCGGGATGCGGGTCGCCGAGGTGCCGGTGGCCGGGGGCTCGGTCACCGGCTGATGGATCGCGTGCGCTGCGGCGAGCTGCCGCTCGACAGCCACCTGCTCGATCGCGTCGAGTGCAGCGAAGACCTTCTGCGCCCGTGCCTCGATGTCGGCATCGAGCACGGCGAGCTTCGCCTCGAGCTGCCGGGCGAGCACGACGGCGGCCTCCGTGCTCGCGTCGGCTGCCGTCGCGGCCGATCGGGCGGTGCGCGTGATGCGCGCGACCTGCTGGTCCGCATGCTCCTCCACGACCGATGCCTGCGACGCGGCATGGGCCGCCGCCTCGCGCTCGAGCTCGCTGAGCGCCTCTTCGAAGGTGACGAGTGACCCGCGAGCCTTCGACTCGTGAGTGCGCAGCGCCGCTTCGAGTGTGACGAGTGACCCGCGGACACTCGCCTCGAGCTCCTCGGTCAACGAACGGACCTGCGTGTCGAGACGCGGGCCGAACGATCGGCCGATCTCCGCCAGATCCTCGACCTGGGCGTCGATCGCGACGCAGGCGTCATTGACGCTGCGTTCCACGGTTCCGATGCCCCTCGCGGCGTCGTGGTCGACGGCGTCGATGGCGCGCTCGAGCTGATCGGTGACGTCAGTCATCGCCTGCTCGAGGCCGCGGCGGAAACCGGCGAGATGCTCCTCGTTGCGCTCGAGCACGGCGACGGAAGCGGCGCGTTCCGCGCGCTTCCCCGAAGTCTTCTTCTTGCCGCTCTTCTGCTTGGAGGTCTCTGCCCTGGTGGAACGCTCGCCCTGTGCCACGGCGCACTCCCCGCTCGACTGCCCGTGAATTGAAAGGTTTCGAGGACGCCAAGCGAGCAGGACCGCCCCACCGGTCACCCTCGTCTCGCGCATCGGCATCCGCGTTGACCGGGTTGACCGATTTCTTGCGGACAGCCGGATCCCGCTACAGCCCGAAGTCGTGGCCGACGATGTTGGTGCGCATGAAGCACGATCCGCGATCCTCCACCGCAGCGGAAGGGTTGGGCCGAAACCTCGCCGCTGCGCGTCTCGCCGGCGGTTTGTCGCACCACGACCTCGCACGGGCGACCGGCATCGGTCGGCGAAGGGTCCGGGCGATCGAGCGCGGCGCGGTGGTGCCGACGGCTCCGGAGCTGGAGGCACTGAGCGATGCCTGCGGGGTCACCCCGACCGATCTGGTGCCGCCCGGCTCCAACCTGCGCCTCCTCGGTGGCCGCGAACGGGGAACGTCGACCGGCGATCCGCTCCAAGGGCAGCAAGCGCTCGACGCACTGCTGCGCGAGTACATCTCCATGGTCCTCGAGCTGCGCAACGCCGACCGTCTCCCGGTGGTGACGCTGCGTCAGGAGGACCTCACGGAGCTCGCGCGCGCGCTCGGCGGTTCGCCCGAGGCGATCGAGGCGCGATTGATCGAGCTGATCGGGACCGATGCCGAAGGCGCGCACGACGTGCGATCGGCGATCCTCCCGTCGGTGGCCACCCCGTGAGCGCGACACCCCGTATCGGCATCGTCGGGATCGGATCGCTCGGTCGCCGCGTCGCACAAAGCGTCGTCGACGCGGGCCTCCCGCTCGTCGTGTTCGACGAGCGCGCCGACGCCCTCGAGGCGTTCGTCGATGTCGCGACGCTGGCTGTGTCGGCACGAGAGCTCGCGACGACGTGCGACATCGTCGGGGTGTGTGTCGGCGACGACGAACAGGTGCTCGACGTCGTGACCGGGCTGGACGGATTGCTCGAAGGGGCTCGGCCCGGAACGGTGATCTGCATTCAGGGCACGATGCATCCCGCGACGTGTGAAGTGCTCAGCCGCGTCGTCGCACACCACGGCGTCGACCTCGTCGATGCGCCGGTCATCGTCGACTCGTACGCGGTCGAGCCGACCTACACGGTCGCGGTCGGTGGCAGCGCCGAGACGCTCGCGCGGTGTCGCCCGTACTTTCGTGCCATCGCGCGCGATGCAGTCCTGACCGGCCCGGTGGGATCGGCGATGACCGCGGCACTCGTGCACGCATTGTCTGCTGCAGCACGCCAGTCGTTGGACCACGACACCGCGCGCGTGGCGGCGGCGCTGGGTCTCGACGACGCCGTGACCGCCGGCCTGCTCGGCGCCGGCGTGTTGGTGGCGCTCGACCCCCACGCCCAGAAGGACATCGGGATCGCGCGTCGCGTGGTGGCGGAACAGGAGCCGAGCGATTCGCTGCTGTCGCTCGCGGCTGCACGAGGCGCGCTCCTCGTGGCACCGGGATCCCCGACGTTCATCTCCTGATCGTTCGGTCGTAACCCGGCCGACACGGGGCGACGGCATGCTCGGCGCGACCCCTCCGACGGGGAGCCGCCGCATGCCATCCGACCCGACCGACATCCGTTCGAACCTCATCACGCCGGTGCGTCCGCAGGTGATCCTGCTGTTCGGTGCTACGGGGGACCTCGCCCGCCGGAAGCTCCTCCCCGGCCTGTTCCACCTCGCGCAAGCGGGGTTGTTGCCCGAGTACCGCATCCTCGGCGTGTCGCTCGACGATCTCGACGACGACGGCTTCCGGTCCCACACGCACGGCGCGTTGCAGGAGTTCGCTCGACACGGGCTGCCCGACGACGCGTGGGAGGAGTTCTCCAAGCGCATCTCGTATCTCCAACTCTCGACGGACGCCGATCGACTCGCGCAGACGGTCGGCGACCTCGAAGACGACCTCGGCCCCAACGCGAGCCGCTTGCACTACCTCAGCGTGCCGCCCGCCGCGGCTGCCGAGGTGCTGTACCTGTTGGGTCACGCGGGGCTGGCCGACCGGTCGCGCATCGTGATGGAGAAGCCGTTCGGCACCGATCTCGCGACGGCGATCGAGTTGAACGACACGGTGCACGCGATCTTTCGCGAGAACCAGATCTTCCGCATCGATCACTTCCTCGGCAAGGAGGCCGCGCTCAACATCCTCGCGTTCCGGTTCGCGAACGGATTGTTCGAACCGATCTGGAACCGCCAACACATCGCGCACGTGCAGATCGACGTCCCCGAGACGCTGTCGATCGGCAACCGCGTCGGCTTCTACGAGACGACGGGCGCGTACCGCGACATGGTGGTGAACCATCTGTTCCAGGTGCT
>JBEVIU010000047.1:0-4287 GCA_040510575.1 Acidimicrobiia bacterium | reverse complement strand
GAGGAGTCGATCGCGGATCTCAACCGACGCTTCCTCGAGGGCATCGGCCCCACCGATGTGCTCGCGTTCCCGATCGACCACGATCACGTGCCGGGCGGGCGGCGCCCCGACTCCGGTGGACGCGGCCCCGGCTCGCCGGTGGAAGCCGACGAGCCGCCCATGGTGCTCGGCGACGTCGTGCTCTGCCCGGCGGTCGCGCAGCGTCAGGCGCCGGAGCACGGTCAGACCTTCGACGACGAGCTTGCCCTCCTCGTCGTGCACGGCTTGTTGCACCTCCTCGGCCACGACCACGCCGAGGACTCCGACGCGACGGCCATGCGTCGCCGCGAACAGGAGCTCCTGGAGCGTCACCACCGTCCGACCGCGAGCGCGTCGTGAGGGTCACGTGAACAGCACCGATTGGATCCTGCTCGTGATCGTGGTGGTGCTCTTCTTGGCGTCGATCTTCCTCGCCATGGCGGAGACGGCGTTCACGCGCATGAGCCGAATCCGCGCGCTGTCGATGGCGGACGAGGGCAACCGCCGCGCCGCGCGCCTCGCAGTGATGCTCGAGCACCCGGAGCGGACCCTCAACGCGCTGTTGCTGCTCGTGCTGGTGACCCAGCTCACGAGCGCCACGCTCCTCGGTGTCCTCCTCGAAGGCGTCGCCGGCACGCTCGGTGTGGTGATCGGCATCGTCCTGCAGATCGTGCTCTTCTTCGTCGTGGGCGAAGTGGCACCGAAGACCTACGCGGTGCAGAACACCGAACGTGCCGCGCTCAGCGCCACTCCGTTGCTGTGGTTCCTCAGCAACTTCGTTCCCCTGCGCGCGCTGTCGCGCGGGTTGATCGGTGTCGCCAACGTCGTGCTCCCCGGCAAAGGGTTGAAGCAGGGACCGTTCGTCACCGAGGAAGAGATCCGCACGATGGCCGACGTCGCCGCCGACGAAGAGGTCATCGAACGTGAGGAGCGCAAGCTCATCCACTCGATCTTCGAGTTCGGCGACACCGTCGTGCGTGAGGCGATGCTGCCTCGTCCCGACATGGTGGCGGTCGAGGCCGACGAGACCATCGAAGCCGCGATCGATCGTGCGATCGAAGGCGGCTACTCGCGCATGCCCGCGTTCGAGGGCAGCACCGACAACATCGTCGGGCTCGTGTACCTCAAGGACCTCGTGCGTCGCGCCCGCGCCGGTGAAGGCGAGCGGCCGGTGCGCACCGCGCTGCGCGCCGCGGTGTTCGTACCGGAGCAGAAGCGCGTCGCGGAGCTCCTCAACGAGATGCAGACGAAGCAGTTCCACATGGCGATCGTCATCGACGAGCATGGTGGGACCGCAGGGCTCGTCACGCTCGAGGACCTGCTCGAGGAGATCGTCGGCGAGATCGCGGACGAGTACGACGTCGAGACGCCGTCGCTCGAGCACCTCCCCGACGGGTCGCTGCGCGTGCCGGGGCGCATCTCGATCGACGACGTCAACGACGAGCTCGGCGTCGAGCTGCCCGACACCGAGTGGGACACCGTGGGCGGGCTCGTGTTCAACCTGCTCGGCAAGGTGCCCGACGAAGGTGAGTGCGTGTCGTTCAAGAGCATCGAGCTGTGTGCCGAGCGGGTGCAGGGTCGGCGCATCGTGTCGGTGTTGATCCGCCGGCGCGACGAGACGGGCGAGATCACGATCGTCCCGAACGGGCCGACGTCCGCGACCGACGCCGCCGCGTCGTGAGCGAGGTCGTGAGCGAACCGACCTTCCGCTCCGGCTTCGTCACGCTGGTCGGCCGACCCAACGTCGGCAAATCGACACTCGTGAACCAGGTGGTCGGGGCGAAGGTGGCGATCGTGTCCGATCGGCCGCAGACCACGCGCACGCAGGTGCGCGGGGTGCGCACCACGTCCGCCAGCCAGATCGTGCTGCTCGACACGCCGGGCATCCACAAGCCTCGAACGCTGCTCGGCGAGCGCACCAACGACCGAGCTCGGGCAACGCTCGACGAGGTCGACGTGGTCTGCATGCTGATCGACGCGTCGGCGACGATCGGGCGTGGCGACCACTTCGTGGCCGAGATCGTGCACGCCGTCGACACGCCGTCGGTGCTGGTGGTGAACAAGGTCGACGCGGTCGACCACGGCGCGGTGGCGGAGCACCTCGCGATCGCGTCCGCAGAGCTCGGCGAGTTCGACGCGTACGTCCCGCTCTCGGCCCTCACGGGAGAAGGCGTCGACGCGTTGGTCGGCGAATTCGAAGCCCGGCTCCCCGAGGGGCCGCACTACTACCCCGACGGCATGGTCACGGATCAGCCGGAGGCGTTCCTGGCCGCCGAGCTGGTGCGTGAGCAGCTGTTGAAGGTGGCGCGCGACGAGCTCCCGCATTCGATCACGGTCGTCGCCGAGATCGAAGTCCTCCAAACGGACGAAGCGGATGACGCGGGCGACGACGACGGGGAGCCCCGGGAGCCGAGGGAGGAGATCCTGCACGTCTCCGCCCGCATCCTCGTCGAGCGCGAGTCGCAGAAGGGGATGGTCATCGGGAAGGGCGGAAGCGTGCTGAAGGAAGCCGGCACGCAGGCCCGTGAGGAGCTCGAGCGGCTGCTCGGAACGCGGGTGTTCCTCGAGACGAGGGTCTCGGTGGAGCGAGATTGGCAGCGCCGCGCCCACGCGCTCGACCGCCTCGGATACTGACCAATTCGCGGCCGGTTTCGCGCCCCGTTTCGCGGCCAATTTCGCGGGGCGTGAAACCCCTGCGCAGAAGTTGCTGACGGCGAACGCGACCCATGTAAAGTGCCGACGCGTCCGCATCTGCCGACGGTCGCCGCTGCGTCCTGGAAGGGGACATGACGTCACCTCGCAAGAGCACGGGGACTCGCCGGACACGCCAGAGGCGCTTCCTGCTTGCCGCTGCCGCCTTCGCGACGCTCGCGCTCGCGGGTTGTTCCGAGGCCGAGAACAACAAGCAGAACCCCCTCGATCCCCACGGCGCCGACGCGGAGAAGATCAACAACCTCTTCACGCCCGTGCTGATCCTCGCGATCGCGGTCGGGATCTTCATCATCGCCGCCACCATCTTCGTGGCGTTGAAGTTCCGCTACCGCGAGGGAACGAACGAGAACCCCAAGCAGGTGCACGGCAACTCGCGCCTCGAGATCGGCTGGACCATCATCCCCGCGCTGTTGCTCGCGGTGATCGCGGTACCCACGGTCGGCACCATCTTCGACCTCGCTGAAGCACCCGCCTCCGACGCGCTCGAGGTCACGGTGATCGGCAAGCAGTGGTGGTGGGAGTTCCAGTACCCGAGCGCCAAGGTCTTCACGGCCAACGAGCTCCACATCCCGGTCGGTCGCGACGTCGCGGTCAAGCTCAAGGCGTGCGACACGACCGGCTGCAACGTGATCCACAGCTTCTGGGTCCCCGAGCTCTCGGGCACCCGCGACGTCGTGCCCGGGCGCACGACCACCATCGTGATCTCGGCCGACGAACCGGGCACGTACCTCGGGCAGTGCAAGGAATTCTGTGGGCTCTCGCACGCCAACATGCGGTTCCGGGTGATCGCGCAGACCCCCGACGACTTCGCGGACTGGCTGGCGAGCCAGCAACGGGGCCCGGTCAACCAGCTGTATGCAGACGCCGCAGCCGGCGAGTACACCGACGAGCCCGCGCCGCAGCTCATCAAGAAGTACCAGTGCACGAACTGCCACGTGTTCGACGACGCGTCGACGCCGGCGTACGGACCGAACCTCACCCACCTGGCGAGTCGCACGACCTTCGCGAGCGGCTACTACGAGCTGAACAAGAGCAACCTCGTCAGTTGGCTGCAGAATGCGCCGGGGATGATCCCGATGGAGTCGCAGGGCTGTCGGCTCCCCGTCGGCGAAGGCATCTGCGTCGGGATGCCGAGCTTCACCGAGAACACGCCGAAGGGCATGCCTGAGATGACGCCCGCCGAAGCCAGCACCATCGCCGACTGGCTCCTGGAGCAGAAATGACCGCGTTCACCGACACCCAGGCCCTCGCGCCCGTCCGGCCGCGCCCGCTCATCCTCCGCCGCCCGAAGGCCACCACCGGGTTCTGGAGCTGGTTCACCACCATCGATCACAAGAAGATCGGGATCATGTACGGCGCCACGGCGCTGGCGTTCTTCGTGATCGGCGGCATCGAAGCGCTGCTGATCCGCGTGCAGCTCGCGGGTCCGAACGGCACGCTGCTCACGGCGTCGCAGTACAACACCCTCTTCACCATGCACGGCACCACGATGGTGTTCCTCGTGGGCATGCCGATGGCCGTCGCGTTCGGCAACTACTTCGTGCCGCTCCAGATCGG
>JBEVIU010000046.1:0-16574 GCA_040510575.1 Acidimicrobiia bacterium | reverse complement strand
GGATCGAGGTGCGCATCACGAACCGTCAGAACTTCGTGCTGCGCGGCCTCACCGACGACCAGCTGCCCGAGCTGCACGCCCGGCTCGATGCCCTGGCGATGGCCGAAGCCGGCGCTGAGCTCGTGCGCGACGTGGTCTCGTGCCCCGGTGCCGACACCTGCAACCTCGCGGTCACGCAGTCGCGCGGCCTCGCCGCCGACATCGGCGACGCGCTCGAGGAGGCCGGCCTGGCAGAGGTGGGCGGCGTGCGCATCAACATCTCCGGCTGCACCAACTCGTGTGGCCAGCACCACATCGCCGACATCGGCTTCCTCGGCATCGAGCGCCGCGCCCACGGCAAGGCCGCCCCCGGCTACCACATGATGTTGGGCGGACGGGTCGGCAACATGGAGATCGAGTTCGGCCAGAAGTCGGTGAAGCTGCCGGCGAAGAACGCATCGAAAGCCGTGGTGCGGGTGGTCGAGCAGTTCGCCGGCGAACGCGATGCGGGCGAGACGTTCGGCGACTGGCTCGCCCGCGTGGGCGGGGTCTCCGCGGTGAACCGCACGCTCGAGGATCTCGACCACTTCCCCACCCCCGAGGAAGCGCCCGACTTCTTCGTCGACTTCGACGAGACCGGACCGTATGTGGCCGAGGTCGGCGACAGCGAGTGCGCGACATGACGATCATGGAGGAAGAGCTCCCACATCACGCCGCGCTGCCCGACCTCGCCGAGCTCGCCTCGGTGTCGGCGGAGCTCGAGCGCCGCCCCGCCACCGAAGCGGTGCGCTGGGCGTGGGAGACGTTCAAGGACCAGGCCGTCCTCGCGGCGTCGTTCCAGGACTGCGTGTTGATCGACGTGGCGATGCAGGTGGCACCCGAGATCGAGGTCGTGTTCCTCGACACGCAGTACCACTTCGCCGAGACGCTCTGGTACGTCGAGCAGGTCCGCAAGCGCTACGACCTCAACCTGCGCGTGATGGAACCACTCATCAAGCCCGACAACCTGTGGCAGTCCGACACCGACGCGTGCTGCGAGATGCGCAAGGTGGAGCCGCTCGCCCGCGCGCTCGAGGGCAAGTTGTGCTGGCTCACCGGCCTCCGACGCGACGAAGCGTCCACCCGCGCCAACGCGCCGATCGCCAGCTACGACATCGGGCGCGGCATCGTGAAGGTGAACCCGATCGCGACGTGGACCCACGACGACATCGACCTCTACGTCGCCGACCGCGAGCTGCTCGAGCACCCACTGCGCGAGAAGGGTTACCCTTCGATCGGGTGCTGGCCCTGCACGCAGCCGGTCGCCGAGGGCGACGACCCGCGCGCCGGGCGCTGGGCCGGCAGCGGCAAGCTCGAGTGCGGCCTGCACGGCTGGACCCCGAGCCAGTAACGCTTCGCGCCGATCGAGGTGAGTGTCCACGACGTCGCCGCAACCGGGTTCGACGCCGAAGCCGACGCGTACGAGCGGGCTCGACCCTCGTACCCACCTGACGCGGTCGCGTGGCTGGTCGATGCGCTGCGCATCGCGCCGGGCACCATGGTCGTCGACCTCGCGGCGGGCACCGGCAAGTTCACGCGGCTCCTCGCACCGAGTGGAGCGCAACTCGTTGCGGTCGAGCCGGTCGACGGCATGCGTGCGCTGCTCTCCCGCACACAACCCGAGGTTCCCGCAGTCTCCGCCGTCGCCGAGGCGTTGCCGCTGCGCAGCGAGACAGTCGACGCGATCACGATCGCGCAGGCCTTCCACTGGTTCGACTCCGAGCGATCGCTCGAAGAATTCCAACGCGTGCTGCGCCCGGGCGGTCGTATCGGCGTGGTCTGGAACGCGCGCGACCGGTCCGCGCCGTGGGTCGACGCGATCTGGGCGATCATGGACCGGGTCGAGAAGCGCGCACCCTGGCGCCCCCACGACGAGTTCGGCGCCAACACCGCGTCGATCCGCAGCCCGTGGTTCGCGCCGGTGACCGCCGCCACGTTCCACCACGAGCAGCGCGCGACACCCGAGGAGATGGTGGACCGCATCCGGAGCGTGAGCCATGTGGCGGTGCTCCCGCCCGCGGCGCGCGATGCGGTCCTCGACGAGGTGCGCTCCCTGCTCGCCACCGACCCCGCGACGGCCGGACGGCACGAGCTCGCAGTCCCCTACCGCGTCGACGCGTTCTGGGCCGAGCGGCTCTGACCCGTACCGCTAGGGTCAGCGCATGCCGCGTGTCACCGGAGGGTCACTCGAAGCGCACCGACGTGACGCGACCGCCCGCGTGTTCGAGGCGTTCGCGCGGCTCATGTACGAGCGGGGCTACGACGCGATCACGCTGGCCGACATCGCCGAGGCCGCAGGCATGGCCCGCACCTCGATGTACAACTACTACTCGTCGAAGGAAGCGCTGCTCGTCGCCTACACCGACGCCGAGATGGCGCAATTCGTCGATGAACTGCGCGTCGAGCTCCACCGCGCCGACGGCGCGATCGCTCGGCTCCAGATCTTCGTGCGTCGCCAGCTCGAGTACTTCGCAACCCACCACCTTCCGCCCGGCAGCGCGCTCCGCGACGTGCTCTCCGACGACGCGTTCCGCAGCATCTTCGAGCACGCGCGCACGCTCGACGAGATCATCCGCAGCATCCTCGAGGAGGGCGCGGTCGACGGCTCGTTCCCACGGGAGATCGTCGACGATCCCGACACCGTGCCGCTCGTGATGTCGTGCGTGAGCGCCCGCCGGGTCGCCCCCGGCGCGGACGGTGACCTCGAGACCACGATCGAGGCCACCGTCCGCTTCGTGCTCAGGGCGGTGGGCGTGTCCGGTCGCGTCAGCCCTTCGCCTTCTTGACCTTGTAGTCGAACGCCGCCGTGAGCGGGTCCGGCGGCTTGAGGCCGTCGTTCGAGCTGCCAGTGGACTTGAAGAACGGACCGAGGTCGCCGGCGGCAGCGACCACCGGCTCCGAGAACGCGGTGGGGTCCACGGTCACACTCACGTGCTTCGCGTTCTTCGCCTTCGCCTTGGTCGTGGTGGGCGATGCGCCGGTGACGTCGACGATCACGATGCGCGTCGGAGCGCCGAACTCCGCGGCACCCACCGAACGCAGCGAGACGTCGGCGCTGAGCGTGCCCGCTCCCGTGGCGTCGAGCGTCAACGTCGGGTTCGCGTACTTGAACGCGTAGTTGCCCGCGTTCACGTTGCCGAACTCCAGCGCACCCGGGAACGACAGCGTCATCGCGCCCGTCTTGGTGTCGTAGGTGCCGGCACCGTCGGTGAACTGCCAGCCGGTGGCGGCGACGAACGTCGCCGGCGCCTCGGCGACGCGCACTTCGGCCAGGCTGCCCGCGGCCGGGTTCGCACCCATCACGTACTGCGAGACGGTCCATGCCAGGGTGGCGTCCTTGACCTTCGTCGTCGACGTCTTGGCCGCCGCAGCGTCCGCAACGGTGCCGCCGGCGACGAGGAGCCCGCTGAGCGCGAGCACCCCTGCCACCAGTGCCACAAGACCGCGCGCCGGCCCTCTCGCCGCTCTCGTTGCCATCCTGCCTCCGGTAAGTAAGGTTATGAGTACCTTATAGATCCGCACTCGGCGGCGACCAGTCGCGGCGCGGGAGCACGAGGAGCTCGCCGGTCACCGGGTGCGCGAGCACCTCGACGTCGTGGCGGTAGACCTCGCTGAGCACCTCGGGCACCAGCACCTGATCGGGCGGCCCGCATGCGACGATCCGCCCCGCGGAGAGCAGCGCGACGCGGTCGGCGCAGGCCGCGGCCGAGCCCAGGTCGTGCAACACCACGAGCACGCCGTCGCCCGCGGCCGCGCGCTTTCTCGCGGTCTCCAGCACCACTTCCTGATGGTGGAGGTCGAGGGCCGCGGTGGGCTCGTCGAGCACCACGAGCTGGGTGCGCTGCGCGAGCACCCGCGCGAGCATCACGCGGGCTTGTTCCCCGCCTGACAGTGCGGTGAACGCCCGGTCGCGGAACGTTGCCACATCGGTCGCATCGAGCGCTTCCGCCACTTCACGATCGTCATCGTCGGCCTGCGCCGTTCCGGCCCAAGGTGCGCGCCCCATTCGTACGATCTGGCCGACGGTGAAGGGGAACGTGACGACGGGGTGTTGCGGCAGCACTGCTCGCCGCATGGCCAGCTCGGTGGAAGACCACGAGGCGAGCGGCTCACCGTCGAGTGCGACCGTTCCGCCGGCAAGCGGCAGGTCGCGCACGAGCGCGCCGAGCAGCGTCGACTTCCCCGAGCCGTTGGGGCCCACGAGCGCGACCACCTCGCCGGCGCGGACTGCGAGGTCGATGTCGCGCACGATGCGCTTGCGTCCGAGCTCGACCGAGACCGCGGTCGCACCCACGAGCTCCGCGCCGCGCGCGACTCGATCCGGTACGCGCGATGCCCGAGACCAACGCGTCCTGCCCGCTCGCGGCTGGCCGGCCGGCGTCATGCCCAACCGCCCTGGCGAGCGCGCGTACGGCGCAGCAACCAGAGGAAGAAGGGCGCGCCGACCAGCGCGGTGAGCACGCCGAGCGGAATCTCGGACGGTGCGATGGCCGTGCGTGCGATCGTGTCGGCCACCACGATCGCGAGGGCGCCCGCGAGGGCCGACGCCGGAAGCAGTGTGCGGTGCCCCGGCCCCACGATCATGCGCACCACGTGCGGCACCACGAGCCCGACGAACAGGATGATCCCCGACACCGCGACCGCTGACGCGGTGAGCAACGCGATCACGACGAGCATGAGGACGCGGAAGCGTTCGACGTCGACGCCGAGATGGCGCGCCGATCGTTCACCGAGTGAGAGCAGATCGAGCTTCCGCGTCTGCGTGCAGGCGATGAGGATCCCGACGATGGCGATCGGCGCGACGACCAGCACCTTGGACCATGTGGCCTGCGCGACGCTCCCGAGCGTCCAGAACGTGATGCTGCGGAGCTGCGCGTCGTCGGAGAGGTAGGTCATGAGGCCGATGACCGCGCCGGTGAGCGCGTTGATCCCCACGCCGGTGAGGATGAGGGTGACGACCTCCGTTCGACCGTTCGAGCGCGACGCGACGTACACGAGCGCGACGGTGAGCAGTCCGCCGATGAACGCCGCACCCGCGACGCTCCACGTGTCGAACAGCGTGAACCCGGCGACGATCGCGGCCACCGCGCCGAGCGCAGCACCCGACGACACGCCGATGATGCCCGGTTCGGCGAGCGGGTTCGCGAACGAGCCCTGCATGGCGGCACCCGCGCACCCGAGCGCGCCGCCCACCACGATCGAGAGGAGCACGCGCGGGATGCGGATGTCCCAGATGACCGAGTCGAGGAGCGGGCCGGGCGGGTTGCCGACGTCGAGGCCGAGGCGGTCGGCGATCACACTGAGCACCTCACCCGGCGACGCGTGGAACGCGCCGATACCGATCGCGACGATCGTGGCGACGACGAGCCCGACCGCCAGCACGGCCATCAGCACCCAGGGTCGGACGTGCGCGTGGTCGGCTGCGACGACGTCCTCGAGGTCGACGTCGCCATCGACGTCAGCGCCAGTGGTGCCGGGCGCGCTCACGACTTGTCTGGGTCGTCCTGGTGCAGTGCCTCGGCAAGGCGCGCGAGCGCCACCGGCGTGCGCGACCCGAAGCTGAACAGCAGGCCGTCTTCCTCGGTGACGATGCGTCGGTTCTTCCCGGCGGGAGTCTGCGCGATGCCGGGGATCTTCACGAGCCCGTCGATGCCACCGACCGACTCGAGCCCGGTGGTGGTCATGAGGATCACGTCGGGCGCGGCCTCCACGAGGGCTTCCGGTGTGATCGGCGTGAACGGTTCGTCGAGGCCCATCTTGGTCCCCGCGTCGACACCCCCGGCGGCCTTGATCATCGAGTCGGCACCGGAGCCCTTGCCGCCGATCAGGTAGACGCCCGCTTGCCCCCGCATGTAGAGGAACGCCACCTTCGGCTTCTTGTCGACGGTGGTGATCCCCTCCTCCAGGCGCAGCAGCTCCTTGCGCGTCCGCGCACGCAACGCATTCCCCGCGCCGGACACGCCGAGCGTGCGGGCAACCGCCACTTCGCGCTCGCCGATGGCGTCAACCGTGTTCGGCTGCTCGAACAGCACGACCGGCACCCCGGCGTCACGGATCTGTTGCAGTGCTTCGGGCGGTCCGGCGTCGTCCTGCGCGAGCACCAGGCTCGGGCGCCGCGACAGCACCGACTCGGCCGACACCTCGTGTCCGCGGGTGACGAGCGGGACGTCGGCGGCCTCCGAGATCGTGGTCGACACGTCGCGTCCGACGAGTTGGTCGCCCAACCCGACGGTGTACATGATCTCGGCGATCGAGCCGTTGAGCGCCACGACACGCGACACGTCGGCGACCTTGACGCGCTTGCCGTCGGACGACTTCACGGTGACGGGCAGCTTCGGCTTCGGGTTCGTCGCGACCGGATCGATCGGCACCGTGGCGGCCTTCGTGGTCCCGCTCACTGGGGCTGGCGGGGCCTGGATGAGCGCCGCCGCCCCGCCCGCGAACCGAACCGGCACCACGACGTCCTGTGAACGATCACCGCTCCGGGTGTGGTCGTTCCTCGTGAGGATCGCGCACTGCACCTGGCGACAGTCGACCGTGCCGATCATCGGTGCGACCGAGAGCGCGACGGAGAAGGTGCCGCCGGGTCCGTAGGGCGACGCGAGGTCGCCCGCGTACGACGGTGGATTCGACGAGACCCACGCCGCGCCGCTCGCACCGATGCCCCCGCACTGACCCGGTGCCTGGCCCGCGGCCGGCATCACGCAGAGCGCGACGTAGATGCCCTTCGACTCGTCGTACCCGGCACCGTCGACCTGGACGGTCTGGCCGTTGGGATCGAGATCTTCCGTCTGCGCGGCGGTGAGGGTCCGGGTCCCGTCGGTTGCCGATTGGCTCGGCACCGCAGCCGCGCCAAGTGCGAGCGGCGGCGCGGCGGCGAGCAGGCCGACGCCCAGCGCGAGCGCGAGCACCGCACCTCGGACTCGGACCACCTCTGCTCCTTCGGCTCCGCTTTTCGACCGTCGCGCCCGTACCCGTCGTGATGATACTGAGGCGAACCTAACCTACGACCTTCGGGATCCGTCGTCAGCATCGGTCTTCTGCGGACGGCGAACTTGCCGTTCCGCCACGGAGGCGCGACCGCGACAAAATGTCGTATAGTCAATCTGTCGTGAAGTCAGCTTGTCGTGATCGTCCGGAACGGAGCCCCGCCCATGTCGACCGCCCCCATGTCGATGAGCACGGCCAGCGTCACCACCGCCCCGTTCTCGCAACAGCTTCGTGAGGCCACGGACGGCGCGCACCAGGATGCCGAGCGCTCCACCTTCGTCGAAGACCTGGTGGGTGAGCGCCTGCCCCTCGCCGACTACGCCCGCTTCGTGGCGCAGCTCCACGCCGTGTACACGACGCTCGAATCGGAAGCCAGCGCCGCGGCGACTGATCCGGTGGTGGCGCCGTTCCTCGCGCCGGAGCTGGTCCGCGTGCCGTCGTTGACCGCCGACCTCGAATACCTCGTGGGCGCCGACTGGTCGTCCCAGATCGAGACGCTCCCCGCCACCGATGCGTACTGCGAGCGCATCCGAGCGTCGGCCGCATGGAACGGCGGCATCGTGGCGCACCACTACGTGCGGTACCTCGGCGACCTGTCGGGAGGACAATTCCTCGGCCGCGTCGTCGCCCGCGTCTACGACCTGCCCGACGGCCTCGGAACGTCGTTGTACCGCTTCGACGACATCGCGAGCCCGAAGGCGTTCAAGGAGGCGTACCGCGCGCACCTCGACGCGGCGCCG
This sequence comes from Acidimicrobiia bacterium, assembly GCA_040510575.1. Taxonomy (GTDB): domain Bacteria; phylum Actinomycetota; class Acidimicrobiia; order IMCC26256; family DASPTH01; genus DASUMF01. The sequence continues at coordinate 8,826 of JBEVIU010000046.1, read as the reverse complement.
TGGACCATCGACGAGCGCGCACGCATCGTCGACGAAGCCAACGCTGCCTTCGCGTGCAACGCGGCCATCTTCACGGCGCTGACGGCGTAGCCACCGCAAGCGCGTCGGCGCGCGCGTCGTCGGCGTTTCTCCACCAGGTGAACTGCACGTAGATCAGCACGCTCACGACAGCGGCCCACAGGCACCAGACCGATGTGAGCCCCTCAGACTGCACGACGACGATCGCGCCGACCGCCACGAGGTTCGCAACCCCGAACCAGACGATCGCCCGGAAGCCGGACAGCAGCGGTGCGCCACACGTGGCGATGATGTACAGCGCGGTGGCCACGTCAGCGAACCGCCCCGCGCCGCCATACTGCAGCGTGTGCTCGACCGAGCGCGCGGTCACGTCGCCCGCGGCGATCGATGTCGCGAGATAGGCGCCCGCAACCGCACCCAGGACCACGAGCACGCCGATTCTCCGCCGCACCTTCCCGGGTGGTTCGAGCAGCATGATGGCGAAGGGGACGAACACCGGAAGGAGCGCCCACGCGAACACGACGTACAGATAGACCGGGAGCCCACTGGTGGACGTGGTGCCGTGATCGAGATCACGCCACACGAAGCCTTCGACGATCTGGTGCAGCGCAAAGGCGAGGGGTAGGGCCGCCAGCGGGATCTCGCGTGGGTGCCTGACCTTCGTGAGCGTTGCGATGCCGATGACGCCGATGACCGCGCCACTCGCAAAGTCGGCCTCGGCCGAGAAGCACACAGCTTCGCCTCGTCCCTGTTGAGGACGAACCGTAGCCGTCAGCCGGTGACCTACTCGGCGATGTCGCGGATGCGGTCGATCTTCTCTTGGCTGTGGTTGGCGTCGGTGCCCTGGATCTGGAGCAGCTCGTCGCGGGTGGCGGCGGCGATGGCTTCGGCGTTCTCGTCGGCTGCGGCGAGGCGGGCTTCGATGCCCTCGCTCACGATGAGCTCCGCTTCGGCCACGAGCGCGGCGACCATCTCGGCTTCGGGCACGACGCGCACGACCTGACCACGGACGAACAGGTGACCCTTCCCGCGGCCCGCGGCAATGCCGAGGTCGGCGTCGCGCGCTTCACCCGGCCCGTTCACGACGCAGCCCATCACCGCGACCTGCAGCGGGATGTTGCGCGCTTCCAGCGCATCCTGGGCTTCGCGCGCCACCCGGATCACGTCGACCTCAGCCCGACCACATGAAGGACACGCGATGAGATCGAGGCCCTTGCGCTCGCGCAGCCCCATCGCTTCGAGCAGTTGACGTCCCGCCTTCGCTTCCTCGACCGGATCCGCAGTGAGCGAGAAGCGGATGGTGTCGCCGATCCCCTCGGCCAGGAGCGTGGCGATGCCCGCAGTCGACTTCACGAGGCCGCCAGGGAGCGGGCCGGCTTCGGTGACGCCGAGGTGCAACGGGTGATCGACCGCTTCGGAGAGCAGGCGGTAGGCGTCGATCATCACGGGCACGTTCGACGACTTCACGGAGATCTTCACGTCGTGGAAGTCGATCTCGGCGAAGTACGCGAGCTCGCGTTGCGCCGAAGCGACGAGCGCCTCGGGCGTGGCGCCACCGTGACGTTCGGCGATGTCGGGGTCGAGCGAGCCTGCGTTCACGCCGATGCGCACCGGGATGCCGCGGTCCTTCGCTTCCTGCGCGACGACCTTGATGTGCTCGGGCTTGCGGATGTTGCCCGGGTTGAGCCGCAGTCCCTGCACCCCCGCCTCCATCGCGGCGAGGGCGAGCTTGTACTGGAAGTGGATGTCGGCGACGATCGGCACCGGCGAGCGCGGCACGATCTGCGCGAGCCCCTCGGCTGCGGGTTCCTCGTTGCACGTGCAGCGCACGATGTCGCACCCGGCCGCGGCGAGCGCGTAGATCTGCGCGAGCGTGCCGTCGACATCGGCGGTCTTGGTGGTGGTCATCGACTGCACCGACACGCGCGCGTCGCCACCGACCGCGACCGAACCGACCTGGATCTGGCGGGTGCGCCGACGCGCGTTCCGCGTCGTGGGGGTCACTGGCCGATGACTTGGCGTACGTCGAGGAACATTGCCGAGAGGCTGAGGGTGAGGAAGAACGCGAGCACGATCGCGGCCACCGGCAGCAACTTCTTGTAGTCGGCCTCGACCTTGCGCCCCGTGATCTTCGACGCGGCCCACTCGTACCCGACGATGGCTGCGTGGCCGCCGTCGAACGGCGGGAGCGGGATGAGGTTGAACAGGGCGAGGATCAGGCTGATCCCGCCGAGCAACCACAGCAATGCCCAGATGTCGCCGCCGACGATGCTGCTGCCCTGGTCGACGATGCCGATGATCGACCGGGGTCGCTCGAGGTCGGCGGTCGACCCGGCCTTCGGGGCGGCCGAGGTGAAGTTCTCGCTGTACTCCGACACGCCCGAGGGGGTGAAGAAGTTGCCGAGCGCCTGTGCGGTGCCCCACGAGACGTCCTTCACCGCTTCGAACGCCTTGGGCACCGCGGCGATCGGACCGACGCTCGCGTACTCGGTGGTCGGGCCGACGCCGAGGAACCCTTGACCTCCGCGCTCACCGATGGTGGTCGTGAACTGTGCAGTGGCGCCGTCGCGCACCACCGTGATGGTGGCCTCGTCGCCGCCGCGCACTTCGATGGCGGACTTGAGCTCGTCCCAGCTGTCGACACGCGTGTTGTCGATCGCGACGATCTTGTCGCCTGCTTGCATCCCGGCGACGTGCGCCGCGCTGTCGACGGTGACGGTCGCGACGGTGGTGCTGGGCTCGGCGATGCCGTGACCGACGATCACCGCGCCGAACAGCAGCAGCGCGATCACGATGTTGACGGTGACCCCGGCGAGCACCACGATGAGGCGGTCGCGATACCGCGCCTGGCGGTAGGTGCGAGGCTCGTCTTCGGGATCGACGACCTCCATGTTGTTCATCCCGATGATGCGCACGTAGCCGCCGGCGGGGATGGCCTTCACGCCGTATTCGGTCTCACCGCGGCGGAACGACCACAGCCGCGGGCCGAAGCCCACGAAGAACTCGGTGACCTTCATGCCGGTGCGCTTCGCCGCCACGTAGTGGCCGGCTTCGTGGAGCATCACCATCAGCACGAGGCCGAACACGATGGCGAGCGGTGTGCGGGCGCCTGGTGAGAAGATCGCGAGCAGCACGAGGGCGATCACGAACGCGATCAACCCCTGCGTGGCGCGACCGCGGCTGACCTCGACGCTCGCTTCCTCCAGCGGATCCTTCATTCGCCCACCATCACTCGGCCGCCACTACTCGAAGGCCTTCGCGGCAATGATCGCCCGCTCGCGGGCGACCCTGTCTGCGTCGAGAACGTCGGCCACCCCCGAAACGTTCCCCGTGCCCTGATCGAGCACGTCCTCGACCACCGCGGCGATCGCCGACCACGGGATGCGCCCGTCGAGGAAGGCAGCCACCGCGATCTCGTTGGCGCCACTCAACACGGCCGGCGCGCTGCCGCCGGTGCGACCGGCCGCGTAGGCGAGGGCCAGGCATCGGAACGCGACCGGGTCGGGCGCTTCGAAGGTGAGCTCCGAGAGGGTGGTCCAGTCGATGGCGCCGAACGCCTCGTCGAGGCGGTCAGGTGCACCGAGCGCCAGGCCGATCGGGAGGCGCATGTCGGGCATCGAGAGCTGCGCGATGGTTGCGCCGTCGGTGAACTCCACCATGCCGTGGATCACCGATTGCGGGTGCACCACCACGTCGATCTGGTCGAAGTCGACGCCGAACAGCTCGTGGGCCTCGATGACCTCCAGGCCCTTGTTCATCAGCGTCGAGGAGTCGATGGTGATCTTGGCGCCCATCGTCCATGTGGGGTGGCGGAGCGCGTCGGCCACGGTGACGTGTTCGAGCTCGGCACGGGAACGGCCTCGGAACGGGCCACCGCTGGCGGTGACGATCAGGCGCCGCACCTCACGGGGCGCTCCCGAGCGCAACGCCTGGTAGAGCGCGGAGTGCTCGCTGTCGACCGGCACGATCTCGCCGCCGCCACGTTCGCGCACTGCCGCGACCACCGGCCCACCTGCGATCAGGCTCTCCTTGTTGGCGAGCCCGAGCACCTTGCCGTGCTCCAACGCCGACAGCGTGGCCGGCAACCCTGCGAAGCCGACGACCGCGTTCAGTACGACATCGGCATCGGGATGCGCGGCGAGCTCGGCCAGCGTGTCGCCGTCGTCGCCACAGACCCGCGCGCAGTCGGGCGCGACTCCGAACTCGGCAGCCTGCGCGGCGAGCAGCTCAGCGTTGCGACCCGCCGCGAGCGCGACGACCTCGAACTGGTCGCGATGGCTGCGGACGACATCGAGCGCTTGGGTGCCGATCGATCCGGTCGAGCCGAGGATCGCGACGCGGCGCGCCATCAGCTCAACCCGAGCGCGAGCACCAGGTAGTAGACCGCGGGCAGGCAGAAGAGGATGGCGTCGAAGCGGTCGAGCACGCCGCCGTGACCGGGCAACATCGTGCCGAAGTCCTTGAGCCCGAGATCGCGCTTGAGCATCGACTCGCACAGGTCGCCGAGCGGGGCGAAGATCGCCACGACGATGCCGAGGAGCAGACCGTCGGAGAAGGAGTTCCACGGGGTGATCCCGATGATCGACACGATCACGCCGACGAGCACGGCGGCGCCCATCCCGGCGTAGAGGCCTTCCATCGTCTTGTTGGGTGACCACTCGGGCGCCAGGCGCCGACGTCCCATGCGCGAGCCCACGAAGAAACCGGCGACGTCGTAGGCGATCGCGCAGAGCACGAGGCCGATGAGGATGCCGACCCCGTTGGGCGCCACGAGCATGAGGCCCGCGAAGCCACCGAGCACGCCGATGTACGAGTAGCCCAACAAGGTGACGGCCACGTTGACCATCGGTCGGGCGTTCACCACCTTGGCGAGATACCACAGCAGGGAGAACACGACCACGAGCGCGGTGACCAACGCGAAGGCGCGCTCGCCGTAGTTGTACGCCACGCCGACGATCGAGACGCAGCCGAGCAGGCCGATGAGCGTGGCGGGTTGGAAGCCGGCGCGACGGAGGCCCTCATACAGCTCGAACGCGGCCGCGGTGACGATGACCGTGACGAGCACTGCGGTGGCGGCACGACCGAGCGCGAAGCACAGCAGCGCGACCGCCGCGAGCACGACGCCCGTGATGACGCGCGTGGTGATGTCGTCGCGCTCCGGACGCGCCGGCGCCGATCCGCGGAGGTCGTCGGTACCGGGATACGCGGGTGCCTCGGTGGCCGCGGCAGCAGCGCCGGCACGCGCAGTGCGGGCACCACGGGGCGGGCGGTTGCGGACCCTGCGCTCCGGGGCACGCTTCGCCTCGACCTCGGCCGCGAACACCTCGTCTTCGTCGATCTCGGGGAGGTCGACGAGCGAGCCGAGCGCAGTGGTGTCGTCGTGCAGCGGCTCGTCGCCGCCGAAGTCGGTGTCGTCCCACGAGCCGACGTCGGCCCGGAAGCGGGGTCCACCGCCGGCCGCCCACGGCTCGTCGATCTCGGCGTCGGCGTCGGACTCGTCGCCGCCGATCTGCGGAACCTCACCGGTCGGCGGTTCGGTCCAGTGCGGCAGGGGGATCGGCCCACTCGGCTCCGGCGCGGGGGTCGGGCGCGGCGAGGGCATCGACGGGGCGCTGGCCCCCGGAGGCAACGGGAAGCGGGCCGCCGGCTGGGTCCCCGGAGGCGGCTCGGTCCGACGCCGGGGCGCGACGTCCTCAGGGCGCATGCGGCCCTGGCCCTCGACAGCGGCCTGTGCCTCTTCGGCCCCGAGGATCCTCACACCCTCGGCGTTGGTCGCCGGGGGCTCCGCAGGGGTGCCCGTCGTTGCGTCGGGCTGGTCGTCGTCGAATTCGGACACTGATCCTCCAGACCAGGTGGACTCACCAGGCTAGACCTGGAGCAGCTCGTGCTCCTTGTGCTTCAGGAGCTCGTCGATCTCCGCAACCACCTCGTGGGTGTGCTTCTCGAGCTCCTTCTCTGCCCGGTCGAGGTCGTCCTTTCCGATCTCGCCGTCCTTCTCCAACACCTCGAGGTCGTGGCGGGCCTGGCGCCGCAGGTTGCGAATGGCCACCCGCCCCTCCTCCGCCTTGTGGCGCACCACCTTGACCAGATCCTTGCGTCGATCCTCGGTGAGCTCCGGGAACGTGAGCCGGATGATCGCTCCGTCATTCGAGGGGTTCACGCCCAGATCACTCTGCTGGATGGCCTTCTCGATCGCGGGGATGGCGCTCTTGTCGTAGGGCGAGATCGTGAGCACCCGCGCTTCGGGAACCCCGAACCCGGCGAGCTGCTGGAGCGTGTTCTCCACGCCGTAGAACTCGACCTTGAGCTTCTCCACGAGCCCCGCGGAGGCCCGTCCGGTGCGCACCGAGGCGAAGTCGGCCTGCACGTGCGTGACCGCCTTCGCCATCTTGTCGCGACAGTCGTCGAGCACCATGGCGCGCATCTCGTCGCCGTCACTCGCCATTGGCACCCCTCACGGCCGCGCTCCCGAGCTCACCAGCGTGCCGATGCTCTCGCCCTGCAGCGCCCGCGCGATGTTGCCCGGCGCAGTGACGTCGAAGACGATGATCGGCAACTCGTTGTCCATGCAGAACGTGATCGCGGTGGAGTCCATCACCTTGAGACCCTTGTTGAGGATCTCGAAGTGGGTCACCTCGGTGAACTTGACCGCGTCGGGATCGAGACGCGGATCCGCGCTGTAGACGCCGTCGACGCCCGAGTGCGTGCCCTTCAGGATCGCCTCGGCGCCCATCTCCGCGGCGCGCAGCGCCGCGGTGGTGTCGGTGGTGAAGTACGGGTTGCCCGTTCCGGCCGCGAACACCACCACTCGACCCTTCTCGAGGTGACGGATCGCCCGCAGCGGCACGAACGGCTCGGCCACCTGCGCCATCGTGATCGCGGTCTGCACGCGGGTCGGTTGACCGACCGCTTCGAGCGCGTCCTGCAGCGCCAGTGCGTTGATCACGGTGGCGAGCATGCCCATGTAGTCGGCGCGGGCGCGGTCCATGCCGCGCGTCGCGCCCGACATGCCGCGCCAGATGTTGCCGCCGCCGACGACCACCGCGATCTCGACGCCGAGCTGTTGGCGCGCCTCGGCCACCTCGTCGGCGATGCGTTGTACCACTGCGGCGTCGATGCCGAAGCCGGTGGAGGAGTCGGCGAACGCCTCACCTGAAAGTTTGAGGACAACTCGCCGGAACTGGCTCTGGGCCATGGCGCCCGAAACTACTCCTCGCCGGCCTTCACGCGGGCGAACCTCCGCACCGACGCTCCGGCGCCCAGGCCTTCGACCAGCTTCCCGATCGAGACCTTCGGGTCCTTCACCGACGGCTGCTCGAGCAACACGACCTCTTTGTAGAAGCCGTTGAGCCGCCCGGTGACCGCACCGGCCAACTTCGCCTCGGGCACGTTCTCGTTGCGGCTCTTCTGCTCGAGCACCACGCGCTCGCGCTCGATCACATCGGCCGGCACCTCGTCGCGCGTGAGGTACTCGGGAGCGGCGAACGACACGTGCAATGCGATCTCGTGTGCCACGGCGCGGGCCTCGTCGCTCGCGGGGTCGACACCACCGAGCTCCACGAGCACGCCGATCGTGCCGCGCTCGTTCTGGATGTGCTTGTACGCGTCGACGAGCCCGTCGGTCGCTTCGTACCGCACGACCCGGCCGAGGCTCACGTTCTCGCCGAGCGTCGCGGCCGTCTGCGTGACCGTCTCGCCGACCGTCGAGCCGTCGAGCGCGAGCGATGCGACGTCGGCATCGCCGCCGGCCGCGACCGCGTTCGCGATCTTGGTGACGAGGGCCACGAAGTCGCTGCCCTTCGCCACGAAGTCGGTGTTGCACTTGAGCTCGACGAGCACGCCGACGTTGCCGTCGACGAGGGCCTCGACCGAGCCTTCCGTGGCCTCACGCTCGGAGTACTTGCTCGCGTTGCTCAGGCCGTTCTCGCGCAGCCAGTCGGTGGCCTTCTCAAGGTCGCCGTCGGTGGCCTCGAGCGCCTTCTTGCAGTCCATCATCCCCGCGCCGGTCGCCTTGCGCAGCTTGGCAACGAGCGCGGCTGTGACCTCAGCCATTCGTGTCGCTCTCCTGGACCTCGTCGTTCTGCTCGGGCGCAACGTCGGCTGCAGGGGCAGCCGTCGCTTCGGGTGCCGCTGCTTCCTCCTCGGCCTTGGTCGCGAGCAGGCGGGCCTCACGCTCACGCTGCTGGGCGGCCGCCTTGTTGCGGGCCTCCTGCTGCGCGGCGTCCTTGGCGGCACGCTCCTCGGGCGTGAGGCGCGGCGGTGCCGGAGGTGCGGCGGGCTTGGGGTCACTGGCCGGGGCGTTGCGAGCCTGCTTGCGCTGGCGGAGCCACTTCCCCTCGACGATCGCGTCGGCGACGATGCGGCACATCAGGTTGGCGGACCGGATGGCGTCGTCGTTGCCGGGGATCACGAAGTCGATGAGGTCGGGGTCGCAGTTCGTGTCGACCACCGCGATCACCGGGATCCCAAGGCGGTTCGCCTCGGTGACCGCGATGTGCTCCTTCTTGGTGTCGATGACGAACACGGCGTTGGGAGCCTTCTCGAGCGAGCGGATGCCGCCGAGGTTGCGTTCGAGCTTGGCCAGCTCGCGCTTGACCTTGAGGCCTTCCTTCTTGATCATCTGCTCGGTCTCACCGGTCTCGACCATCTTCTCCAGCTCGCGGAGCTTCGCCACGCGCTGGTGCACGGTCTGGAAGTTCGTGAGCATGCCGCCGAGCCAGCGGTAGTTCACGTACGGGGAGCTGGACCGATCGGCCTGCTTCTCGATCGGCTCCTGGGTCTGCTTCTTCGTGCCCACGAAGAGCACGG
>JBEVIU010000045.1:0-8175 GCA_040510575.1 Acidimicrobiia bacterium | reverse complement strand
GCTTGCGGGCGGTGCGGACCATCTTCGCCAAATCCACCGGCGAGATGTTCGGCGCCCGCTGCGCCCACTCCGCATCCGAAGCCTCGTCGGCGAGTCGCGCGACCGACGCGAGCTGCTCCTCCGAGAGTGCGCCTGCGTGCGCGGCCGCGGCGACATGAGGGAGTGACTCGAGCGCCCGTGCGGTGGCGACTTTCTCGCGTGCAGCGCGCACCGTGATCCCGTCGCGCGCGGCGAGGGCATCGGCGCTGCGGCCCCGCTCATCGAGGATCGCGACCACCTTCAGATCCTCTGCGTGCATGCGGCGGATCTCCCGCGTCAACTCGTCGTGGCGTGCTTCGAGCCAGGCAGTCTCCCGGCACCGCAGCTCGTCGAGATCGTCGAGGTGATCGGTCACGCTGTACATCGAGACCATCACAACACGCGGGTATGACACTCATCCGCCCGATCCGGGCAGATCCCGAAGAAAATCGGGAAAATACGAGAAATCCGAGAAGGTCGCGACCGGTCTTGGCGCCTCCACTCACCGGAAGTCGCGGGAGTGGAGGTGCTCGTCCAACCGCAACGGGAGCGCCACCACCCGACGGGCGAGCACGTTGATCACCCCCTGGTGCCGCTCGAGCACGCCCCGCACCTCCAATGCGGGTGCAGTGCGCGCCACCCGCCGGAACCGCTTCCACACGTCGGGGGTGCAGATCACGTTCACCAGCCCCGTCTCGTCTTCGAGGTTGATGAACACCACGCCCTTCGACGTCTGCGGCTGTTGGCGGTGCGTGACCACTCCCGCGACATCCACCACGGAGCGATCAGGGAGCTCCCGCAGCTCCCCCGCGGTCACGATCCCCCGCGCCACCAACGCGGCGCGCACCAGCTCGGTCGGGTGCCGCGCCGTCGACATCCCGGTCGCCCACAGGTCGGCCGCCGTTTCCTCGGTCTCACTCATCCCCGGCAACGCCGGCGCGTCCACCCCCGTGACGAGCCCCGGGAGCGTGCCGGGCCGCGCGTCGCGCAACGCGCCTGCCGCCCACAGTGCGGCGCGGCGTGATCGGTCGAAGCATCCGAACGCGCCGGCGGTCGCGAGCGACTCCAGCGCATCCGACGGCGCGCTCGTGCGACGGGTGAAATCCTCGAGATCCACGAACGGTGCCTCGTCGCGCGCGTCGTCGATGCGATCGAGCAACGTGTCGGACAGCCCGCGCACGTACCGCAGCCCCACCCGCACCGCGTGGATCGACGGATCCGCGTGCCAACCAGGCTTTGGTCGACCCACCGGGCCGGCGTCACCACTGCGCGGCTCCAACGTGCAGTCGCGGCGCGACATCGCGACACACGGCCCGAGCATCTCCACCCCGTGACGCACCGCGTCGCGCACGATGGTGTGCGGCGAGTAGAAGCCCATCGGTTGCGCGTTGAGCAACGAGCACGCGAACTCGGCCGGGTAGTGCAACTTGATCCACGAGCTCGAGTACACGAGGTAGGCGAAGCTCACCGAGTGGCTCTCGGGGAATCCGAAGTCGGCGAACGCCTCGAGCTTCTTCGCGATCTCGTCGGCCACGTCGCCGGTGATGCCGCGCTCGGCCATCCCTTGCAGCAGTCGCTCGCGCATCGCGGCCATGCGCACCCGCGACCGCTTCGAGCCCATCGCCTGACGCAACTTGTCGGATTCCCCCGGCGTGAACCCGGCCACGTCGATCGCCATCTGCATGAGTTGCTCCTGGAACAGCGGCACGCCGAGCGTCTTCTTCAGGCACGGCTCGAGCAATGGATGCGGGTACGTCACCGCCTCCTGGCCGTTGCGCCGCCGCAGATAGGGATGCACCGACCCACCCTGGATGGGACCGGGACGGATGAGCGCGACCTCCACCACGAGGTCGTAGAACGTCTCCGGGCGCAGGCGCGGCAGCGTGGCCATCTGCGCGCGGCTCTCCACCTGGAACACACCGACGGTGTCGGCCGCGCACAGCAGCGCGTACACCTCGGGCTCCTGCGGGATCGTCGCAAGATCGATCTCCACCCCTTCGTGCTCGCGCACGAGGTCGACGGCCAGGTGCAGCATCGTGAGCATCCCGAGCCCCAGCAGGTCGAACTTCACCAGGCCGGCCGACGCACAGTCGTCCTTGTCCCACTGCAGCACCGAGCGGTTCTCCATGCGCGCCCACTCGACGGGACAGAACTCCACCAGGGGACGGTCGGCCATCACCATCCCCCCCGAGTGGATGCCGAGGTGGCGCGGAAAATCCAGCACCTGCTCCGCCAACGAGAGGGTGAGCGGCGGCACCGGCGGCGCGCCTTCGTCGGCCTGCAGGCCGTCGAACGAGCTCGTCGAATGACCCCAGCGGTCGACCCACTTGGTGATCGCGTCGGCCTGCCCGGGCGACATCCCAGTGGCCTTCGCCATCTCGCGCAGCGCGGAGCGCGGCCGGTAGGTGATCACGTTCGCCACCTGCGCGGCGCGTTCGCGGCCGTGCTTGTCGTAGACGTACTGGATCACCTCCTCGCGGCGTTGGTGCTCGATGTCGAGGTCGATGTCGGGCGGACCGTCGCGCTCGAGCGAGAGGAAGCGCTCGAACAACAGGCCGAGCGCGACGGCGTCGGCCTTGGTGACACCGAGCGCGTAACACACCGCGCTGTTCGCCGCGCTGCCGCGACCCTGGCAGTAGATGTCGTGCACGCGGCAGAACTCGACGATGTCGACGAGTACGAGGAAGTACCCGGGGAAGTTGAGCTGCTCGATCACGTCGAGCTCGTGCGCGATCTGACCCATTGCCTGCTCGTGGTCGGGATGCGTGCTCGGATAGCGGACGGCAGCACCACGCGTCGTGAGCTCGCGCAGCCAGGTCATCTCGGTGTGGCCGTCAGGGACGTCGTGATCGGGCAGCTCCGGGGACGCGAGCCGGAGGTCGAACGCGCAGGCGCGCGCGATGTCGACGGTGCGCTCCACTGCACCGGGCCAGCGCGCGAAGCGGCGCGCCTGCTCCCCCGCGCTGCGGAGGTGCGCGAAGGGCGACGCTGGCAACCAGCCGTCGATCTCGTCGAGCGAGCGGCGGGCGCGCACCGCGGCGAGCGCGGTGGCGAGTGGGCGTTGCGCGGGGGTGGCGTAGTGCACGTTGTTCGTGGCGATCACGTCGACGTTGGCCGCGATCGCCACCTGCGCGAGCGCGTCGTTGCGGTGACGGTCGAGCGGGTCGCCGTGATCCCACAGCTCCACCAGCACGCGCTCGCGCGAGAAGGCATCGACCAACTCGTCGAGCGCGCGGCGCGCCGCGGCTGGACCGTCGCGCACCAAGGCGGCGGGCACGGTTCCCTTGCGACAGCCGGTGAGCACGAACCATGTGTCGTTGCATGCGCTCGCGTCGGGGTGGAGATGCACGGGCGCACGCGCGAGATCGGCGAGCGCGGGGATCGCACTGCGCGGCGCGCCCTTCTCTCCCGCCATCTGCGCCTCGCTGATCGCGCGCGCGAGCCGCGCGTACCCCACCGGCCCTTCGGCGAGCACCACGAGATGTTCCCCCTCAGGATCGGGCTCACCGTTCGTAGGCTTCGTGATACCGAGCGTGAGCTCGGTGCCGAACACGGTCGGGAGCGCGTGGTCGGCCGCCGCGAGCGCGAAGCGCACCACGCCGTAGAAGCCGTCGTGATCAGTGACGGCCAGCCCGGCCAGCCCGAGCCGCGCCGCCTCCTCGACCAGCGCCTCAGGGTGGCTGGCACCGTCGAGAAACGAGAAGTTGGTGTGGCAGTGGAGCTCGGCGTAGCCCTCACCGCCGTAGCCCCGGTCGCCCGGGATGGTCGCCATGGGACCAGCGATCGTATCGAACGTACGTTCGGTACCACAAGGGCCGCTCGAGGAGGGAGGGGTCGCGTAGGGTGCCCGCCATGGCCGAGCCGCACGCTGACATTCGCCTGTATCTCGTGGTGCACCAGAGCCTGCGCGTCACCCTCGATCGATTCGTCGGCGCGGCCGACCGGCTGGATCCCGCGACGCTCGCCACCGTGATCCCCGATCGCTGGGCAGTGCTCGAGCGCGGGCTGCACAACCACCACGAGCACGAGGACAGCGACTTCTTCCCGATGATCGCGGCCGCCAGCCCCGACCAGCGTCCACTCATCGAGCAGCTCGAGCGCGAACACCAGGAGCTCGTGACACTCCTCGACGCGGTCGACACCGCCATCGGCGCGCTCGTCGCCCACCCCGACGACGACACACGCCGCGCCGTGCACGACACGATCGCCGCAGTGCGCGACACACTCGTTCCGCACCTCGACATCGAGGACGCGCAGCTGCTTCCCGCCGCCGCGGCAACCGTCGACGGCAAGGAGTGGGACGAGGTCAGCGAGCGTGCGCTGCGCTCCACTCCCAAAGCCGACATGCCCATCGTCGCGGGAATCCTCGACGAGGTCACGCGAGGCCTGCCGAGCGAGCAACAGCCGCCGCCGCCCCCTTTGCCGTTGCGCGTGATGCTCGCTCTCTCCTGGCGCCGCCGCTACGCGAAGTTCGTCCAGCCGATCACTTGAGCAGCTTCCGCCCGTGATCCAGCGATGGCGAGAGCTGCTGCACCACTGCTACGAGCCGTTTCCCACGGTCGAGCACCACGAGCCTGTGATCGAGTCGAGCGCCCGAACGCCGGTTGAGGACGATCCCACGCCTCGTTAGGGTCTCGGCTCGTGGATGACGGGATCTCGTTCGGACGGGCGATCACCGTGCTCGCCGAGGAAGATCCCGACCGGCCCGCGGTCACCGGGTGGGAGCCCGACGGCAGCAAGCGAACGGTCTCACGTTCCGAGCTCGACCTCCGTACCAACCGCATCGCGCGCGAGTGGTCCGAGCTCGGCGTCGGCGAGGGCGACTTCGTGTCGATCGCGTTGCCGAACTCGGTCGCGTTCGTGGAGGCCGCGGTGGCGGCGTGGAAGCTCGGCGCGATCCCACAGCCGTTGAGCGCGCGCCTCCCCGACCGCGAACGCCAGGCGATCGTCGAGCTGGCCGACTCGAAGCTGGTCGTGGGCGCCGATCCTGCTTCGCACCCGGGCCGTCGGGTGCTTCCCGTCGGCTGGGAGGCCGATTCGTCGACGAGCGACGCTTCGCACCCCGATCGCATCAGCCCGTCGCAGCGCGCCATGACCTCGGGCGGCTCGACCGGGCGACCCAAGCTCATCGTGAACCAAACGCCCGGCGTCGTGAGCTTGTTGCTCGCCGCCGCGACACAAGTGGTCGCCGACGGCTGCCACATCGTGCCGGGTCCGCTCTTCCACAACGGCCCGTTCGCACTGTCGATGGGTGGTCTCACCATCGGCAACCACATCGTCGTGTTCCCTCGCTTCGACGCGGAGGCGACGCTGCAAGCGATCGACGAGCACCGCGGCACGTTCATGTTCCTCGTCCCCACGATGATGCTGCGCATCTGGCGGCTCGGCGACGACGTGCGCAACCGCTACGACGTCTCCAGCCTCGAGACGCTCTGGCACTTTGCTGCACCGTGCCCCGAGTGGCTGAAGGCCGACTGGATCGACTGGCTCGGCGGTGAGCGAATCTGGGAGCTGTACGGCGGCACCGAGCTGCAGGCGATGACGGTCATCCGCGGCGACGAGTGGCTCGAGCATCGCGGCTCGGTTGGTCGCTGCATCTTCGGGGAGATGAAGGTGGCCGACCCCGACACCGGCGACGACCTCCCGCCGGGCGAGATCGGCGAGATCTACATGCGTCGCGACGCGGAGGGCACGCCTGCGTATCACTACGTCGGTTCGGAGGCGCGCACGCTGCCGGGTCACTGGGAGAGCCTGGGCGACATGGGCTCGATGGATGCCGACGGCTACGTCTACCTGAGCGACCGACGCGCCGACATGATCCTCGTCGGCGGCGAGAACGTGTACCCCGCCGAGATCGAAGGCGCGCTGATGGAACACCCGTCGGTGCTGAGTGCGGCGGCGATCGGCCTTCCCGACGACGACCTCGGCAATCGCATCCACGCGATCGTGCAGGTCACCGATCCCCTCACCGACGACGAGCTCACCGGCTTCCTCGCGGAGCGGCTCGCTCGCTACAAGACGCCGCGCACCTTCGAGTTCACGACTGACCCGGTCCGCGACGACGCGGGCAAGGTGCGCCGCAGCGCGCTGCGCGCCGACCGACTCTGAGTCAGGGATGACGCGCCGACGCAAGCAGGGTCACGCCGGGGATCTCGAGTCCCTCGGCGGTGCGGTACGGCTCGACCGCAGCGCGTAGCCGATCCGTGATCGCGCACCGCACCTCGTCGGGCAACGATGCCAGCATCGCGGCGAGGGGACCTGCGATCGCCGAGGTCCGTGCCCACCACTCGTCGAACGAGGCGGCGCGGAGTGGAGCGCTGAGCGGCTCGACCGAGACGTCGACGAGTCCGCCGCCGACCAACAGCGCATGCAACTCGGTGGCATCGGAGAGCGCGAACGGTCCGGGAACGCCCGGTGGCGGGATGGGCAGGCCGAGCTGCTCGCTGACCGCGTCGAACACCAGGCCGAGCCATGGGTTGTCTGCTCGCGGACCCCACACGGCAAGGGCAACCCGACCGCCCGGGCGCAGGACGCGCGCGATCTCCGCCACCGCGCGGGCCGGTTGGACGGCGAACATCAGCCCTTCGCGACAGACGACCACGTCGAAGCTCGCGTCGGGCTCGTCGATCTGCTCGAGGTCGCGGACGGTTGTCCGCACGTTGTCGAGCCCACGGTCAGCGGCACGTGCGGCGGCAATCGCGATCATCTCGGTCGCCACGTCGCTCAGCACGACCTCGCCCGTCGTGCCGACGATCTCCGCGATCGCGAGGCCGGCGCCGCCAGGGCCGCACGCGAGCTCGAGCACGCGGTCGCCCGCCTTCGGTGCGCTCGCGTCGATCATGCGCGCAGTGAGGTGAGCGCCTCGGGAATCGACGTACTCGGCGTGCTCGGCCCAGCCGTCGGCCACCTGAGCCCACATGGTGTGCACCTGGGTCCGGAGCGCTGCGTCGGTCGCTTGGGTCGCCGCCATGGCGTCCTCCTCGCTATTGAGTACTTGTTACGAGTATTGAATATCTGCCTAGAGTAGTCAAGTGCCTGACGACGTTCCGCCGACCCGGAAGTACGACGCCCGCCGTCGCCGAGAACAGGCCGAAGCGACCCGGCGGTCGATCCTCGACACCGCGCAGGCACTGTTCGAGCGCGACGGCTACGTCGAAACGACCATGGACACGATCGCCACAGAGTCGGGCGTCGCGCTCAAGACCGTGTACAACGCGTGCAAGACCAAGAGTGGCGTGCTCCGGGCAGTGTGGGATCTGGTGCTCAAGGGCGACACCGGCGACGAGCCGGTCGCCGACCGACCGTGGTACCGCGAGGTGCTCGAGGAGACCGATCCCGAGCGACAGCTGCGCCTCAACGCGCGCAACGCGTGCGCGGTCAAAGTGCGCATCGGGCCGATGCTGGGCGTGATCCGCAGCGCGGCCGGGGTCGATCCCGACGGCGCCGCGCTCTGGCGCCTCATCCAGTCCGACTTCTACGAGAACCAGCGGGTCATCGTCACGTCGGTCGAGGAGCACGGTGGTCTCCGCACCGGGCTCGACGTCACGGCAGCGACCGACATTCTGTGGACGCTCAACCACCCCGACGTCTGGCTCCTGCTCGTCGGTGAGCGCGGGTGGTCAGCCGAGCAGTTCGAGTCGTGGTTCGCGGACGCCAGCTGCCATCAGCTGCTCGGCGCTGACGATACGGTCGAGCGGTGATCCCCGCGACGGTTGCCGACGACGACTTCTGCTACCTCACCACTCGCGGACGGGTGACGGGCGAGCCGCACGAGATCGAGATCTGGTTCGCGCTCGACGACGGCCGGCTGTTCATGCTCGCGGGCGCGGGCGGCCGCTCCGACTGGGTGCGCAACCTGCAAGAGGAGCCTGCCGTCACCGTGCGCGTGCGTGATGTCACCTACGCGGCGACGGCCCATGTCGTCACCGATCCCACCGACGACCGATTGGCGCGCACAATGCTGTTCGACAAGTACGAGCCCCGCAACCCGGGGCTCGCGAGCTGGCGGGAGTCGGCCCTTCCGGTCGCGCTCGACCTGACGAGTCCGAGCTGACCAGACAGGTCAAGCTCACCCCAGAGCGCGCCAGCCTCGAGGACGTCTTCCGCAAGCTCACCAAGACCGCGGCGCCCGCCGCCGCGTCGGAGCAAGCCTGATGC
>JBEVIU010000044.1:0-10693 GCA_040510575.1 Acidimicrobiia bacterium | reverse complement strand
GTGGTCGCCGTCCTCGCCGCGCATCGACAGGTCCACGGTGACTCGCCGGCCCGGTAGCATGCAGGCCTGCTGGGCGCAGGGCAGGGCGTCGAGGCGTGGTGATCGTAGCTCAGTTGGTGAGAGCGCCGGGTTGTGGTCCCGGAGGTCGGGGGTTCGAATCCCCTCGGTCACCCCAACGTTCCGTCGAGTCGACGGAGCACGCATGTGTGCGCGCGCGTCAAGCCGCCGGCGCGCGCAACACCGCGCGGAGCGCGTCGTCGAGCTGCGGATGCGCGAACTCGTACCCGCTCGCAGCGAGCTTCGCCGACGACACGCGCTGGCCGTCGACGAGCAGCGACTGCACCAGCTCCGATCCGTACAGCACCTTGAGCGGGGCCAGTGGGGTGGGCAGGATCGTGGGCCGGTGCAACGCCCGACCGAGTGCGTCGGTCAGCTCGGCGTTGGTGGCCGGGTTCGGCGCCGTGAGGTTCACGGGACCGCGCACGCTCTCGGCCGACAACAGGTGCACGATCGCGCCCACCTCGTCGTCGAGGGTGATCCAGCTCATGTACTGCTTGCCCGATGCGACCCGGCCGCCCAACCCCAGCTTGAACGGGAGCAGCAGCCGTTTGAGTACGCCTCCCTCAGCGGCGAGGACGATGCCGGTGCGCACCGTGACCACCCGGATCCCAGCCTCGGTTGCCGCCTCGGTGGCCGACTCCCAGGCCTGGCAGACCTCGGCGGTGAAGTCGTCACCCGGTGCCGATTCCTCAGTGAGGACTTCATCGCCCCGGTTGCCGTAGTACCCGATGGCCGAGCCGGAGACGAGCACCGCGGGTGGGGTCGCCATGGCGGCGAGGGTGCGGGCGAGCAGCCCGGTTCCCCGCGTGCGGCTCTGGAGGATCAGCGCCTTGCGCTCGGGCGTCCACTTCTTGTCGCCGATGCCTGCGCCGGCGAGGTGCACCACCGCATCGATACCCGCGAGTCGCTCGGCGTCGATCTCGTCGGCATCGGGGTCCCAGTGCACTTCGTCGGGACCGACCGGCGTGCCGCGCACGAGGCGGACGACGCGGTGGTCGTGAGCGCGCAAGCGCGGCAGCAGTGCGCCGGCGATGAATCCGTGCGAACCGGTCACGAGCACGTCCACGAGGGACCTCCCACTCCGACGTCGGCGACATCGCGACATCGACACTCGGCGTGCCGCGTTGTTGTCTCGACCACGCACGCTAGGGGGTTCGCGGTTCGCACCGAGAAGTCACCGGCGACTCCGGTAGGATCCCTCCGCGCCCCTAGCTCAACTGGTTAGAGCAAGTGACTCTTAATCACTAGGTTGCGGGTTCGAGTCCCGCGGGGCGTACCACCGTCACCAGAACGTGCGAGATCCCGTACTTCGCCCCGGAGAACGCGGGTGCGAGCTCGGGTACCCCGTCACCGAGAGTCGCGACGACGAGTCGACCCTCGTACTCGTGCAGCACCCTCGAGCGCTGTGGTGCTGCGCGCTCGCGAGCGGCACCCAGGGATACGGCGGCGCCGACCGCGCGCTACCGGTAGTCGCCGATGTCGACGTCGAGGCCGCGCTCGGTGTCGAGCATGTGGCGCCACACGTCGGGCTGTGAACCGTCGATGTCGGTGAAGCCGTACTCCTGCGCCAGGCGACCGGAGTCGACGGACTGCTGGTTCCAGCGCGCCCGGTCCGGGTCGGACGCCAACGCGACCACCGCACGCCCGACGAAGCGCGGCGACTCCGACAGCGCGAAGCCCGGCGGCGCGGACGTCCCGACCGAGTCGCGCCAGTGCTCCTCCGACGTCGCGAAGGCTTCGAGCATCATCTCGGAGCGCAGCCAGCCAGGGGTGATCGACACCGCGGTCGCGCCGTGTGGCGCGAGCTCGTGACCCAGGGAGAAGGCGAGCCGGTTCACCGCCACCTTCGCCAGGTCGTAGAACACCGAGATCCGATATCGCGACGCGTTGTACTCGGTCGTGCCGTCGGTGACTTCGACGAGCAGTCCGCCCGGCGCGTCGATCACGAGTGGCAGCAGGTGGTGCGCGGTCACGAGGTGAGTATCGATCGCGAGACGGAGGATCCGCAGTCCGTCGTCGAGATCGAGCTCCCAGATCGGGGTGTCCCACTGCGGCGGCCCGCCCTTGAGCACCTCGCCGCCCCAGATGTCGTTGACCAGGACGTCGATGTGACCGTGATCGGTCCGGATCCGATCGGCGAGCCCGTGCACCTGCTCAGGGTCGAGGTGGTCGACTGCGATTGCGATGCCGACGCCGCCGAGCTCGGTCACCAGCTCCGCGGTCTCCTCGATCGTCTCAGCGCGGTCGTAGTCGGAGCGGAGGGTTCCGGACCGGCTGCTGCGACCGGTGCAGATCACGGTGGCGCCCGCCTCGCCCAGCGCGGCCGCGATGCCACGTCCGGCGCCGCGGGTCGCGCCCGCGACCACAGCGACTCGGCCTCGCAGAACATTCGGGTCGGTCGTCACGCGATGACCATTGCACGCGTGGCGCCGAGCGCGCACACCACGGCCACGCCCGAGATCTCATCCCGAGATTGGCGTGCCGCGCTTCTCCTATGGTTCCGGCAGCCCGATCGCTTCGAGCCCGATCGCATCGAGCACAATCGGTTGGAGGGGGAGCACCATGCCATCGGCCGACGGCGCACTGATCCATTCGAGTCCGCTGGGCGACTTCGACGTTCCCGACGTGCTCATCACCGAGCTCGTACTGCGTCACGTCGGAGCACTCGGCGACAAGCCCGCGCTCGTCGACGCCGCGTCGGGTCGCACCATCACCTACGCGCAGCTCGGCGATGGCATCCGTCGCCTGGCCGGTGGTCTCGTCGCTCGCGGGTTCGCTCCGGGTGGCGTGATCGCGATCATGGCGCCGAACTGCCCGGAGTACGCGATCGCGTTCCTCGGCGCGGCCTACGCGGGCGGCACCGTCACCACCGTGAACCCGAGCTACACGGAGCGGGAGGTGCGTCACCAGCTCGACGACGCGCAACCGTCCCTCATGATCGTGGCGTCGGCGTTCCTCGACACGGCGCGGGCCGCCGCCGCGAACGGCTCCGTGCAGGAATTCTTCCTCCTCGACGACGCCGACGGTGCACCCCGGTTCACCGAGCTGTACGGCGATCCGCTCGACGCGCCGGTCGCCGTCCCCCTCGACGCGCCGGTCGCGATCCCCTACTCGTCGGGCACGACCGGCTTGTCGAAGGGCGTCGTGCTCACGCACCGCAATCTGGTCGTCAACGTCTTGCAGACGATCCCGCCTCTCGGCCTGGTCGAGGACGACGTTGTGATCGCGGTGTTGCCGTTCTTCCACATCTACGGCATGCAGATCATCATGAACGCCACGTTCGCGGTCGGCGGCACCGTCGTCACGATGCCGCGCTTCGATCTCGAAGGCTTCCTCCGCGCCCACCAGGACCACGGCATCACGCGGTCGTACGTCGCGCCGCCGATCGCGGTGCAGCTCGCCAAGCAGCCGATCGTCGACGACTTCGATCTGTCCGCGGTGAAGCAGGTGTTCTCAGGCGCGGCGCCGCTCTCGGCCGAGGTCCAACGCGAGATCGAAGCGCGGGTGGGATGCAAGGTCGAGCAGGGCTACGGCATGACCGAGCTCGCAGGCGCGTCGCACGTGACACCGAGGACCGGATGCAAGCAGGGCTCGGTCGGCGTGACGGTACCCAACGCGCAGACGATGATCGTCGACCCGGCGACGGGTGCGTCACTCGGGTACGACGTCGACGGCGAGGTGTGGGTGCGCGGCGCGATGGTGATGCGCGGCTACCTCAACAACCCGGAGGCAACCGCCGCGACGATCGACGACGACGGCTGGCTGCACACGGGCGACATCGGTCACGTCGACGACGACGGCCACCTCTACATCGTCGACCGCCTCAAGGAGCTCATCAAATACAAGGCGTGGCAGGTCGCGCCGGCCGAGCTGGAAGCGGTGCTGCTCACGCACCCTGCTGTAGCCGACGCCGCGGTCGTCGGCGAACCCGACGACGAGGCGGGCGAGGTCCCGGTCGGCTTCGTCGTGCTGAAGTCGGGCGCACGCGCGACCGACGACGAGATCCTCGCCTACGTCGCCGGCGAGGTCGCGGGCTACAAGCAGCTCCGGAAGCTCACGTTCATCGAAACGGTGCCGAAGTCACCGTCGGGCAAGATCCTGCGCCGCCTCCTGCGCGACCAGCGCTGACGGTCCGCTAGGAAGCGACCACTTCGCCCGCGAGCACGCGGGCAGCGCGCAGGCCCGGGAAGTGACATCCGACGGCCGACGTGGCGTGCGCCTCCACCTCGCGGGCGATGAGCTCGCGGCTGCGGCGGGCGAGCACCGGGTCGACGTCGTGCATGGCCGTGAGGTCCATGTCGGTGAGCTGTGCCGGGCAGTACATCGAGTCGCCGAGGATCATCAGTCGCTCACCGCGGTCGCGGATCGCGAATGCGAGATGACCGGGCGTGTGACCAGGCGTGGGCATTGCCACCACGCCGGGCACGAACTCGGTGACGTCGTCGATCAACACGACGCGCCCCGCGTCGAAGAGCTCGACCAGCGCCGCCTTCTTGTGGCGCGCCATCGTGAAACGGTCGGATGGCGTGCCCACCACGAAGTGCTCGTAGTCGCCGGCGCCGATGTGCACCACCGCATTGGGGAACGTCACCCCGCCGTCGCGCGTGGCGAGCCAGCCGTCGTGGTCGAGATGGAGGTGCGACACTGCGATGACGTCGACGTCGGCGGGCTGGACCCCGATCGCGGCGAGCTCGTCGAGCAGGTTGCCGCCGACCAGGCCGTCAGTGGCGAACGGGCCGATCCCGGCGTCGATGAGCACGGTCTGGTCGCCCTCGACCACGAACGACCCCACGGGGAGATCGGCGCGGCCCGACGCGTCCTCGAACTGCCGCTGGAAGCCGGGGACGTTCATGAAGTGCTCGGTCATCGTGAACGCGCCGTCGGCCACACCCAGCACGCGCCGGTCGCCCACCCGGAACTCGGTCCGCCATTGACTCGTCTGCACGGGCACGCGGGCGAGCATACGCTGCCCCCGCCCACCGCACCCGAGACGGGAGAACGACATGAAGTACGTGAAGCTCGGCCGCACCGGCCTCGACGTGTCGGCCATCTGCCTCGGGTGCATGAGCTACGGCGACCCCGCACAGGGTGGACATCCGTGGTCGCTCGACGAGGACGCGAGCCGACCCTTCTACCGAGCCGCGATCGAGGCCGGCATCAACTTCTTCGACACCGCGAACGTGTACTCGGCCGGATCCAGCGAGGAGATCGCGGGTCGCGCGCTGCAGGAGCTGGCGAACCGCGACGAGGTCGTGATCGCAACCAAGGTGCACGGGCCCATGCGCGAGGGCGCGAACAGTGCCGGGACGTCGCGCAAGGCGATCATGACCGAGGTCGACCACAGCCTCCGTCGCCTCGGCACCGACTACATCGACCTCTACCAGATCCATCGCCTCGACGGTCGCACGCCGATGGAGGAGACGCTCGAGGCGCTGCACGACGTGGTGAAGTCGGGCAAGGTCCGCTACATCGGCGCGTCGTCGATGTACGCCTGGCAGTTCACGAAGATGCTCTACCTCGCCGACGCGCACGGGTGGACCCGTTTCGTGAGCATGCAGAACCACTACAACCTCCTCAACCGGGAGGAGGAGCGCGAGATGCTCGGCCTCTGCGCCGACCAGGGAATCGGCGTGATCCCGTGGAGCCCACTCGCGCGCGGCCGGCTGGCGCGCCCGTGGGACGAGGTCACCGAGCGCTCCGAGACCGACGAGTTCGGCCGCTTCCTCTACCAGCCCACTGACCAGGTGGTGGTGGAGCGGGTGGGCGAGATCGCGGCCGAGCGCGGCGTGCCGATGGCCCAGGTCGCGACTGCGTGGATCCTGTCGAAGCCGGTGGTGACGGCACCGATCATCGGTGCCACCAAGCCCCATCACATCGACGACGCGGTCGCAGCCGTCGAGCTCGAGCTCACCGCGGACGAGATCGCACGCCTCGAGGAGCCGTACGTACCGCACCGGGTTGCCGGCTTCGCTTGATGGCTGAGGGAGACGTCGAGCAACAACTCGAGCCGGCGCCGCGCTGGTCGCGGTGGCGTACCGGCACGTTCGGGCCGGCATCGGAGCTCCCCTATCGACGCCGCACGAGCGACTGGATCCGACTCGTCATCGCGTTGTTGCTCCTCGTCGCGTTCGTCGTGCACTGGTCCGATCCGTGGCAGGCCGAGCAGGACCTCTTCCAGCTGTTCAACGGCCTGCCCGACGACTTCGAGTCCTTCTTCCGCGCGCTCTACACGCTGGGCGCGCTGTGGGCGCTCGGCATCGTCGTGGTCGCCGCACTCGTCGCGCGCCGTTGGCGCCTGGCGCGCGACCTCGCGATCGCGGGCGTGCTGGCGTGGGTCCTGGCGCGCGTGATCGGCGCGGTGGTCGTGAACGACGCGGGGATCAGCAAGGCCTTCGACGCGGTCACCCGCATCAATGACGACTCACCCGGGTTCCCGGTGGTGCGACTCGCGGTGATCGTCGCCGTGGTGTGCACCGCGTCCCCGTATCTCACCCGCCCGATGCGACGGATCGGTCAGCTCTTCGCAGTCGTGGTCGCGATCTCGGTGATGTACCTCGGCATCGGCGTGCCAGACGCGATCCTGGCGGCCGTCGTGCTCGGGTGGGGTCTCGCCGCAGCCGTTCACCTCTCGTTCGGGTCCCCCGGTGGGCGGCCGACGCGCGCTCAGGTGCACGCTGCTCTACGCGAGCTCGGGGTCGACGCGACCGACGTCGCACTCGCGGAGCACCAACCCGCCCACGGCACCTCGATGGTGGCACGCGATCCCGACGGGCCGGTCGAGATCCGCGTGCTCGGGCGCGACGAAGCCGATGCGCAGCTGCTGGCGCGGTTCTGGCGCTTCATCCTCTACAAGGAGGGTGGCTCGCAGCTCTACCTCACGCGGCTCGAGGCAATCGAACACGACGGATTCGCCATGCTGCTCGCGGCGCGGGCAGGCGTGCGCGTCCCCGAGCTGATCGTCGCCGGAACTGCCGGCCCCAACACCGCGCTCGCCGCACTTCGCCCACTCGCCGGACCGACGTTGGCCGAGGCTGACGTCGCAACCGTCGACGACGCGACACTCGTCGCGGTGTGGCACCAGGTCGCCGCGATGCACGCGGCCCGAGTGGCACACGGCGCGCTGAACGCGAGTCGCGTGGTGATCAGTCCCGACGGTCCGGGGATCACCGGCTTCGACGCCGCGGCCACCGCGGCCTCGGCGTACGGCCGGTCCGCCGACGTTGCGGAGTTGCTCGTCGCCACGAGCGAGCTCGTCGGTGCCGATCGGGCGTCCGCCGCCGCGGTGCAGGGCATCGGTGCGCAGGCGATCGTCGACGCGCTGCCCCTGATGCAACCGGGCGCGCTCACTCGCGACCTCCGCCCCGGCACGCGCAAGGAACGGAAGGCGTTCGGCAAGCGGCTCGAAACCCTGCGCGCCACCGCCGCCGGCGCGGCCTCGACCGACGAGCCGCCGCTCCAGCAGCTCTACCGCGTCAACACCACCAGCTTGCTCATGGCGGTTGGCACGTTGATCGCAGTGTTCGCGCTGTTGAGCCAGGTCGGCGACCCCGAGGAGTTCTACGACACCATCAAGGGCGCCGACTGGTTGTACTTGGCCGCGGCCACGGTGCTGTCGTTCCTCACCAACTTCGCGACCGCGGTCGCGCTCATGGGAACGGTCCCGATCCCGCTGCCCCTCGTGCGCACCGCGGAGCTGCAGTTGTCGATGTCGTTCTCCAACCTCGCCGTGCCGGCGGTGGGCGGTATGGCCGCGCAGATCCGCTTCCTCCAGAAGCAGGGCGTCGATCTCGCGTCGGCGGTCGCGTCGGGAGGTCTGCTCACGAACGTCGGCAACATCGTGCAGTCGATCGTGTTGCTGCTGATCGCGGTTGCGCTCTCACCGGACTCGCTCAACTTCGGGAAGATCCCGACGTCGAGCATCGCGGAGCTGGTGCTGCTCGTGATCATCCTGGGCGTGATCGCGGCGGCGATCGTGTTCGGGGTTCCGAAGGTGCGCAAGCTGGTGCTTCCGCCACTCAGGAGCGCCTACACCACGATCCGAGAAGCGCTCCGCTCGCCGAAGCGGGTCGCGCTGCTGCTCGGCGGCAACGCGGTGAACTCGCTCATGTACGCGCTGATCATGCTGATCTGCATCGAAGCGTTCGGTGGGAGCGTCAATTACTGGACGGTGCTCGCACTCAACATCTTCATCGGGACCATCGCGTCGCTCGTGCCGATCCCCGGTGGCGGTACCGCGGTGGCGTCGGTCGGCATGTCGGGCGCGCTCACCGCCGTGGGTGTGCCCACGGAGGTCGCAGTGGCTGCCGTGCTCGCCAACCAGCTCGTCGCCAACTTCATCCCCGCCGTGCCCGGCTGGTTCGCCACCAAGAACCTGATGAACGACGGCTACCTGTGAGCCCCGCCGCAGGCCACGGAACCACTCCTGCCGTTGCGGTGTAGGAACGGCGAATGGAACCGGCGGCCGGCACGACCGGCGACGGCGAGCTCGTGGTCCGTGCACGCCGCGGCGACGTCGCCGCGTTCGGTGAGCTGGTGCGGCGCCACGAGGCGACCGTGGTGCGCATGGCGTCGATGGTGTGCGGTCCGTCGGACGCCGAAGACGTCGCTCAGGAGGCCTTCGTGCGTGCCTACAAGGCACTCGATCGATTCGAAGTCGATCGTCCGTTCCGGCCGTGGATCACGCGCATCGTTGTGAACGTGGCCAAGAACTCGGTCCGGAGTGAGCGCCGCCGCCTCGTGCTCTCCCTGCGCGCGATCGGTGATGCGAGCGTGCCCGACGTCGCGGCGGACCGCGCGATCGCCGACGAGCAACGGCGCCTGCTCGCCGACGCGCTCGCCCGCCTCAGCGAGCGTGACCGGCTGGTGCTGGCGTGCCGATGGTTCGAGGACATGAGCGAACGAGACATCGCAGTGGCGCTGGGTGTGCGCGCGGGAACGGTGAAGTCCCGTCTGTCGCGGGCGATGAACCGACTGCGGACCGAGCTCGAGGAGCTGGAGGTGACGCGTGGCTGATCTCAGCAGCGATGACGCCCTCGGCGCGGCGCTCACCGACCTGGCCGGCCATCTGCGCACGTCCGAGCAATCGTTGTGGCCGCGCGTCCTCGCGGACCTGGATCCGCTGCCGCGGCCACGCGTGCCCGTTCGCGGCCTCGCCATCGCGGCGATCGCGGTGCTGGTCGTGCTGGTTGCCGTCGCCGCGATCGCGCCGGCACGGCGGGCGGTCGCCGACCTCCTCGGCATCGGCAGCACCACCGTGACCCACGTCGACGGCGTGCGGTCGGGGGCCGCAACACCCCGGTTGCAGCCCGAGGGCTCGGAAGCGGCGCTGCGCCGCCGGTTGGGAACGGCCGGGCTGGCGCTTCCCGACGCCGCGTTAGTCGGCGACCCACGCGGTTGGCGTGTCGATCTCAGCGGCGAAACGATCGTCGAGTACGACGACGTCACGTTCGGCGAACGCGCCGAGGGCACCGTCCCGGCGCTCAAGCGCGTGCCCGAGCAGGGTCAGGTCGAGGCGATTCGGGTGGGCGAGGAGCCGGGCTACTGGATCCCTGGACCTCACACCCGCACGATCGCCGGGCGCACGGTGCGCTCCGCGTCGGTACTGCTGTGGGTCGCCGACGGGCTCGAGCTGCGGCTCGAGGGTGACGTGACCCTCACCGAGATGCTCGAGATCGCTCGATCGGTTCGACGTCTTCGCTGACGGAACCACGCGCAACGTGGCGGTGTACTCGACTCGACCAGGCAGCCACACCTCGGGAGACGACATGCCCATCCACCCGCGCCTCGCCATCGCAGGGATCGTGCTGGTCGCGGCGTTGACGACTGCGTCACCGGTGGTCGGCAAGGCATCCGACTCCCTCACGTCGGTCGCCGCGCTCGACCGCAGCGCCCGGTTCGTGTCGGCGGTCTCGAACGGCCGCACGACGGTGACCCGCGCGAGCGACGGCACCGTCGTTCTGACCCTCGACGAGCCACTGGCGCTCCGCGTGGTCGAGCCCGGTGCTCGTCGCCTCGTGCTCGGGCCCGTGCTCCCCGACGGCGCCGACACCTACCGTCCCGGAGGCCGCGCATCGACGCGTCTCGTCGTCGCCGACCTCCGGACCGGGGGGACGCGCGTCTACGACGTCGCCCGCAACGTCGAACCGGAAGCCTTCGGCGTGGGCAACGAGGCGTTGTTCGTGATCGACCACCTCCCAGCAGACGCGCCGACGCACTACCGCGTCGGCGCGGTCGACCTCGCGACCGGAGCATTCGGTGGCCTCATCGGTCCCGACAAGCAGCCACTCGATCTCGACATGAGCGGCACTGCTCGTCTCCAGGTGCTCAGCGAGTCGGCGACGCAGCTCTACACGCTGTACCAGCAGCACGAACACGCCGACGAGCCCGACGCATCGCGGGCGTTCGTCCACGTGCTCGACCTCCGCGGTGCATGGGCGTACTGCGTCGACCTCCCCGGCGTCGGTCACGGAACGCCGGGAGCGACGTCGATCCGACTGGCGCGCCGCGGGCACGAGCTCGTGGTGAGCGATCGCCACGCCAACACGCGGATCGCCATCGCAACGGCAGCGCTCAGCCTGCGGCACCTCAGCGAAGGAGCGCCCCCGCTGTCGACCAGCACCCTGCGTCAGTAGCC
>JBEVIU010000043.1:0-4863 GCA_040510575.1 Acidimicrobiia bacterium | reverse complement strand
CGCACACGATCGCGGTGGTGCGCAACACGCGGCCCGAGCTCATGGTTCGCCTCGCTGCGTTGTTCCACGATGTCGGCAAGCCGAAGACGCGTTCGTTCGCGAGTGGCGCCGTGAGCTTCCACCACCACGAGGTCGTCGGCGCGCGCATGACCGAGGAGCGATTGCGAGCGCTGAAGTACCCGAACGACGTGGTCGACGACGTCACGAAGCTCGTCTACCTGCACCTGCGGATCCACACCTATGCAATGGGCTGGACCGACAAGGCCGTGCGGCGCTACGTGCGCGACGCGGGTCCGTTGCTCGATCAGCTCAACCACCTCCAGCGGTGCGACTGCACGACGCGCAACAAGAAGCGCGCGCAGGCGCTCGCTCGTCGGATGGACGAGCTGGAGACCCGCATCGAGGAGCTGCGCGAGCAGGAGGAGCTCGACTCGATCCGGCCTCCGCTCGACGGCCGTCAGGTGATGGAGCACCTCGGGGTGAAGCCGGGTCGTACCGTCGGCGATGCGCTCGACTTCCTCCTGGAGGAGCGACTCGAACGAGGGCCGATCGACGAGGCCGACGCGTACGCGCTCCTCACCGCGTGGGCCGCCGAGCGTGGGATCACGCCGGCGGCCTGAGCACCGGCCTCCTGAGCACCGGCCTGCTGCGAGATCAGGCGCCGTCGAGCGCTGCGCACACCGCGAGCGTGTAGATCTGCCGCAGGTTGGCGAAGCGCACCCGGTCGGAATCGGGCGTGATCTGGGCGTTCACCGTGACGGCGGTCGAGCGGGTGCCGTCGCGCGTGGACGCGACGAACTGCGTGAAGCCGGCGGTGTTGCCGGTGTGGCCGTAGACGGTGCCGCACCGGGTCTTGTAGCGGAAGATCGCCATGCCGGCGGTGTTGGTACCCGGCCCCGGTGGCTCCGAGTGACCCTTTCGAAAGGTGAACTGCGCTTTCATCACGTCCGGCGTGGTGGTCCCGCCGCTGGCGTAGCCACGGATGAAGCGATTCGCGTCGGCGGGCGTCGCCACGATGCCGCCCGAGGCCCAGGCCCAGCCGGCGGCGAAGGTCTCGGTCGCGTCTTGCGGCGGGGCGGGAGGATCGAGCGCGTAGGCGTGCACGAACGGTGAAGGGACGGTGAGCCCGGCGGGCAGGCTGGTGTCGGTGAGGCCGAGCGGCGTGTACACGAGCGTGGCGAGCGCGTCTTCGTATGGCGTCCCGGTGGCGGCCGCGACCATGAGCCCGACGACGATGTTGTCGGAGTTCGAGTACTCGTACTTCGAGCCGGGCGTGAAGTTCAACGGCTCGTCGGCGACGTACGACAGCAGCTGGGCAGGAGGTGGGGCGACGTCGGGCGACGCCTGGAGCGCGGCGCGGAATGCGTCGCTGCCGCTGAAGTCGGGGACGCCGCTCGTGTGTTGGAGCAGCTGGCCAAGGGTCACGTCCGCCCACGCCGCCGGTTGCTGCGGCAAGAGCTCGCCGATCGTGGAATCGAGCGACAGCGTGCCGGAGCCCACGAGCGACAGCGCGGCCGCGCCGCTGTATGCCTTGGCCACGCTGGCCATGCGCACGTGGTCGTCGAGTGCGATCGGCGCGCCGCTGTCGACGTCGGCGACGCCCGCGGTGTGGAGATCGGGCGTGGCCCCGCGTTGCACGACGACGGAGATGCCGGGCGACGCACCCTTCGTGTCGACGAACTTCGACAGCGCCGTGTCGAGCGCGGCGTCGGGGCTCGCGGCGGCGCCGGAAGGCGCTGCTCCGGTGACGCTCGTGATCGCGGCAACGCTCACGAGCGCGATGGCGACGACGACGCGGCGAGCGGGGACTGGGGGGAAGATCCGCATCGGGAGAGCGTACGCGTGCGCGCGCTCCGCGCTTCGCGATGTCTGGCTGCTCAGGCGGTGTCGGTTCGGGCGCGCCACACGACGATCGTGGGGGTGCGCGCGTTCGACTGGCGCGGCTCGAGCAACGTGTCGGCGCGCAGCCCGGCGCGGTGGAGGTCGGTGAACACCTCTGAGATGCTGCGCACGTAGAGCAGGCGGCCGTTCACCGAGATCGGCCCCCGGTCGAACGGCGAGTGGGTGAACGTGTCCCCCGGGCCCATGCACAGGGCGACGGGGTGTTCCGCCGAGAACACGAAGGGCGCGTTCGGCCGCAGCACGCGCTCGACCTGACGGAACAGCCGCGCCGCATCGTCGACTTCTGACAGCACGTGGATGCTCACCACCACGTCGATCGAATCTGCTCGGAGGAATGCGAGGTCAGCGAGGTCGCCGTGGTGCCAGTCGACGCGCACGTCGGCGTCGTCGCCGCGGGCGCGTGCGATGGCGAGGCGCTCGTCGGAGGTGTCGATGCCGATCACGACCGCACCTTGTTGCGCGAGCGCCACCGCGGTCTCGCCCGTGCCGCACCCGAGCTCGAGCACGCGCTTGCCCTTCACGTCGCCGAGCAGGCGCAGCTCGCGTTCGGTCGGCCCGTTCGGGCCGTAGGAGAAGGTGCCGCTCGTCCCGTTCATGTCCGGATCATCGCGCCGTGCGCGACCAACCGGCGTGATCAGCCCGGAACGCAGGCGGTGGGCTCAGCCCTCGCCCCGCGCGAACTCCTCGACCATGCGGTACGCCTCGTCGTCGTGGTACTGCACGGCAGGCGACTTCATGAAGTAGGCCGACGGCCCTGCGAGCGGCCCACCCACGCCGCGGTCGAGCGCGACCTTGCAGCAGCGCACCGCGTCGATGATCACGCCCGCGGAGTTCGGCGAGTCCCACACTTCGAGCTTGAGCTCGATGTTGAGCGGCACGTCGCCGAAGTTGCGCCCCTCGAGCCGGATGTAGGCCCATTTGCGGTCCTCGAGCCACGGGACGTGGTCGGACGGCCCGATGTGCACGTTGTCGGACTCGATGCCCTGCTCGATCTGGCTCGTCACCGACTGCGTCTTCGACTTCTTCTTCGACTCGAGGCGCGTGCGCTCGAGCATGTTCTTGAAGTCCATGTTGCCGCCGAAGTTGAGCTGGTAGGTGCGGTCGATCGCCATGCCGCGGTCTTCCATCAGCCGCGCCAGCACGCGGTGCGTGATGGTGGCGCCGACCTGGCTCTTGATGTCGTCGCCCACGATCGGCAAGCCGGCCTCGGTGAACTTCGCCGCCCACTCGGGGTCGCTGGCGATGAACACGGGGATGGCGTTGACGAACCCGACGCCCGCGTCGAGGCAGGCCTGGGCGTAGAAGCGCTGCGCGTCTTCCGAACCCACGGGGAGGTAGCTCACGAGCACGTCGGCGCCGGAGTCGCGCAGCGCCTGGGTGACGTCGATCGGAGGTTTCGGCGATTCCTCGATCTCGGCTCGGTAGTACTGACCGAGCCCGTCGAACGTGGGCGCGCGCAGCACCTCCACGCCGAGGTGGCCGACGTTGGCGAACTTGATCGTGTTGTTCGGCCCGGCGTGGATCGCCTTGCCGAGGTCGA
The DNA here is from genome assembly GCA_040510575.1 of Acidimicrobiia bacterium. GTDB lineage: Bacteria > Actinomycetota > Acidimicrobiia > IMCC26256 > DASPTH01 > DASUMF01. The sequence continues at coordinate 1,421 of JBEVIU010000043.1, read as the reverse complement.
GGCCGACCTTCTCGGCGTCCACGTCGAACGCGGCGACGAAGTCGACGTCGCCCACGTGGTAGCCGCCGAGCACGACGTGCATGAGACCGGGCACGTCGTCGTTCGGATCGGCCTTGCGGTAGTACTCGACGCCTTGGACGAGGCTGCTGGCGCAGTTCCCCACGCCGGCGATGGCAACGCGAACGCGACCGTCACTCATGATGCCGCTGCTCCTTCATTTTCGGACTGGTGCTCGCCGTGTTCCCGTTCCGGCACGGAGCCGGGTTCGGCGGCGATGAGCGAGTCGACCCACTCGAGGTCGCGCTCGATGGACTCGGTGCGGTGCTCGACGAGCGAGCGGGTGTAGCGGTCACCACGGGCCGGCGCCTGCTGACGGGCGCGGGCGAGATCGTCGGCGAGGTTGGAGCGACGACGCTGCAGCAGTTGGAGCCGCGCCGCGGTGTCGAGCGAGCCGCAGAACGCGAGCTTCAACGCGAAGGTGCGGTCGTCGTCGGGCGAATCGGGGTCGAGCAGGAGCTCGGTCAGCCGAGCGTCGCCGCGGGCAGTGAGCTCGTAGGCCTTGCGGGTGCGACGGGTGGGCTTGCCGGCACGACGCATGCGGGCGGCCGCGAGGTCGCCGGCGAGCGAGCCGGTCGGAGGGATCGGGGTGGTCGAGACGTGCGCGGGATCGACGACCACGATGGCGCCGTCGCGCTCGAGGCGCTTCAGGGCCGGATACAGCGACCCGAACGAGATCGCCCAGGTGGAGCCGACCGTCTCGCCGACGCGCTTCTTGAGCTCGTAGCCGTGGAGCGGCTGCTCCTTGAGCGATCCCAGGATCGCGAGGTCCAGCATGAGGTCTCCGACTTGCGTTTGCTGAAGGCTGATATCTCGGACCGATATATCGAGGTGAGTATACCGCAGGTGAACGCGAATGGAAGCACAGGCGTCGGGACGCGCCCCGACCGGCCGCGACCCGCCCGGGACCAAGGGTTGAACCGTCCTGGCCACCTCGCGACCCCGGTACACTGCGCGCCGTGCGCCGGCACACCGACTACGCGCTGGCCCGAAGGGCCGTGCTCCGCGACCTCCGCAGTGGTCGCGTGACCCGTCTCGACGTCTGCGACGCCCATCCCGAGCTCGTGCGAGCGGCCCGGTACGTGGGAGAGAAGGTCCAGCAGCCCTGCCCGGTGTGCGCGTCGGCCGGCCTCGCCTATGTGTCGTACGTGTACGGCGACGGCCTGCGCGCCGCCAACGGTCGTTGCATCTCGCACCCGGGCGAGCTCGAGAAGCTGGGCGCCGAGCACGACGAGTTCATCTGTTACCTCGTCGAGGTGTGCCCCGACTGCAGCTGGAACCACCTCGTGCGCCGTGAGCTCCACGGTCGTCGACACGATCAACCGGCGCCACGCCGCTCCGCTCGCACGCGCGCCAACGGCTGA
>JBEVIU010000042.1:0-4734 GCA_040510575.1 Acidimicrobiia bacterium | reverse complement strand
CGTGGTGAGCACCAACAACCGCTCGTACCGGCGGTCGGGCAACACCGATCAACACCTCGCCTTGGGTCAGTTCCGCGCCGCGGAAACCGGGCGGCCGCTGGTGCAGGCGTCGCTGTCGGGCGTCAGCGCGATCGTCGATCCCGACGGCACGGTGCACGACCGCACCGAGCTCTTCCAGAAGGCGATCCTCGACACGCACGTCACCGCCACCACTGGCGACACGCTGTACGTGCGCTTCGGCGACTGGGTCGTCGCGCTGTCCTGCCTCACGCTCCTCGGTGCGACCGTGGTTGCCGTGTGGCGCCCGCGTCGCCCGATCGCTCGGTGAAGCGTCAGAAGGTCAGGCGCACCGCGGCGACGAGGCCGATCACCACGATCACGGCGCGCAACCAGGGTGCGGGCAGCCGTCGCCCCACGTGCGCGCCGACCTGACCGCCCACGATCGAGCTCAACGCGATCAGCACGGCCACTTCCCACGCGACGTGCGCCGCGAACACGAACACGACCGCCGCGACGCCGTTTGCGACCACCGCGAGCACGTTCTTCACCCCATTGAGGCGTTGCAGGTCGTCCGAGATGAAGATGCCCAACAGCGCGAGCAGGATCACGCCCTGCGCGGCACCGAAGTACCCGCCGTACACGCCGGTGATGAACACGCCGATCCACAGCACGAACCCGCCGTGCTCGACCGGCGCCGAGCGTCGAGCGGCCACGAAGCGACTCAGCCGCGGCTGCACCACCACGAGGACGCACGCAAGCACGATGAGCACCGGGACGACTGCGTCGAACACCGAGCTCGGCAGGGTGAGCAGCAGGATCGCGCCGGCGATGCCGCCGATGAGCGAGCCGATCGCGAGCCTCCGGACGCGCCGACCCTGCCCCTCGAGCTCGCGTCGGTAGCCGACTGCCCCACTCATCGCCCCGAAGGTGAGTCCGATCGTGTTGCTCACGTTGGCGGTGACCGGGGCGTATCCGATGGCCACCAGGGTGGGGAAGGTGATCAGCGAACCCGACCCGACCACGGTGTTGATCGTGCCCGCGCAGAAGCCGACGACCGCGATGATCAGCGCATCAGGAATCGAGAGTGCGAGGATCGACATGACGCTCGGCACCGTAGACTGGCGCCCGATCGAGGCGGCGCACCACGTCAAGCTCGACGCGTCGTCCCCGCCCACTTCGAGACCGCCCAATTCGAGACCGGAGGACCCGTGCCCGACGACAAGGCTCCGCACGACAAGGCGTTGGAGCTGCTCGTGTACGCGCCGGTGGGCCTCGCCCTCTACCTGCGCGACATGCTCCCGGGCATGATGCCGTTGTTCGTGTCACGTGGGAAGCGCGAGGTGCAGTCGCACCTCCCCGGCAGCGTGCCCACGCCGCCGGCCCCCCCGATGCCCGCGATGCCGCCGGTTCCGAACGCTCCCAGTGCGGCCGACGTGCGGCGCAAGGTCGAGGAAGGGCTCGGCATGGCAAAGGGCGCCGCCGACAGCGGTGTGGTGATCGCCAAGGGCGTTGCCGGTGGCAGCTTCGACTTCGCTCGCGGCTTCGCGGGCAGCGCGCTGCAGAGCTTGGGGTCGATGCGCAGCAGCGACGGCCCGGGGTCCGCGCCGACGAGCGCGTCCGACACGTCGACCGCGGCGCCGACACCCGCACCCGCGCCCGCGCCTTCGGCGGCACCGTCGCCGCCGGTCGCCGAGGTCCGCGATTCCGACGCGGCCGCGCCGGCGGTGGAGTCGTTGGCGATTCCGGACTACGACGAGTTGTCCGCGTCGCAGGTGGTCGAGCGCCTGGCCGGGCTCGACCACACCTCGCTCGACGCCATCCGGCAGTACGAGCTCGCGCACCGTGGCCGCAACACGATCCTCGGCAAGATCGCGCAGCTCGGCTGAGCTGGCGATCGTGTCGACACGAGCGACGTGATGGTCGAGGCGAGCCGCGACGCGGTCGCCGACGATGTGGCGCGGATCGTGGAGCTCGCACACATGGTGCGCGACGAGCTCCGCGTCATGAAGGGCGGCGAGATGTGGTTCGCTCGCGAGGCGTGGCCTGAACCGCTCGACGACACCTACGCCGCGCTCCTCGCACGCGACGACGCCACGGTGGTCGTCGGCACGATCGACGACACCGTCATCGGCTACGGGGTCGTGGTCACCGAAGTGTTGCGCTCCGGTGCGCGACTCGGTGTGATCACCGACCTTTTCGTCGAACCGGAAGCGCGCTCGGTCGGAGTGGGGGAGTGCATGGCGCTGCGGTTGATCGAAGCGTGCGTCGCGCAGGAGTGCATCGCGATCGACGCGCTCGCACTGCCGGGCCACCGAGCCACGAAGAACTTCTTCGAACGCAACGGCTTCACCGCCCGTGCACTCACGATGCACCGGTCGCTGGGCTGATCCAGAGGTGGCCCAGCACACCGGCGTGGTGCTCGGGGTAGGTGGCGTCGCGGTGTGGAACGACTCGATCCTCCTCATCCGCAAGGGGAGAGGACCGGCGCAGGGCGTGTGGATGGTGCCGGGCGGCAAGGTCGAGCTCGGTGAGCCGGTCGCGGTGGCGGTGGTGCGCGAGGTGTTCGAGGAGACCGGTCTCGAGGTGGTGGTCGAGGAGTTCCTCGGGTGGGTCGAGCGCATCGACGACGATCAGCACTTCGTGATCCTCGACTTCACGGTCACACCCCTCGATCCCACCGCAGCGCTCATGGCGGGCGACGACGCCGCAGAGGCCCGCTGGGTGCCGTTGTCGGAGGTGTCGGAGCTTCGTCTCGTCGACGGGCTCTACGAGTTCCTCCACGATCACAACGTGCTGTAGCCCTCCGGCAGCGCACCTCGGCCGGTGAGCGCCGCGATCACGTCGCTCGTACCGGGTCGTGCGGCGACGAGCGCACCGAGCACGGTCAGGGTGATCATCGCCGGATCGCGCGCCGGCACGAACTCGACCCCTGCGGCGCGTGCCACGTCTCCCGTGTGGATCGTGAGCTCGAAGACGCGCGACACCAGGTAGTCGGAAAGGCGCATCACACCGGCCGGTGACGCGGCGGGGGCATCGTCGGCGACGGCTTCCACGGCGGCGAGCGCGTCGTCGCGCAGCTGCGTGACGGCAGTGACCGGATCGTCACCGAGCTCGAGACCGGCTTGGCGACCACGCTCGGCAACCGCTTCCGGATCGGCCTGTGCGGTGAGGAGCACGGCGAAGTAGTCGAACGCGTGCTCCACCTCGATCGGTCGACCCACGCCGGCGTCGAGATAGGCGGTGACGGTCGCGAGGGCGCGACCGGCGTGGCCGATCAACGACCGGAGCGACCACACGCCGAGGCCAGGCGCGTCCCACCCCTCGGGCCCTATCGCCGCCGAGACGTCGGTGACCATTGCGACGAGGTCGTCGGCTGCAGTCAGGTACGCGGCCCGCGTCGCCGGGGGAGCGAAGGTGATCGGGTGCTCACCGTCGGCCATCAGCCGAACTGCGTGGCGACGATGTCGAAGTTGAGCGGGCGCGGCAGTTGCTGGTGCACGAACGACCACACGGCGGCGGTGGTGTCGAAGCCTGCGGTGCGGACCCACTCGTGCTGTGCGGCGTCGATGGCGAGCCGCACGACCTGTCGTGCGTCGTCACACCCGTCGGCTTGGAGCCGCGCCACCAAGGGCGCGGTCGCGGCCAAGCCGAGATCACGGATCGGCGCGCACCGATTGTTCGCCAACCAGAACCGCATCGTTGCATCGACGCCAGCGACTCGACCGCGCGCGCGACCCTGCCACGCCGCGACCTGACCACCGACGAACGGCACGACCGGGTCACCCTGCGTCGCCACCAACGCGACCGACACGGGGAGCGCGGGACGACAGCGGCTCTCGAAGTTCTCACCCGCCGAACCATCGACTGCGGCCACCACCGAGACGAGGTCGGCCATGTCACAGCCCGCGCGGGCGGCCATCATCGCCCCGTTGGAGAACCCCACCACGCCGACGGAACGGACCGTGCGACCCATCCGGGTACCGCTGCTCGCCACGAGCGCGCGGAAGAACGCGATGTCGTCGGCCCATCCGGCACCGCTGGCCGGTGGGTCCACACCGGGGCGTCCGTCGTTCCACATCCCGTCCGCCGCGTCGGGGTAGGCCACGGCCACGCCCGATGTGCGGGCGAGGTCGTCGAATCCGAAGTGGCGCATGTCGGTGCCGCTGCCGCCCACGCCGTGCAACACCACCACGAGATCGACGGAGGGATTGGTCGACGCGGGGGCCACGAGGGTCCAGCGGCGGGTGCGTCCTCCCACATCGGCCGTGAGGGTGTCGACGAACGCGTCGTGCGAGACGGCGGGTGCGACGGCGGGTGAGACGGTGGTGGCGCGGGCGTCGTTCGTTCGGGATCGGGCCGGCTTCGCGGTCGGTGTGCGGCGTGAAGAATCCGCTGATGCGCGATCGGCGATGCCGGGCGACGAGCCGATCACCAGCACCGCCAGCATTGCGATCACCAACGCCACCCCGAAGGCGCGGACCGTGGTGCGCGTCCGTCCGAGCCCGGTCGTGCGCCGCGTTCGGCCCACCGTTGGTCGCGCCCCCCGCACGTACACAGCAGAACACGGTACTCACCGCGCGCGCGAACACCTACCCAAAGTTGCGAAGAGATGTCCGGGTCGGTCCCTGGTGTCCGTTCAGTGCACCGCCGCGAGCTTGGTGGTGAGGTCGTGGATGAGGGTCACCGTGGCCGCCATCCGACTCGGTTGGGTGAAGAAGTCGTCGCCGACCTGGA
>JBEVIU010000041.1:0-8047 GCA_040510575.1 Acidimicrobiia bacterium | reverse complement strand
TCCCGAGACGGCGAACATGCCCTCGGTGGAAGCCAATGCGCGCACTGCGCTGCGCCTCGTGGCCGACGACTCGCTCAACGGGCAGTGCTTCCACGTCGGCCAGGAAGCCGAGCTCCCGCCCCTGGGCTGATGTCGTCAGGTCGGGGCGCGGAGGTGACGCTCGAAGAATGCGGCGATCCGCTCGCGTGCGTCCAATGCCGCTGCACGGTCGTAGCCCCCGCCGATCGCCTTGCCGACGAGCGTGAACAGGGCGCTGTCGTGCTGGTTCAGGAACGAGTGTCCCGCGTCGGGATACTCCTTCACGTCGTGATCGATGCCAGCCGACTCGAGCGCGCGCTCGAGCTTGGCGGCGGCACCCCGCAGCGTGCGGTCCTTGGCGCCGAAGCTGGCGACCACCGGGCATGCGTCGCGGAGGAGCATGGCCGCGTCCTTGGGGACCTGGCCGTAATTCACGCTCGACGCCTCGAAGCCGTGGTCGGGCGCCAGCAGCAACGCGAAGCCGCCGCCCATGCAGAAGCCGATCACGCCGACGCGGCCGGTGCAGTCGGCGTCGGACGCGAGGTAGGCGCGAGTCGCCTCGATGTCATCGAACGCCTGCCCCTTGCGGGCGCTCAGATCGCGGAACGTGGAGAACAGACACACGAGCGTGGGACCGCGGAAGTAGAGCTCCGGCGCCACGGCCAGGAACCCACAGCTCGCCAGCCAGTCCGCCTGTTCGCGCACGTCGGCGCTCATGCCGAGCGCGTCGTGGATCACGACGACCCCCGGCCACGGGCCCTCTCCACCGGGTTGGACGCCTGTCGGTCGGGCGACGTAGGCGGGCATCGCGCCGGTCGTCGGGATGGTGATCGCCGTCATCCGTAGCTCCTTGGTCGCACCGAGCATGGCACCTCCGGAGACCTCGCGCGCCGGGTCGCCGACCGAGCTCCTGTACGGGGCGCCGGAGCAACGGCGTCCTGATCGACATCGCTAGGATCGCCCCCCATGAAGGTCGCCCCATGAAGGTCGTGGTGTGCGTGAAGCACGTGCCCGTCGGACGCGTGCGCATGCTGACCGACACCCACCGGCTCGACCGCAGTGGCCCCGGCGAGATCAACGACTTCGACAAGTACGCCATCGAAGAGGCGATCCGCATCGCGGAGGGCGGCGGCACGGAGGTCGTGGTCGTGTCCCTCGGACCGAGCGAAGCCGAGGAGTCGCTGCGCACTGCGCTCGCGCTCGGTGTCGACCGGGCGGTGCTCGTGTGTGACGCCGGCGCAGCCGGCTCCGACCTCGTGGCGACGGCCACGTTGCTCGCCGCGGTCGTCAACCGCGAGGGGGCCGATCTCGTCTTGTTCGGTCAGCAGTCGAGCGACAGCGGCGGCGGCGCGTTGTGGGCCGCGGTGGCCGAGAAGCTGCAGCGCCCGTTCGTCTCGCAGGCATCGGAGCTCACGGTGGGCGACGGCACCATCCGCGTGCGGCGCGAGACCGAGTACGGCCACGACGTGATCGAAGCTCCGCTCCCTGCGATCGTCGCGGTGAGCGACGCCATCAACGAGCCCCGGTATGCCTCGCTCAAGGGGCGCATGGGGGCCAAGAAGAAGCCGCTCGAGGTGCTCACCGTCGCCGAGCTCGGCGTCGATCCTGCCGCCGTGGGCCCGGCGGGCTCCAGCACCGAAGTGCTGGCCGTCGGTCCACCACCGGCGCGGGGCACGACCGTCACGATCGACGACGAAGCAGGCGCGGCCGAAGCCGTGTACGCGTACCTGCTCGAACGCGACCTCGTATGAGCCTCCTCGTGTTCCTCGAGCACCACGAGGGGACCCTCGCCAAGGGGTCGCTCGGCCTGCTCACGAAAGCAGCGTCGATCGACGGCGTCGACGTGGCCGCGGTGATCGTCGGCGCGTCGCCGCTCACCGAGCTCGCCGCGGAAGCGGGGAAGTACGGCGCGGCAACCGTGTACCTCGCGCAGGACGACTCGTTCGGTTCGCCACTGCCGCAGCCGCGCGTCGACGTGCTCGAGCACGTCGTTCGAAGCAGTGGACACGACACCGTGTTGTTCTCCAACTCGGTGCTCGCCGCCGATGTCGCCGCCGGCCTCGCCGCGCGTCTCGGCGCCGGGCTCAACTGGGACCTCATCGACCTCGAGCCGCGCGACGGCAGCCTCGTGGGTCGGCGCCCGGCGCTCTCGGACTCCGTGGTCGTCGACGTCGCATGGCGATCTGACACTCGCGTGGCGCTCTTCCGTGCCGGGTCGTTCGAAGCGGTGGCGACGGGCGGCGAAGCGAAGGTCGAGCTGGTCGACGCGCCGATGCAAGCGCACTCGCGCCTGGCCATGATCACGAGCCGAGAGCTGCGCGCGGACGAAGGTCCCTCGATCGAGGATGCCGAAGTCGTCGTCGCCGGCGGGATCGGTCTCGGATCGGCGGAGGGTTTCGCGCTCGCCGAGGAGCTCGCCGCCCTCGTCGACGGCGCGGTCGGTGCCACCCGCGCGGTCGTGTACAAGGGTTGGTACCCGCATTCCGCACAGATCGGGCAGACCGGCAAGACAGTGTCGCCGAAGCTCTACGTGGCGCTGGGCATCTCGGGCGCGGTGCAGCACAAGGTGGGAATGCAGAACGCGAAGGTGATCGTCGCGATCAACAAAGATCCGAACGCGCCGATCTTCGAGTTCAGCGACCTCGCGGTGGTGGGCGACGTGCACACGATCGTGCCCCGCCTCATCGAGCTGCTGCGGGAGCGCAAAGGCACGTCGTGAGTCGTCCCGCTGACTACCCGCCGCGCTTCGATCCCGAGTCGCGCGTCGCGGTCCCCACCGACCCGGTCGACGAACGGATCGAGGTCGGCGTGCTCGTGGTGGGTGCAGGGCCGGCCGGGCTCGCGTGCGCGATCCGGTTCGGCCAGCTGCTCGACGAGCACCCCGACGTCGCCGACCGCCTCGGCGAGGTTCCGCTCGCGGTGGTCGAGAAGGGCGCGCACCCTGGTGCGCACCTCCTGTCGGGCGCGGTGCTCAACACGCGATCGCTGCGCACGTTGCTGGGTGACGACGCGCTCGCCGACATGCCCAACTACGGGCCGGTGAAGGGCGAGTCGGTGTACGTGATGATGCGCGACCGGTCGATGCCGATCCCGCCGCCGCCGACCATGCGCAACCACGGCAACGTGATCGTGTCGGTGTCACAGCTCGGACGCTGGCTCGCCGAGAAGGCCGAGGACGCCGGCGCGATGATCCTGCCCGAGACCGCGGCCGACCAGCTGCTCATCGACGACGGTGCCGTGGTCGGCGTGCGCACCGGTGAGCGCGGCCGCGGGCGCGACGGCGCGGAGCTCGGGAACTACGAACCGGGCAACGACATCGTCGCTCAGGTCACCGTGCTCGCCGAGGGCACGACCGGACACCTGAGCAACGTCGCGCTCGATCACTTCGGCCTCCACGGCGAAGCGCCACAGGTGTGGGAGCTCGGCGTGAAGGAGGTGTGGCGCGTCGCCCGGCCGCTCGACCGCATCATCCACACGTTGGGCTGGCCGTTGCGCCCCCAGGCCAAGTACCACGAGTTCGGAGGTTCGTTCATCTACCCGATGGGCGACGACATGGTCTCGATCGGCATGGTCGTCGGGCTCGACTACCGCGACGTCACGCTCTCCGCGCATGACCTGCTCCAGGAGCTGAAGACGCACCCGCGGATCCGGCCCATCCTCGAGGGCGGCGAACGACTCGAGTGGGGCGCCAAGACGATTCCCGGCGGAGGGTTCCACTCGTTGCCCGCGCAGTTCCACGCGCCCGGCCTCCTGCTCTGCGGCGACGGCGCCGGCATGGTGAACATCCCGACGCTGAAAGGCGTGCACTACGCCGTCGAGTCGGGCCGGTTGGCCGCCGAGGCCGCGTTCGCCGCGGTGCGCGACGCCGCCCCCGTCTCCGGCGCGGGAGCGGTCGCGCCCTCAGTCGACGCGCTCGCGTCGTACGACGACGCGATCCGTGCCAGCTTCATCTGGAGCGATCTCCACGAAGTGCGCGACATGCGCAACGTGTTCGGCCACGGGTTCGTGCTCGGTGCCGCGTTCGCCGGTGCGATGACGTTGTCGAAGGGCCGGATCGATCTCGGCAAGATGCCCTGCGAGCCCGATGCCGAGCAGCCGCTGCTGCGCACCGACCGCGCCGAGCGCTACCCCAAGCCCGACGGCAAGCTCACCTTCGACAAGCTCTCGTCGGTGTTCGCCGCGGGCAACAAGACGCGCGACGACCAGCCGTGCCACGTCCAACTCGAGACGCGCGTCGCTCGCGACGTCGCCGAGCTGTGGGTGAACATGTGTCCCGCGCAGGTGTACGCGATCGGCGCGGTGGGTGACGACGGTCTCGTCACCGTCGAGCTCGAGCCGTCGAACTGCGTGGAGTGTGGTGCGATCACCGCGAAGGGTGGGCGCCTCACGCCGCCGGAGTCGCCCTCCGGCCCGGAGTACACCCTCACCTGAAACGCGCCGACCTCGGTGTCAGGTGGCGGTGAGGTCGAGGTCGGGCGGCGGCTCGTCGGGCATCTTCCAGCGCAGAAAGCCCTTGTCGTACTGCTCGTGGTAGCCGTTCGCGTCTTCGATCATGGTGTCGAAGGCCGACTCGAACGTGTCCCAGTCTTCGTCCTGGATCGCGGTGCGGATCGTCGCCACGATGCCCGACAGGAACACCTCCATGTCGTCGCCGTACTTGGGTCGCAGGATCGCGCCCTTCTCGAGCAGGTTCACCGCCTCGGAGAGCTGGAACGCTGCGAGGGCGCGGTTCTTCGCCTTCCCGGCGTAGTAGCACTTCCAGATCCGGCCACCGACGAGCGGCATGATCTCGGCCATTCCGGGCATGAGGTGCCCGAGGTCGCTCAGCTCGAACGAGCCGCCCTTGATCTTGATCTCATGGTCGTGTTCAGGGACTTCTGCAGCGGTCATGGCGGGAATCTACCGCGGCGGAGTCAGTGCTCGACCAGTCGCCCGTGGAGGGCGTCGAGATCGGTGTCGCGCACGCCGAGGTGGAGGAGCAGCTCGCGGCCGCTCCCGTACTTCGCCCGCACCAGCTCGAGGAAACCGACGATCGTCTCGCCTTCGATCACACGGCGTTCGGGTGGGATCTGGCGGAGGAACGCCGCGAACTCGGGCTCGTTGGCTTGGATCCACGGCGCGCTTCGAGCGCGTGACTCGGCGGTGAGCACGTAGTCGGCTGCGATGGTGGCGTCATCGACGCCGAGCAGGTCGAGGGTGAGCGCCGCCACGATGCCGGTGCGATCCTTGCCCGAGGTGCAGTGGAACACCGCGGGGAGCGCGTCGTCGGCGGCGATGAGCTCGAACACGCGCGCGAGGGACGAGCCGAACTGCTCCGCGATCACGAGGTAGCCCTCGCCGGGCGCCACATCGTCGGCGGGAAGTGGGACCGCCACCGGGGGATCGTCCGGCGCGCTGGGCGCCAACCGGAGGTTGTCGAGCATGGCGACGTGGTGCCACGCGAGATGGTCGTGTGCGGGATCGAGGCGACCATGGTCGTCGACCTCGGTGACGGAGCGCAGGTCGATGACCGTGTGGAGCCCGAGCGCGCGAAAGACGTCGGCGTCGGCGTCGGTCAGGCGGTGCAGCGTGTCGGAACGGTAGAGCGTTCCCCAACGCACCTGCCCTCCGTCGGTTGTCGGGTAGCCCCCGAGGTCGCGGAAGTTGAAGCATGCCTCGAACTCGACGTGTCGCTGTTCATCGGCCATCGATGCCGATCATCGCGCGCGGAGGCGAACAGCAGGTGACCGGGCGGTGAATGGACCTGCGACATCTCCCGGCATGCCACGATGGCCGTCGTGCGTGCATCAGCTCCTTCCCATCTCGCGGTTCCCAACGGCTGGACGTGCATCGACACCTCGGGTCCGTGGCCCTTCGTCAGCCGCGCGCATTTTCGTCGTGCCGACGGCGCGCTCGTCGAATGGACGTCGCGAGCCCAGCGCAAGCGCCATTCGCTGCTCGACCGCAGACGCACCTCCACCTGGTGGGCGCCCGACGCGATCGGGTGGTGGATCGGTGTGCTGTTCGCGATCGGCTCGTTGTGCTTCGCGGTGGGTGCGGCGCCCGGATACGTCGACCTGGTCGGCGTCGCCGCCGACGGGATCACGTTCTTCGTCGGATCGATCTTCTTCACCACCGCTTCGGCTCTGCAGTACCTCGAGGTGCTCAACGCCGACCCGTCGCTCACGAGCGCGGGCGACGCGCGCCGACGCCCGCGATTCTTCAGCTTCGAACCGCGGCGCGTCGACTGGTGGGCATCGTCGGTGCAACTCGTCGGCACCGTCTTCTTCAACGTGAGCACCTTCAGTGCCATGTGGACGAGCCTCACCGCGGAGCAGGCCGAACGCTTCGTGTGGAAGCCGAATGTGTACGGCTGCATCTGCTTCCTGGTCGCCAGTGGGCTGGCGTGGGGAGAGGTGGGCCACTCGTTCTGGTCGTGGCGACCTCGAGATCTGTCGTGGTGGATCGCAGGCCTCAACCTCGCGGGCTCGATCGCGTTCGGCGCGTCGGCCGTCGCGGCCAAGGTCGTGCCGGGCAGCGAGCAGGTGCGCAACGTCGCACTGATGAACCTGGGCACGTTCCTCGGCGGTGTCGCCTTCTTCGTGGGTGCGGCGCTCCTCCTGCCGGAACGCACGCTCGACGACCCACCGGCGCCGCACGCAACCGACGTGACCGGCGCGACGGCCGCGATCGGAACCGCTTAGGGCGACGCGGTTCGGGCGACGGCGACGATCCGGTCCATCGTGTCGATGCGCGCCCCGACGTCGTCGCCGAGGGAACGGTCGCTCACGACGAACTCGTCGACGCCGGCCGCGGCGTACTCGCGGAAGCGGTCGGCGAGCTCCTCCGAGGTGCCGATGAGCACAGGCAACGTCTGCGGCGCGCCTCCCAACTCGTCGAGCACGCGGGTGTCCTCGCTCAGGTGCACGAGGGCCTGCGTCGAGCGCTTGATCGTCGACGGGTCACGGCCGATCTCCGAGCAGTAGCGGTCGAGCACCGCGTTCTTGTGCGCGAGCACCTCGGGAGTGCCCCAGCAGTTCCACTCGTCGGCGTACTGCGCGGCGATGCGCAGCGTGCGTCGCTCACCGGCACCACCCACGAGGAGCGGCATCGGTTCTTGGATCGGCTTCGGGCTCAACGGCGCATCGTGCAGCTGGTAGTGGCGGCCGTCGAACGAGGTCACCTCACTGGTGGTGAGCGCCTTCACGATCTGGCACGCCTCGTCGAGCATGTCGAGGCGTTGGGTGACGGTCGGGAAGGGGATGCCGTACGCGGTGTGCTCGCTCTCCTGCCATCCGGCACCGAGCCCGAGCACGAAGCGCCCCCCGCTGATCACATCGACGGTGGCCGCCTGCTTCGCGAGCACCGCGGGATTGCGGTACGTGTTGCCGCACACGAGCGTGCCGATGCGGACGCGCGGCACCGCCGCGGCGAGCGCGGCCACGAGCGCGAAGCACTCGTTGGTGGGATCGTTCGGCCCGCCGAACGCGGGCATGAAGTGATCGGCGATCCACACGCCGTCCCATCCGGTCGCCTCGGCGTGCGACGCGAGGGCGTGCACGACCTCCCAGCTGTTCCCGGTGTTGGGCCAGATCGAGAGCTGCATGGTGCGCATCCTGCCAGGTCTGGTTTGTGGGTCGTGTCGTTGTGGACATCACCTACGGGTGCGGTACAGCCGGGGAACCGAGCAGCGCGCCGGTGACGGGCGCGATGAGACCGAGGCCGAGCGCATCGACCGGAACCTCATCGAGCTGCTGCAAGAGCTGCGCGTTGCCAGCATCGGCGTCCAGGTGCTGTTCGGATTCCTGTTGTCGCTGCCGTTCACGACCCGCTTCTCGACCCTCGACGACACGCAGACGGCCCTGTACGTCGTCGATCTCTCGCTCGCCGCACTGGCGACCGCGTTGCTCACGGCGCCGGTCGCGCACCATCGCCTCGTGTTCCGTCGCCACGAGAAGGAGCGCCTCCTCCACCGGGCCAATCTGATGGCGATCGTCGGTCTCGGCGCGCTCGGTGTGGCGATCTCGGGTTCGATGCTGTTGGTGCTGAC
>JBEVIU010000040.1:0-34303 GCA_040510575.1 Acidimicrobiia bacterium | reverse complement strand
GGACTGCGCGGTGAGGAAGTTGCTCGCCGACGCGCTGACGATGTCGCCGCGTGGACCGAGGAGGTCGACGAGCTCGCTCCAGCGGTACATGTGGCACTCGTGGCCTTCGTTGATGTCGCGCGGGAGGTCGCCCGATCGAACGATCTCGTCGTTGCACTCGGCGCCGAAGTGGCGGCCCTCCTCGAGCACAGCCGGAAGGAAGCGGCGGAGCCCGCCAAGCGACGACATGACGCTGAGAAGTACGTGGCCCCTGGGTCGCGTCACCCGACAGAGCTCGGCGATCGCATCGGGAGCTCGGTTCATGGTGTAGCTGAGTGGCCCGCCGAAGCAGACGACCGCGTCGAACTGGTCGTCGGCCAATGTCGACAGGTCGCAGATGTCGAGCCGGGTGCGCGACGCCACCGCATCCTCATGGCCCGCCGCGGTGACGTGTTCCTCGTTGAGTTCGAGCTGTACGGGCGAGAGGTCGCAGACGTGGACTCGCGCGCCGAGCTTCGCCAGTTCGATGGTGAAGCGACCTGGGCCCGCGCCGGCGTCGAGCACTACGTCGCCCGCGTCGATGTAGTCCTCGAGGTACCCGCGGTGGATTGCGAAACTCGTCCGCGCCATCGAGTCCTGCTCGTGGCGGTTCCACTCGCGCTCCGCATACGCGTCGTAGTGGCGAGTGGTGTACTCGGGGTCGTACGCCAGCGGCGGCATCCCGCGAGCGTACGGACGTGAAGCGCGCGCGTGCCCGGAGTTTGGTCAGCCGGTACGAGAAGTGTCGTCCCCCTGCCCAGGGTGTGGGTCGTGGCCCAGTCAAGGATGTGGGCGGCACTGCTTCCCAGCCGTCGACGCCGGGGAAGTGCGGGCGGTCCGGGTACTCGTCGTACTCGGTGAGTGCGTGGAGCGCTTCTCGTACTTCGCCGCGATGCCCTTGCTCACGCTCGTGGGGACCACATGGTCCTTGCCGAAGCCGACGAAGAGCATTGGCGCGCGATCGGTTCGGTGGTAGTCGACCTTCACCACGGTCTTGGGGCTGAGCTGCGCCATCACGCCCTCGAAGAAGATCGACCCCGCGCCCGGCACGGCGTAGCGCTCGTAGTAGGGCTACGGCTCCTGCTCTCCTTGCTCGATGTCGCTTTGGGGAAATGGGCCGTCGAGAGATCGGGAGCGAGCGGGGATCAGCTGTCGGATTCGCCGCGCGACTCTTTCGCCGCGGCCGCTTCTTCCGCCGCGAAGGCGGTGTTCTGCTCGTCGGCGAGCGTCACGTCGCCCGGCACGTCGAGCACGGGCGCCGTCGGCTTCGCGTCGCCGTTGGTCGCGGGAGCGCCGTTGGTCGGCGGAGGTGGTGCGCTGCCGTTGCCGAGGTATCGCATGAGCGTCGCCGCGAGGCCGTCGAGCGGACCGCCGCCACCACCGCCGGTGACGAGCACCTCGGGCACGACCGTGATGTGGCCCTCGGCCACTGCGTTCGCGACCGCAACCAGCGCGGTCGCGGCGCCACCGAGTGCCTCCTTCTGCGCTTCGAACCCGGTGGCGCGAGCGAGCCCGAGCGCCTCGGTGGCCTTCGCTTCGGCGAGACCGATGGCCTGACGGCGTGCCGCTTCGGCCAGGCCCGTGAGCTCCACGAACGCGGCCTCACCCTTGCCCTCCGCTTCGCGCGCCTCGGCGCGGTTCGTCTCGATCTGCACACCCACCTGCGCACCCGCGAGCTGTGCCTGCATGTCGGCGGTGCCCTTCGCCTTCTCCATCTCGATGCGCGACGTCTGCGCGCGCTGTTGCTCCTCGAACGTCGCCTTCTCCTGGTTCGCGATCTCGCGTTGCGTGAGCACGATCACGAGCTCGGGCGGGAACGCGACGTCTTGGATGTAGACGCCCTTCGTCTCCACCTCGTACTGCTGGAGATAGAGCGTGATCGCGTCGAACGCCGCCGACTGCACCTCTTGGCGCGTCTCGATGAACTTGATCGCTTCCAGCGCCTGCAGCGTGTTGCGGAAGTGGTTGCCGACCGCCGACTGCAACACCTCGCTCACGAGGTTGCGCATGGTGCCGACCATCGAGATCACCTTCGGCGCACGCGTGTCGGGCACGTGGATCTGCACCTGGAGGTCGATCTGGAACACGAAGCCTTCACGGCTCTTGCCCACGATCGACGACAGCTGCGCGTCGAGGTCGTGCGCCTCCGAGCTGGCTGCCGCCCAGTTGAGCGTGAGGATGAACGTCGGCACGATCTCCGCCGCGTACACGCGCGGGTTGATCGGGTACTTGCCGGTGCGCAGCGGCTCTTGCCAGATGCCGCGGTGACCGGGCCGCACGATCGAGCCGAACTTGAACTCCGCGCCCGACGTGTCGAGCGTGGGGAGGCCCACGAACCCCTTCATCACCGCGACCTCGCCCTGGTTCACCACCAACATCGGGACGAGCTCGACGCGCACCAGGAACGGGTTGAGAAGGTACGCGCCGTACTGCAACGGGTCGTGTTGGAGCCCGATCTTGCCGCCGTGGTCGAGGAAGCCCTGGAAGTCCTGGTAGTTGTTGTGCAGGGTGTTCTTGCTGCCGAGCAGCACCTCGATGAAGTCGGCGTCGCTCACGTCGGTGTCGGGGAGTGCCTCGCGCGCTTCGAGCTCGGCGATGTCCTCGAAGCCGCCGAGACGGCTCGCGATGTCGCCCGACGGCAGCGGGTCGCCCTCGAGCGTGGTCACCACGCCCACCATGTCGATCGCGCCGTTCGGTGCGATCACCACCACGCGCAGCGCGTCGGACGTGAGCCCGAACGACTCGGGCGTGAGCATGCCCTCGTTGCCCTGGGCGACGAGCTCCGGGGAGACGGGCTGGCCGTACACACCCTGCGCGGTGATCACGACGAACGCCACCGGGTGGATCGGCAACAACGTGCCGGGGGTGAGGACCGGTCGTTGCACGCCCTTCTGCCCGTTGTGCTCGAGGAACCCCCGCACGTTGGAGAAGTTGCCGAACTCCGGCCGGTACACCGCGCTCTTGGCGCCGATGGGCAACGGGGCCCCGACCTGTGCGATCACCACGCCGATCTCGCCCGCCGGCACCTGCACCCACGGGAACTTCGAGACGCCGAACATCGGCCAGATCTTGAATCGCAGGCCTGGCATGAGCAGATCGGCCTGGTAGCCCGCTTCACCCTTGAACGCGATCGGGTTGTCCTCGCTGAGCTTGCGGAACGCGAACCGCTTCGCGACGAGCCCCACCTCCGCCGCGCCGATCGTGTGGAACGACTTCAACACCACGAGCACGACGATCGCGGCGACCACCACGAGTGCGATCAGCTCCACCATCTCGTTCACCCCTCCACGCAGGTCCCGCGCGGTACTCCCACGCGTGTTGCCATCCTGCCCGCGATCGGAGCCGCCTGCCTCCCCTCGTTCAGAGAGTTCGCGTGAACTCGACGACCTGCGCGATCTGGGCGGCCGAGAGCTGATCGCCGAACGCGGGCATGCCGCCACGGCCGTTCGTGACGACCTTCACTTCGCCCTTCGCATCCGGGAAGTCGTCGACCACCGCCCCGCCGGCCAGCTCGGGACCGATCCCGCCGCCACCGTCGCTGCCGTGGCAGCGCGCGCAGTTGGCCGCGAACAGCGCCTCACCGGACGAAGCCCCGGAAGCACCGGGAGTTGCGGCGTCCGGCGAGCTCGGTTCGTTGGCGAAGAGCGAGACGACGAACACCATCGCGGCGACGAGCACCAGGATCTCGAATGCGTTGACCAGGCGGCGGAACACGACTCAGAAGAGCGGGATGCCCGCGGGTCGAGAGGTGACGAACCAGAGCACGCTCGTGAGCCACAGCCCGACGAACGTGGCGAAGACGAGCCCGCCCGCAACCGGCAACAGGAGGCCGGGGAGGCCGTGCACGCGCACCGCGAGCACCTTCACCGTGAAGATGCCATAGAAGAAGCAGCCAAGCAGCGAGTGGAGGAGGACTCGCGTGTCGGTCGACTCGAACCCGAGTCCCCAGAGGCAGTGGTACGCGACGGGAAGCGTGAGTGCGAACGCGGCGAGCCCGACGAGACGATGGAGGTCGCCGATCCACGACGGCGCGGTACGCGGCACGTGGATCTTGCCGTACATGCGCAGGGCCAGCAGCAGTTGCACGATCGCGAGGGCGAAGGCCGCGGTCGCGAACCACACCTTCAAGTTGATGGTCGACGTGAACGCGAGGGTGTACGGCTGCTCGCCCGTCGGGTCGTGGACCCGGCTGTAGACCCCCAACGAAACCGAGACGATTGCACCCGCGAGGAGGACGACTGTGAGGGTGCGCGTCGGGTGTGCCGCGTCGTGCTGAACGCTCGACAGCGAATCGGAGCGCGCTTCACGCGGCGCGGCGACTGGAGTGGGCGACGGATCGACGGTCATGGCGCATCTGGTGGGCTCATCCGGCCTCCCGGCGAAGCGTAGACCTGAGGCTGGACGCTGCGCGGTGGTGCGCGCGAGGGATGCGGCGCACTCGCGCCCGGCGACGACGCGGAGCGGGGTGACGCGACGAGCCCTGTCACGTCACGCGGGTGACGGGTAGCTCGGCGGTTGATCGGCCGGCGGCAGCTCGGTGAGCACGGTCGTCGACGTCGCGTCGTCGTAGAGCCCGACGGCCTTGGTCGGCCACTTGCCCGGGAGGTAGCGCGCCCCCTCGTCGGCGTACCGGTAGAGGCCGTCGCCGTCGTGGCCGACCTCGTCGGGGCCTCGTGCGTCGGGGTCCCACCAGATCACGGTCGCGTCGTCGCCACCGGTGAGGTCGACGCCCTTCCAGATGCCGTGCCGGCCCCACGAGAAGTGCAGTCGGGTCGCGACCGTCGACGGGTCGGAGGGGAAACGATCCAGCCCCGCCGCGAACGTCTTGGCGGTCAGGTTCGGGCCGGCGAGGTGCACGCCCGTGAAGAAGATCAGGGGCGACTGCACGAGTTGGCGGAACGTCCGAGCCGAGGGCGGCTCGCCGGTCTGCCACGTGATGAGGTTCCCGAGCTCGTCGACGTCGTCGCTCGTGCGCGCCGGGAGGAGCGACACGCCGAACGCGTGCTTCCACTGCTCGGCGTCGTACTGGCGCCCGAAGACCGCGGTGTCGGTGTACGCGTAGCCGAGCACGACCCACTCCGGGAAGTACCCCTGTTTCGTCGCCTCCGCGGTGAGGAAGGTCGGGAACACCGGATCGCCGGCGAGCAGCACGCTCGTGACCCCTTCGGTCTGCAACTTCGCGATCACGAGGCGCGCGTCTTCCTGCGCGGTACCGAGGTCGAGGCCGTAGGGGATCGTGACCACCGGACGCACGCCGTATGTCGCGAGGCGACTGGCGAAGCTCTTCACGCTGGAGCGGAAGGTGCCGGCGTCGTCGTCGTAGTGCACGATGCCGAACTTGCGGCGCTTGTCCGCGAGGTCGTCGCCCGCGTGCGTCGCCTTGCCCTTGGCGAGCTGCGTGCCGACGAACGCCGCCCAGTGCTCGCTCGCCTGCTCGGGAGACGCGAGCGTCGGCCAGAGGTAGGGCGCGTTCTTCTCGAGCACCCGTTGGGGTTGCGCGATGAGACAGTCACCCACGCACAGCACGCCGCGCGCCGCAAGCTCCTCGGCGTACGCGCCGGTCTGACTCGGCCCGCCGAACGATGCGAACGCGTGCAGCTCCGTTGCCACCTTGATCGCGTCGGCCTTCGCGGTGATCGCGTCGTCGGGTGCGCCGCTCGCCTTCAGGGTGATCATCTCGACCTTGCGTCCGTACAGCTCGTAGTGCGCGGAGAAGTAGTCGACGTACGCCTGGGTCGTCTGGCGCTCCTTCTCCAGGCTCTCGTCGCTGCCGGTCTCCTCGAAGAACGCCTGCTCCAGCAGGTCGGGCTGCGACTGGTAGAGCACGACCCGGATCGTGTTCGCGGTCACACCGGGCGCGGTCGCGCCACCGTTGTCGCCGCCCGCCCACGGCTGGACGCACGGAGGCGCGTATCCACTCGGGACCGCCAGCCGCCCGGTGGCGGTGTCGCACTGCGGGCCCCAGTCGACGTCCTTGCCCGCAGCCTCGGCGGCGTCGAACGTCAACGGACCGGCAGCCTTTTCCTTTGCAGCCGCCTGTGCCGTGCCCGGAAGTGCGCCAACCGCCGTGATGCTCGTCAGCAACGCGAGGGTCGCGAGGAGCCCGAGCGGTCGGGTGCGCAGGGCGGACCGGTGCAGAGGAGTGGGTGTCACGACCGGAGATCGTCGCGCACGGAGCAGCGCTGCGTCGGTCAGTGGCGCCGAGCGAGAAAGGTGGCGGCGACTGCGGGGTGCGCCAACACGGCGTCGGGCGGCCCGTCGGCGACGACACGGCCGAGCTCGAGCGCCACGAACCGGTCGGCGATCGTGCGCAGCAGCTCGAGGTGGTGATCGATCACGACCAGCGTCATGCCGTGGTCGCGCATCCGGAGGAGCAGCGGAGCGAGGGCCTCCACCTCGCGCTGTGCGAGACCGCTCGACGGCTCGTCGAGGAGCAAGAGGTGCGGGTCGTGCGCGAGGGCACATCCGAGATCGACCACGCGTCGTGTCCCCGTCGACAGCTCGTGCACGTACCGGTCGGCGAACGCATCGAGGTGCAACAGGTCGAGGATCTCGTCGACGCGAGCGCGAACTGCGCGCTCCGAGCGGTTCGCAGCGGGGAGGTGGAGCGCCGCGGCGATGGGATCGCGTACGCGCACCGCATGTTCGAGCGCGACGGCCACCGTCTCCTCGACGGTGAGCGCCGGAAAGAGGCGGCCGTCCTGGAAGGTGCGACCGATGCCGAGTCGTGCGCGCACGGGCGCCGGCTCGTTCGTGATGTCGTGGCTCGCACCGGCCCGGTCGTGGAACACGATCGCGCCCTCGTCGACGGCGGTGTTGCCGCTGATGGCATCGAACGTGGTGGTCTTGCCCGCGCCGTTGCCGCCCACCAGCCCCAGGATCTCGCTCGTTTGCACGGTGAACGAGACCGAGTCGAGCGCGGCGACACCGCCGAAGCGCTTCGACACCTCACCCACACGCAGACAGTCCCGGCCACCGGCCGATGTGCCGTCGGAGGCACCGTCGGAGGCACCGTCGGACGCGCCGACGGTCGTGGACCTCGGTGTCGTCCTCACGGCGAAGGGCGGCGGGGCGGATCGGAGGAAGACCGGGTCCAGCAGTTCGGGACGGTCGAGAAGGCCGAGCGGCGGACCGTCGTAGCGCACGACACCGCGATCGAGGAAGCAGACGCGATCGACGAGGTCGAGCGCGCGGTCGACCGATTGCTCGACGACGATCACGGTCGTGCCGGCGTCGCGCAGTGCACGCACCACGCCGACGACACGCTCGATCGCCTCGGGCGAGAGCCCGAGCGTGAGCTCGTCGACCAGGAGCACGCGCGGCGGTGTCACCAGCGCCATCGCGATCGCGAGCTGGTGTTGCTCGCCGCCCGAGAGATTCCCCGCCACCTCGTGCATCCGTGTTCGCAACGCAGGAAAGTGCTGGAGCGCGGCGCTCTCCGGAGTGACCCTTTCCTGCTTCCTGCCCCCCGCGCTGCTCTCCGCGCTGCCCCCCGCGGGCGGAGGACTGCGACGCGCGGCGAGTCGCAGGTGTTGGCCGACGGTGAGGGAGGGGAACACGCCCTCGCCGCCTGGCACCAGCGCGACACCGAGCGCGGCCGTGCGCTCGGGTGCCCGTCGTGTGGTGTCCACGCCGTCGATCACCACCGACCCGGCGCGTGGTGACACGAGTCCCGCGATGCTGCGCAGCAGCGTCGACTTGCCTGAGCCGTTCGTCCCGAGCACCCCGACGATCTCGCCGACGCCCACGTCGAGATCCACGCCCGCCAGCACCACCATGCCGTCGAAGTCGACGGCGAGCCCCCGCACCCGCACGGCCCCCTTCTCGCGCTCGGCCCCGTTCCCACCCACGGCCCCGTTCCCACCCACCGCCGCTTCTTGCACCGCATCGGCGGCGACGACCGTTGGCGTCCTGCTCACGACGTCGTGCGCCGCCTCGATCTCGTCGGCTCCGAGGGAGGGGGGAAGAAAGGCTGCTGCGGTGGCGGCCATCCCGCGGCGGCGGGCGACGCTGCGCACCAGCACGTCGCGGATGTCGGCGAGGGCGGCGCCCAGCCCGCCGCGGAACACGAGGAGCACCACCAGCATCCCGGCTCCGGTGGCGAGGATCTGCCACTCGACGGGCAGGAACCACGTGACACCGCGCACGTAGAGCGCGCCGACGAGCGCGCCCGGAATCGAGCCGAGACCTCCGATCACGACCATCGCGAACACGACGAGGCTCTCGCCCGCGCCGTAGGAATCGACGAGCAGCCCGTTCTGGTGGTGGACGAACAGCGCGCCCGCGAGTGCGGCGAGGAAGCCCGAGACCACGAACGCGGCGAGTGTCGTCCGACGGCTGGAGATGCCGTACGCCCGCGCCACGTCTTCGTTCTCCCGGATCGCCACGAGCACACGACCAGTTCGGGATCGGCGGATCGCGGTGACCCCGACGAGCGCGAGCCCGAGCACGGCGAGGCACAGGTAGTAGTACGCCGATTCGGACTGCACGTCGATCACGCCGAACAGGTCACCGCGCTCGATGCGGCCGTCGGGAAGCCAGTCGAACTGCGTGCCGACGCCGAACACCTGGGGGTTGAGGATCCACGCCGTCGTCATCAGCGAGAAGGCCAAGCTGATCACGGCGATCGTGAGCCCGCGGCGGCGCAGCACCGGAAGGCCGACGAGCGTGGCGACTGCCGCGCCGACCAGCGCGCCGCCGAGGAGTGCCACGCCGAGATCCCACCCGAGGCGCGACGTGATCGATCCCGCCGCGGCTGCACCGACGGCGACGAAGGCCATCTGCCCGAGGCTCACTTCGCCCGCCCACCCCGTGAGCACGACCAACGACAGCGCGATGAGTGCGTAGATGACGGCGACCGCGGCGAGATTCACGTCGCTCGGGGAGAGGAGGGCGGGGAGCGCGGCGAGCAACGCCGCGACCGCAACCACGATCGCGATGCGCGCGACGCGCACCTCTGTCAACCGGGCCAGCGCGCGCGGGATGGGTCGCGGCTCGCGCACCGCCTGCCAGGTCGACGGCTCGATCCGACTTCGCAGCCCGCCGCCGGGCGGTGTCAGGAGCAGCGCGACGAGGATGACCAGGAACAGCACGGGCTCGACGTAGAAGCGTTGGCCCCAGCCCCACACCACCGACTGCTCGACGATGCCCAGCGCGATGGCGGCCACCGCGATGGTGAACAACCGCTCCATGCGACCGATGACCGCCGCGGCCAGTGCGCGCAGGAGGATCGCCGGTCCGAGCACCGAGCCGATCGGCAGCCCGATGATCCCGGCGCGGAGGAACACGGCGAGGAACCCCAGGAGCGCGGCGATCACCCACACGATCGTCTCGAGCCGCCGCACCCGGATCCCGAGCGTCGCGGCGCGGTCGGCGTCCTCGGCGCTGGCGCGGATGGCGAGGCCGGTCGGGGAGCGCAGGAACACCGCGAGCGCGAAGAACACGATCGGGACCGCGATCGCCGCCAGGATCTCGTTGGCGCCGAACCGCACGGTGCCGATGTCGAGTGTGGCGGTGAACGGCGCGGGAAAGCTCGTCGAGGGGAACCCCACGTCGAACCACTGCGGCAACAGCAGGCCGATCCCGGCCAGGACCTGGGCGATGCCGATCGTCGCGACGCTGAGGATGAGGCGGGGAGCGTGGCGGAAGCGCCGGATCACGAGCAGCTCGACGGCGGCGCCCACGATCACCGCGACGACGATCCCCGCGCCGAGCGCGACGAACCAACTGGCTCCGCTCGCGACGATGAGGAGCACGGCGTAGGCAGCCGGCACGGCGCCGAGATCACCTTGGGCGAAGTTCACGATCCGGTTGGCGCGGTACACGAGTGCGAGGCCGAGCGAGATGAGCCCGGTGACGCCACCGAGCAGTGCTCCTTGCACCACGATCCCCGCGGGCGGCGCCCACAGCACCTGAACCATCAGAAGGAACAGGCCGGCGCCGACGATCACACCGACGACGCGGAGCAGGTTCCTCATGCGGAGCGCTCGGGCGGGCACCACACCGTCCCCTCGAGACGCGTGATGGGGTCGTCCGTCGCCTGCAACCCGACGAGCGTGTCCGTGTGGGCTGACATCACGAGCGCCGCCACCGCAGCGTCGAACGCGTCGTCGCTGCCGACCGCGAGGTCGCGCGCCGCGGGAGCGAGTGTCGGAAAGCGCGCGTCGAGGTACTCGGCTCGTGCGCCGGCGTTGGTCTTGACCACGGGCCCGGTCAGGAGCCGGGGCCACACCTCGACGACCACCGGTGGGCGCGCATCGTCGAACGGCCACACCGAGAAACCCGCGTCGCGGAGCGACGCGAGCACGGGGAAGCCCCGCACCGAGCCCGTGCCGACCGACCCGGCACCCGAGATCTGGAACGTGGACTTCGGACGGATGCCCCCGACGGCCGCGATCGACGACTCGGTCTGGCGAAAGTGCTCGGGCAACGGCGGTCGCGTGCTGCCGGGGAGTCCCCAGAACGGCGGGGCACCATCGGTGAGCCAACGCTCGCCTTCCTCGTCTGCCAGCGCCCAGAGCTCCGGTGCGGCAGCGAGCCCGCGTTCGCGCAGGAACCAGGCGGGCAGGGAGAACGAGAAGTCGATCCCGACCACGAGCTCCGGATCGCTCGCCGCCAGCTCGACCAGGTGCGCCGCGATCTCCGGTCGCGTCCGGCCGTCTTCCAAGCGGGTCAACTCACCGTCGCGCGCCTCGGCGATCCAGATGTGGCGCCGCTCGCCGACCACGCGTCCCGACCAGTCGATCGCCAGCACGCGCATCCGGCGACGCTAGGCCGGTCGTGGTCAGGCCGTCGCCCAGACGAGGATCTCCGCGCCGTCCGATCCGGCGTGCAGCTCGGGCGTTCCCGCATCGGTGAAGCGCACTGCGTCGCCCGCGGCGAGCTCGTCGCTGGCGAGGCGCGCGCTGCCGAGCGCGACGAACAGGTGCACATGCGGCGCGTCGGGGATCGTCACCGTGGCGCCGGGTTCCAACCTCGCCGCGTACAGCACCGCGTCGCGCTGGTGCAGCGTGACCGCGCCGGCGTGGCCCTGTCCCGAGGCCACGGGCACGAGCTCACCGCTCGCGAGCTCCTCGTTCAAGTCCCGCTGTTCGTAACCGGGGGCGATGCCGTCGGTGTCGGGGAGCACCCACATCTGCACCAGGTGCACGTCGGCGGTGGCGCTCGCGTTCATCTCGGAGTGGGTGATGCCCGAGCCGGCACTCATGCGTTGCGCCAGGCCGGGATAGATGATCCCGACGGTGCCGGTGCTGTCGCGGTGCTCGAGCTCGCCGCGCAGCACCCACGTGACGATCTCCATGTCGCGGTGCGGGTGCGTGCCGAAGCCGCGGCCGGCGAGGACGACATCGTCGTTGCTCACGAGCAGGAGCCCGTGATGCGTGTTCGCCGGGTCGTGATGCGGACCGAAGCTGAAGCTGTGCCACGAGTCGAGCCACTCGGTCTTCGTGTGGAACCGCTCGGCTGCACGCCGCACATCGATGGCCACCGGGCGATCGTACCGGCGGCGAGGTCGCGCACGACCGGCCACCTAGCATCGCTGCCCATGCCGCTCGTGGTCACGCTCTGCACCGGGAACGCAGCACGCTCCGTGATGGCGGGCGCGCTGCTCGACGGTGCGGGCGGCGTCGTCGTGATGACGCGGGGCACCCACGTGATCGAAGGTCTGCCCATGAGTTGGCGCACCGCCGACGCGATCAAGGGCCTGGGTCTGTCGACCGACGGTCATCGCAGTCGCCAACTCGTCGACGACGACCTCGAGCACGCCGACCTCGTGCTGGCGCTGGCGCGCGAGCACGTCGAGCACGTGCGACGTCGCCACCCCGAGGCCGCGGCTCGCACCGGCACCCTCAAACGGCTCGCGCGCGACCTCCCTTCGCTGAGCGGTTCGCTCGCCGATCGCCTGGCTGCGCTGCACCTCGCCGACATCGAGCTCGAGGCATGGGAAGACGTCGACGACCCCGCAGGGGGCGACATCGAGGTGTTCCACGAGTGCGCGGGTGAGATCCACGCGCTGCTCGCGCCGCTGGTACCCCTCCTGCGCGGTGACGCGGCGTGAGTCGACGACGTTTCGCGCCACCTGCACTGGTGGTCTCCGCGGTTTCGGTGGTCGTCGTGACCATGGCGGCGCTGGTCCCGGGCGCGTCGGGTGCCGAGCCCGCACCCGCGCCGACGCCCGTGCGCGGCGTCTCCGACACCACCATCACCATCGGCGGGCTCGGTCAGCTCATCCGTTACCCGGGCGCCGACATCGGAGCCCGCGCGCGGCTGCAGCGGGCGAACAACGAGGGCGGCGTCAACGGCCGGACGTTCAACTACATCGGGATGCGCGACGACACCGGTGTCGGCGAGACCGGCAAGCAGGTCGCGACCGCGCTGGTGCAGACCGACCAGGTCTTCGCGATCGCGCCGGTGATCACTCCGGATCTCGCCGCTGCGCCAGACCTCTCGGCCCAACACGTCCCGTACTTCGGCTGGGCGGTGTCGTCGAATTTCTGCGGGAACGACTGGGGCTTCTCGTTCACCGGTTGCTCGTTCCCGCCCGGTGGTGGCACCACGAGCAACGTGTGGGGTCTGCTCGTGAAGCAGATGTTCGGCACCGCGGCCGCGGGGAAGACCGCGGCCGTGGTCACCGAGAGCACCGATTCCGGGAAGTACTTCCTCACGACGGTCACTGCGGGCGTGAACGGTGCCGGGCTCAAGGTCGTGTCGAGCACCAGCCCGCTCCCGATCCCCGCGGTCGCCGACTACGCCGCGCTCGCGCAAGCGGTGCTCACGTCGAACGCGGGCGGTGCGCCCGACGCGGTGTTCGTGATGGCGTCGTACGCGAACGTCGCGCAGCTCCATCAGGCGATGAAGGCGGCCGGGTACCTCGGACAGTTCACCAACACGGTGGAGTACGAGCCCGACCTCGTCGCGGCTGCGACGGGCTCGCTCGTGCTCCTGCCGACGGCCGCGGTCGAGAGCGCGTCCACGAACCCGCCGATGGCGCAGCTCGTCGCTGATGTCACCGCCATCGCGCCCGGCGTACCGATCGACCAGTCGGTGGTCGCCGGGTACTGGTCGGCCGACCTCCTCGTGGCCGCGGTCCAACGTGCGGGCCGCAATCTCACGCCTGAATCGCTCGTCGCGAAGGCGAACAAGAAATTCACCTATCGCGTGAAGGGCGCGGTCGGACCAGTGCCCTTCCCGACGGCGCACGACGAGCCCGCGCCGTGCGGTTCGCTGGTGGTGAGCAGCGGTACTGCATACGCCGTCGCCCAGCCCTACCGCTGCGGCAAGGTCGTCGACGTCGGGGGCTGAGGTGCGAAGCCCGGTCCAACGAAGCCCGTTGCAACAAGACCCGCTGCAAGCCGGTCGCCGCCGGCCCACGCGCTCACGACTCCGCGCGCTGGCTGCCGCGCTCGCATCTGCGGTGGTGCTCGGCACTGCGTCGGTCGCCGTCGGCGGCGGGCCGGCGGTGGCGGCGTCGACGTCTGCCGCCGCAGTCGGCGTCACCCGCTCGACCGTCACGGTCGCCGGGATCGTCGGCACCGACGCGGCATCCCTCGGTGCCGACGTCGGCGCGCAAGCCCGGTTCGCGCGGGCGAATCGGGGCGATGGTGTTGCCGGCCGCACCATCGAGTACTCGCGCACCGAAGCCGCACCCGACGCAGCAACCGCAGATGGCGCGGCCGCCGAGCTCGCGAACGAGGTGTTCGCGGCGGTCCCGACGATCGGTGCCACGGTCGGGGCTGCGGCGCTCGACCGTGCAGGCGTGCCGTTCTTCGGTGCGGCATCGACGGTCGACTGGTACGCGAACCGCGCCGGCTTCGGATTCACCGGCGTCGCGGTCACCGAACGAACACGCATCGCCGTGTCGCCGCTCGGGATCCAGCTCCGCCGCGCGCTCGGTGGCGTCGACGCGCCGGTGCAGGTCTTCTCCGACGACGACCCGGCCGGCGCGGCACGAGCGGCCCAGGCGCGACGCTCGCTGCGTGCTGCGGGCTTTCGCACGGTCACGCTGGTCACTGTGCCGCTGGCGCCCGCGGCCTCTGCGGTGATCCCACCCGGCCAGCCCGCCCCCGGTGGTGTGGCCGTGCTGCTCACCGTCGCGGGCCGCACCGCCGACATCGTCGGTCAGCTCGCGGCCGGCGGGTCGACGGCGACGATCGTGGTCGGGCCGGAGTTCTACGTGCCGACCGACCCGGGGCGCGCCAACGGCCTCACGGTGCTCACGGCGGTCGCGCCGTTCGAGGAGACCTCGGCTGCGAACCGGCGCCTGGCCGCCGACGTCGAGGCCTTCGCGCCCGGCACGGTGCTCACGCCTGCGATCGCCGCGGGGTACTGGTCGGCCGACCTGTTCGTGCAGGCGCTGGCCCGGACCGGCAAGCAGTTGACCCGTGCGCGCCTGCTCGACGCGTTGAACGGCGAGCAGTTCACCTACGCGGTACCGGGCACGATCGGGCGTTCGACCTGGCCCGAGATGCACACCCAACCCGTGCCGTGCGGTTCGCTCGTGCAGAGTGACGGGACGCAGTACCTGGTCGTGGCGCCGTACGCCTGCGCCCGGGTGGCCCCGGCGAAGCGGTAGCGCCCGTCAGGAGCGAGTCAGTCCTCGCCGTCCTCGAGGCGGAACCCGACCTTGAGGGTCACCTGGAACCACCCGATCGTGCCGTCGTTCATGGCGCCGCGGATGTCGGTCACCTCGAACCAGTCGAGACCGCGCAGGGTCTTCGATGCCCGTCCGATGCCGCTGCGGATGGCGTCGTCGATGCCTGTGCTCGAGGATCCGACGATCTCGGTGACCTTGTAGGTGTGGTCCACGACGATGCTCCGTTCTCGCGCTCGACGGCGCGCGCCGTGAGCCGGGGGACTGGCCTGTACCGATCGCACACTACGCGGAGGGCCCCAAACGGGCTCCCGGCACCCTTCGCCACGGTCCGGACGAGGTTTTCTTTCGGGACCACCCAGCGTGGTGTCCCCCGCAGCCCTTCTGCTGCAATGGTGTGTGGCGATCGCCACTTCAACTCGACAAGGCGGGAACCATGTGTGAGGATGAAGGGCGCCGCGGAGAGTGGTGATAGGTCTACACTCACCCGAGGCGGCCGGTCCTGGGCAGGCTGGATCTCGGCAGGATTTCGAGGAGGCACATCGTGACGAGCTCGGTGCGGAAGCTCATCAGCATGACGGCACTGGCCCTGGTGGCCTCGGCTGCCCTCGCGGGCGTGGCGAGCGCGGGCTCGATGCCCGGCGTGCCGCCGACGAGCCCGGGGACTTGTACGTTCGAGCTCAGCGGCACGGGAGTCGGGCCCGACGGCACCGTCACCTCGCTGCCCGCCGACGTGATCGTCAGCGGCGCGGTGCCCGCGGGTGCGACGGTCGTGCAGCTGTTCGTGGCCCAGCCGTTCGGAACGCCGCTGGTGCTGAACCAGTCGGTCGCCCCGGTCGGGAACGCGTACTCGTTCGCACCGGTGCACATCACCGTGGAAGCTGACCTCTCGGTGAGCTACCTCTACGGCAACGAGAACGCCTACACCACCACGTGCAGCGGTCCCGGCGGCCTCACCGTCGTGCGCATCCGGCCTGCCGGTGCGCAGGCGGCACGTCCGCTCGCATTCACCGGTTCCAACGACACGATGCAGTACGTGCTGATCGGCATCGCGGCGCTGGCAATCGGTTCGGTGCTCGTGGTCGGCGCTCGCCGTCGCAACCGGGTTCACGTCTGACGGTTCCCGCTCCTGTCACGAGCTGGTCCCTTCAGTCATGAGCTGGCCTCGATGACTTGGAAGGTCGTCGTCGACTTCGATCGCTGCGAGAGCAACGCGATCTGCATGGGTGTCGCTCCCGACGTGTTCGAAGTGCGCGACGACGACTTCCTGTACATCCTCGCTGAGCACCCTGCCGACGATCGTCGTGACGCCTGCGAGGAAGCAGTGCGTCAGTGCCCGACGCAGGCGATCTCGATCGCTGAAGACTGACCACCAGCGCTGACGCCCAGCCGCCTGCGCGGCGCGACCAGCGCCTGCACCGCCGTCGGCGCCGGCGGCGGGTCACGATCGGTGTCGGTGCTCTCGCGCTCGTGATCGCCCTCGTCGTCGCCTACGCCGCGCTTGCCGACGGGGACGACGGACCGACGCGTCGCGTGGGCGCCGCGGCCGCGTCGACGTCGAGCACGGTGACGACGAGCGCACCGACGACCACCTCGGGCGCGGTGCCGGCCCAGAGCGCGCCAACGACCGATCCTGCATCCGCGGCGCTGAGCCCGCTCGAGATCGACCGCACCTACCCGGTCGCCACCGCGACGCGCACCTTCGTCGACTCGACGCGCTCGACATCGGCGAACGGCGGCGCGCCGGGTGCGCCGAACCGCACCCTCGTCACGTCGTTCTGGTACCCGGACGCGCCCGGCACCTTTCCGCTCGTGGTGTTCTCGCACGGCTACGCCGTCACGCCCGCGTTCTACGAGCCGATGCTCGAACGCTGGGCCGAAGCGGGATACGTCGTCGCGGCGCCCACGTACCCGATCCTCAGCGGTGAACCAGGTGGGGCGAGCCACGTCGACTACGAGGAGACCTTCGCCGACACGTCGTTCGTGATCAGCCAGGTGCTGGACCTTCCTGCAAGTGACGACGTCGGAGTCCGTGTCGATGGGGACCGGATCGCGGTGACCGGTCATTCCGACGGCGAAGTGGTCGCGTTCGGCGTGGGCTTCTTCGAGTGCTGCCGCGATCCGCGGGTCCGCTCCGTGATCGCGATGGCAGGCAACCTCGAGAACGGCAACAACCCCCACGTGCGCGACACGGGCCTGCCGATCCTGCACGTGATGGAGACCGGCGACGAGTACGACCCCTACGACGCGTCGATCGCCTGGGACCGCGCCAACCTCACGTCACCGCGGTGGATGCTCACGCTCGAGGGCGCAACCCATGTGCCGCCCTACCAGGTGCCCGGCAACGCCCACTTCGAGCTGCTCGCGAGCGCGGTCGTCGACTTCCTCGACGGCACGCTCAAAGGCCATCCCGAGCGACTCGACCGCATGGCCGCGAACATCGCCGCGCGTCCCGACCTCGCGTCCCTCGAGCGCTGAACTCCCGCTGATCGATCAGTCAGGCCCAACGATCAGGCCCAGTGATCAGGCCGAGCCGCCGAACTTGGCGAGCAGGTCGTCGCGCACCTGACGGCGCAGCACCTTGCCGCTGCCGGTCTGCGGGAGCTCGTCGCAGGTGTCGTACAGCTCCGGCGTCTTGAGCGACCCGATGCGCTCCTTCACCCAGTCGCGCACGGCGTCGAAGTCGAGTCCCTCGACGCCGGGTGCGAGCACGAGCATCGCGGCGATCTTCTCGCCCCACTCCTCGTCGGGAAGGCCGACGACCGCCGCGGTGGCGATCCCGTCGTGCTGCAGGAGCGCGTCCTCGACCTCGGCGGGCCCGATGTTCTCGCCCCCTCGGATGATCGTGTCGTCGGCGCGACCCTCGCAGAAGAGGTAGCCCTCGATGTCGACCCACCCCCGGTCGCCGGTGTGGAGCCAACCGTCGGCGTCGACCTTGGAGTCGGTGCCGACGTAATCGCCGCTCACCTGGTCGCCACGGATGAGGATCTCGCCTGCGACCTCCGTCTCGAGCTCGTTGCCCGACTCGTCGACGATGCGGATCTCGATGCCGGGGATGGGCTGGCCGACCGACTCGAGCCGCTTCTTGAACATCGGCTCGTCGCTGTAGAGGGCGAGCCGGTGGTCGTCGGGCCCGAGGAGCGCGACGGTGCTGCTCGTCTCGGTGAGGCCGTACGCGTTCACGAAGTCGGTCTCGGGCATGAGGTGCAGCGCCCGCTCGAGCACCGACGTGTGCATGCGCGACCCGCCGTACGCCAGGTTGCGCAGCGACGGCATCCGGGCCTCGGGATCAGCCTCCATCACTGCGACGATCCGGTCGAGCATCGTCGGCACCACGGTGGCGTGGGTGACGTTTTCGCGCCGCACGGTGGCGACCCACTCCTCGGCGGTGAACCGGGGGAGCGGCACGATGCGGCGGCCGATCCACGTCGAGCTGACCACCGACATCACGCCGGCGACGTGGAACGGTGGCACCGACACGAGCGCGCATTCGTCTTCGCCGGCGCTGAACGGCTCGAGGGTGTTCATCACGTAGCTCATGAGCTGCGTGTGGCTCAGGATCGCGGCCTTCGGCGCGGCCGAGGTGCCACTGGTGAAGAGCAGGACCGCAGGGAGCTCGGGCGCTGGTGGGAACTCGATCGGGCCGTCGTGCTTCGACTCGACCCAGTTCGGCGCCGACACGACGGTCGGCTGCAGACGATCGAGGAGCTCGTTGATCTGGTTGTCGGGCAGGCGGAAGTTGAGCGGCGCGTACGTGACACCCGCCCACGCGGCGCCGAAGAGGGTCGCCGGCACCAGGCCCGACAACGGCTCCATGAGCGCGACCGACGTGACGTCGGCGTGATCCGCGCTGATCCGTTGGGCGA
This sequence comes from Acidimicrobiia bacterium, assembly GCA_040510575.1. Classification (GTDB taxonomy): domain Bacteria; phylum Actinomycetota; class Acidimicrobiia; order IMCC26256; family DASPTH01; genus DASUMF01. The sequence goes on along the minus strand of JBEVIU010000040.1, from coordinate 15,832 downwards.
CGGCGTGGGCGGAGGAGCGGAGCTCGGCGTACGTGAAGCCCTCGTCGAGACTGCCGAACGCGACGCGATCGCCCAGGGCGTCGGCCGCCATCTCCAGGATCATGGCGACGTTCACGGTGTTCCCCCCGGTGTGAAAGCGAGCGCTACGGGTGTCGTCAGTCGGACGACGGCAGCGGCTTCGCGGCGGCGACTTCCATCGCCTGGTCGTGACAGGTGAGCTCGCCGTCGCCCGCCTTCGTGACGAGCACGGTGGCTTCGCACACCGCACAGGTGTAGCGCTTGCCCATCAGGTTCGGCACGCTCAACCTTCCTTCGGGGCCATCGGCTGGGAGCAGCACGACACTTCGCCGTCGGTGCCCTTCACCACGATGATCTCGGTCTCGCACTGCGCGCAGCGCAGACGCGCTCCAGGTGCAATCGCCATGGGTCGCAGGATACCGAACCGCAGCGTGGTCGCGTCCAGTCGAACGGAGAACTCTCGCTGCTGTCAGGTCGCGGTCGGCGCAGCCGGCTCGATGGCGACCGGCGTGGGCTCGGCACCGGGGCGCTGCCCGCGGTGGATGGCCACGACCGCGGTGCCGAGTCCGTAGACGACGGTGGCGAAGAGCACCAGGAAGCCCAACACGGGAACGATCGCGAGCACCCGCAACAGGCCCCAACCGGCGAGGAACGCGAGCCACCGGCTCTTCGGCACTCGCACCATCACGCGGCCGATGATGAGCGCGCCGATCGCGTACCCCGTGCCGTAGAGCAGCCCGAGACCGAACAGCAGTGCCAGCCCGAGGGGCAGGCCCAGGAGCGTCACGGTGAGGAGCACGCCGAGGACGGGAACCCCGAACGTGACCGCGAACCCGAGGCCGATCGCCGGGCCGATGGCGTCGCGTCCGGCCCGCGCCGCCGCATCCATGCCTCGAGGGACGAACAAGAGGAGCGCCACCCCGAGCAGCGCGCTCGACACCGTGCCCGCGACCCAGAGGAACACTCTGCCGATGGTGCCGAGCCGCCCGATCGCGAACCGATCGCGCGCGCGGTCGACGTCCCCGCCGACGTGGGCGCCGTCCGCGATTCGGGGCGGGTCCTTCGACACGACGTCGCCCGACACGAACGCGTCGGACTGCAGCGTGACGCGACCGTTGAGCGCCGTGACGTCGCCTCGAACGCGGCCGACGATCGTCACGTTGCCGTTGACGACGAACACGTCGCCGTCGACCACGCCGTCGACGCGCACGTCGCCGTTGACCAGGATCACATGGCCGACGTGTTCCTTGGCCGGTATCCGGACGTCGCCCGTGATCACGACCACGGCGTCGGTGTCGCGAGCGTGCCCCTCCGTGACCGCAAGGGCCGAAGGCGCGTCGACCGCCACCGCGCCGAGCACGGCGGCGACTGCGATCGCGAGGAACAGTCCGAACCCCGCACTGCGTCTCGCGTGCAACGCCATGTGCACCTCCTCGAACCGGACCGACACTAGGTCTCCCGCTTCCCGCGCTGCTGGACCCGGTACCTTGCGAGCAATGGACCCGCGCACCGTGACCGTGCAGCACGACGGCCTCGAGATCGCCGCCCTCGACTGGGGCGGTGACGGCCCACCGTTGCTGCTCCAGCACCCGAACGGCTTCTGCGCGGGCGTGTTCGATCCACTCGCGCAGGCGCTTCGCGGTGAGTACCGGCCGGTTGCCGTCGATGTCCGGGGTCACGGCGCGAGTGAGGCGCCGCGCGACCTCGCAGCGTGCACGTTCGTGAACGCCACCCGCGACGTCCTCGCCGTGCTCGACGCGCTCGGCATCGACGAAGTCGTCGCCCTCGGGCAGTCGATGGGGGGTGGCGCGGTCGTGCTGCTCGACTCGTTGCGACCGGGCGTCGTGCGCAAGGCGCTGCTGTGCGAGGCGATCGCATTCGAGATCGCACCCAGCGGCCCCCTCGGGCCGAACCCGATGGCGGCGGCGGCGCGCAAGCGCCGAGCGGTGTGGCCTGATCGCGCAACGGTCCTCGAGTCGTACGGGGGGCGACCACCGCTCGACGTGTTGGAGGCCGCGTCGCTGGCGGCCTACGTGCGCTACGGCTTCCGCGACCGGGAAGACGGCACCGTCGAGCTCGCGTGCGCGCCCGAGGTGGAGGCACAGTTCTTCGAGGCCGCCGCGCGCGCCGACGGCGCCAAGCTCGCCTACGCGCACCTGCCCGAGATGAGGGCGCCGGTCACCGTGGTGTCGAGCACCCGCACGAACCTGCCCGAAGCGATCTTCGTCGAGCAGGCGCTGCGCACGGGTGGCGCGCACCATCTGCTCGACGGCACCCACTTCTTCGTGCAGGAGGACACGGCGCGTGCGGTGGCCCTCGTGCGCGAGCACCTCACGTGGTGAGTTGCTCGCGCGCCCACTCGTAGTCGACCTTGCCGACGGTGGTGCGCTGCACCTCGTCGACGAGCACCACGCGGCGCGGTTGCTTGTAGCTCGCGAGCTGTGACGCGACGAACTTGCCGAGCTCCTCGGGTGCCGGGAGCGCGTCGCCCACGGGCCGGGCTGCGACCACCGCCGCCACCGATTCGCCCCACTCGGGATCGGGCACGCCCACGACGACCGCGTCGATCACTGCGGGGTGCGCCTTCAGCGCTTCCTCGACCTCTTCGGGCCACACCTTCTCGCCGCCCGTGTTGATGCAGCTGGAGCCGCGCCCGAGAAGTGTGATCGTGCCGTCCGCGTGCGGGATCGCCCAGTCGCCCAGGATCGCGTAGCGAACCCCGTCGACGTCGCGGAACGTCGCGGCGGAGCGCTCCGGGTCGTTGTAGTAGCCGATGCCGCTCGACACCGAGACGGCGAGCACCCCGGCGTCGCCCGAATCAGGTGTCACGTCGTGGTCGTGCTCGTCGAGCACCCGAGCATTGGCGCCCAGGCGGAACCGGGCCGTCGCCGCCTCGCCGGGCGACGACGTCAGCGACAGGCCGAAGCCGACGGCCTCGCTCGCGCCGAGTGAGTCGTAGAAGGTCATCGGCGTGCGGGCGTGCAGCGCGTCCTTGCTCGCGACCTGGGAGAAGGCGCCCGAGCCGTGGACGCGCCGCAGCGACGAGATGTCGTAGGGCGTTCCATGCTCCTCGGCGCGAACGAGCGCGTCGACCGTCCGGCGCAACACCGTGTCACCCACGACGGACAGCACTGTGACCCGCTCGCGTTCGATGACACGGCAGATCTCGTCACCGTCGACGCGTCCGCGCGGCAGGAGGGCGAGCGCGCCTCCGTACGACAAGGTCGTGTGCAACTGGTACGCCGCGGTCGCGTGCACCTGGGGCGTGGTGAGAAGCGTCACGAGCTGACGTCCTTCGTCCACGAGCGCGCGCGCCGCGGTGGCGACCTCGTGCGCGTTGGTCGGCGTCGGCTGGTCCAGCAGTGCCGAGCTGTACGCAAGCCCGAAGCCGAGGAGGGTGCCCTGTTCCCAGATCACGCCCTTGGGCAACCCGGTCGTGCCGCCCGTGTACCAGAGCAAGTGGTCGTGGCCGTCGCGCGGGATCCTCGGCGCAGGCTCGTGCGTGGTGACGAGGCGGTGGTACTCGAACGCACCGGGGACGCTCGCGACCTCGCGGGCCTGCCCTTCGAGATCGTCGGTGTCGTCGTCGATGCTGATGAGCAGCCGCAGCTTGGGGAGCTGGGGGAGCGCAGCCGCGACCCGATCGGCGAGCGCCTGGTGGTACACGACCACTTCCGCGTCGGCGTTGTCCAGCAACGCGACGAGCTCCGACGCGCGGTAGCGGAAGTTCACGTTCGCGGGTACCGCGCGCAGCTTCAGGCAGGCGAACACGACCTCGGCGTACTCGGGGCAATTGAAGAGGTAGAGGGCGACGTGGGTTCCCGGCCCGACCCCGTGCGCGGCCAGCGCGCCGGCGAGGCGGGCGGCCCGATCCTCGAGTTCGCCCCAGGTGTCGCGCCGTTCGCCCTGGATGGCCACCGGTGCATCCGGGATGACGTCGGCGATCGCTTCCCACACCGTCGCGTAGCCGTCGAACACCCTCGTGAAGCTAGATCAGCCTCCGAGGCCGAGGAGACGCTCCCGCGAGACGGCACGCGAGGCGCGCCAGAGCGCAAGCAGCGAAGCGAGCCACGCGAGGGCGCCGATCGCGAACGCGAGCTCGTATCCCTTGAACAGCGTGTTGCTCGACACCCCGTAGGCGATGATGATCAGCGGCAGGGTCGCCAACGCAGACGCTTGTTGAGCTGCGGCCGCGCTCGAGACCCGCGCCGAGATCGCGAGGATCACGGCCAACGCCAACGCGATGAACGGTGGCAGCACCCACAGCATCAGGATCCACCAGTTGGTGGTGGGGAAGAACCAACCACCGACCTGCGGGCCGACGATCAGGTTCACGACCAGTGAGTACGCGGCGAAACCAACGAACGCGGTGAAGTAGCCGGGGATGAGGCTGGCCAGCAGCTTGCCGAGGTAGATCTGGCGTTCGGTGGCAGGGGAGTGGGCGAGGAATTCACCGCTTCCACGCTCACGCTCACCGACGATCGTGTGGGCACCGACCGCCGACGACACGGTGAGCGGCACGATGATGGCGAGCGGCGCGAACAGGTACACCGCCAGCGCGTACGACGCGCCGGCCGGTCCCTTCGTGCCGTGCACGTTCGCTTGGAGGTCCTTGGGCAGGCTCCCGATCACGTCGCTCAATTGGCCCACCAGCTTCACGTCCTTGATCGTCGACACGATCAACAGGAGCACGGTCGGGATGATCACGAAGAAGAGCAGGGCGACGATCGACAGGGGGAGCCAGAAGTCTCGTGCGCTCACGAACTGGTGCAGGTCGGTGCGGGCGATCACCCACGCCCGCGACGGTTGCTTGCGACGGCTCACTGTTCGCTCTTTCTCATTGTTCGCTCCGGCGGATCTCGAAGTAGAGGTCTTCGAGGCTCGGGACGCGCGGCTCGACTCGCGTGAGCCGCGCACCGGCCTGCACGAGCGCGTCGACGAGGTCGGGCACGTGTGCTTCGTCGGCGAGGTCGACGGTCGCGACGCCGTTGCGCTCGTACGCGCGCACGAACGTGTAGTGACGGGCCTGGTCGAGCAGCGTCGGGTCGTCGGCATCGAGCACCACGCGCGCCCCAGGCCAGTACCGGCGCGTGAGCTCGGCCGGCGAGCCGGAGATCACGGCTCGTCCGTGGTCCATCACCACCACCTGGTCGGCGAGACCTTCGGCCTCGAGCAGGAGGTGAGTGCACATCAACACTGTCTTGCCGTCGTCGGCCATCTCGTCGATCAGCGAGAGCACTGCGCGCGCCGATTCGGGGTCGAGCCCCGCGGTCGGCTCGTCGAGGAGGAGAAGGTCGGGGTCGTGGAGCACCGCCCGAGCCAGCGCGAGCCGTGCGCGCATGCCGGTGGAGTAGCCGCCCACTCGTTGCTCGAGCGCGTCGGCGATGCCGAAGCGGGCCGCGGCCTCGGCGATCCGAGTGTCGGCATCGACCCGATCGACGTCGAACAGTGCAGCCGCGTAGCGAAGGTTGTCGAACCCGCTCAAGCGGTCGTAGAGCGCGGGACGCGCGGGGACCACCCCACAGCGGCGACGGATCTCGGTGCCCTCGTCGTCGACCTCGGGGTCGAGCCCGAGCGTGCGCACCTCGCCCGCAGTGGGATGCAGCGCGCCGGTGATCAGCCGCACGACGGTGGTCTTGCCTGCGCCGTTCGGCCCGAGCAGCACCGTCACGGTGCCGCGCGGCACCTCCATGCTGAGGTCGGCGACCGCCACCACCGTGCCGAAAGTGCGACGCACGCCCGTGAGGGCCACGGCGGCGGTCGACGCGGCATGTTCGTGTGGCGCGGCGCGACCACCCGCCAGCTGTTGGGCCATACGGATCCATCGGCGGCTGAAGCGGGAGGGTGAAGGGCTAACCTCGCCGTCCACCGTGCGTTCTGTGTGACGCATGGCGGGGCGGCGTGGCCGAGTGGTTCAGGCAAGGGTTTGCAAAACCCTGTACACGGGTTCGATTCCCGTCGCCGCCTCCAACGAACGATCGTCCGAACCGCGTGTCGCCGGGTCCGCGGCAGCAGGCAGTGGGATCGAGCCGGGAAGTACGCTCGAAGCAGACGTTGGCGAGCACGCTGATCCTGGAGGAACGACATGACCCGCAGGCTCGACTTCCCGGTGTTCAACGCCGACAACCACATGTACGAGGCGACCGACGCGTTCACGAAGTACCTCCCGCCGGAGTACGAGAACGTGATCAAGTACGTCGAGATCAAGGGCCGCACCAAGATCGCGGTCAACAACAAGATCAGCGACTACATCCCGAACCCGACCTTCAACGTGGTCGCGCCTCCCGGCGCCCAGGAGCTCGAGTTCAAGCTGAAGAACCCCGACTCGATGACGGCGGCCGACAAGGACGCCAAGCTCGAGCCGCCGCCCCGCTACATCCAGTCGATGCCTGCGTTCTTCGAGCCCGAGGCGCGCGTCGTGCTCATGGACGAGCTCGGCATCGACCGCGCCATGATGTGGCCGACGCTCGCCAGCCTGCTCGAGGAGCGTCTCGCTGACGACCCCGTGGCCACGCACGTGGTGGTCCACGCGTTCAACCAGTGGATGCACGAGCAGTGGACGTTCAATTTCGACGACCGCATCTTCCCCACGCCGGTGATCACGCTCCCGATCGTCGACCGCGCGATCGAAGAGCTCGAGTGGGTGATCGAGCACGGCGCCAAGGCGATCCTGATCCGCCCGGCACCCGTCCCCGACTTCGGCGGCCGGCGCCGGTCGTTCGCGCTGGAGGAGTTCGACCCGTTCTGGAAGCGGGTCGAGGAGGCCGACATCCTCGTCGGCATGCACGCGTCCGACGACGGCCACCAGCGGTACCTCAACGAGTGGGAAGGTCACACCGGCGAGTTCCTCCCGTTCAAGCAGAAGATCTCCGGGTTCTCTGCGCTCATGCACGCCGACAACCGCGTGATCAGCGACGTCGTCGCATCGATCGTCGGCCACGGCCTCGCCACCCGCTTCCCGTCGTTGCGCATCATGCCGGTCGAGAACGGCAGCTCGTGGGTGCGCCCGCTCGTCGAGAAGTTCCAGAAGGTGTACGCCCGCACGCCCGGCGCGTTCGACGAGGACCCGATGGTCGCGTTCAAGCGTTGCCTCTACATCCACCCGTTCCACGAAGAGGACCCGGTCGGGCTCGTGAACCTGATCGGCGCCGACAACGTGCTGTTCGGTTCCGACTACCCGCACCCCGAAGGCATGTACGACCCGGTGAGCTTCGTCGACCAGCTCGACGGCCTCGCGGAGGATGACAAGGCGAAGATCATGGGTGGGAACCTCGCCCGGATCATCAAGCTGAACGTCGCGGCGTAGCCATGCTGCTCGACAAGCTCGAGCTCACGCCTGCTGAGCTCCACGAGTCGACCGGGTGGGAGATCAAGCCCGAGGGCGCGTGCATGCACGAGGTGTGCGTGCCGCTTGGTGGCATCGAGCCTGCCGCCGACGGCACCGTCGACGTGCGCGCGTTCGCCGATCGCATGGGCATGCCGATCGCAGCCGACGAGCAGCATGGCCTGTGGGCACTCGGCCCGCGGTCGGGCGGGAGCGTGCTGCAGAGCGCGACGGTGCCCGACATCGTCCTCGACGACTTCGACGGCAATCCGTTCGAACTCGCGAGCCTGCGCGGCCGGAAGGTGTTGCTGGTCGCCTGGGCCTCTTGGTGAGGCTGTCGCTTCGACCTGCCCGGGTGGCAGGCGCTGCACGCCGAGCTGGAGCCCGCCGGCCTCACGATCGTGACCGTCGCGTTCGACACCGACATCGAAGCGGCACGGCCGTTCTACGAAGCAGCCAACGCGACGCACCCGTCGCTGGTCGACCCCTCCCTCTCGCTCGTCGCGATGTTCGGCATGACGAACGTGCCGTTCGGTTTCTGGATCGACGAGGACGGCACCATCGTGCGCCACGCTGAAGTCGCGTTCGCGGGCACCACTCCGCAACGTTCCACGTCCAGCGCCTCGAGCAGATCCCGTACCTCGGAACGCGACGAACGCGCCGCGGCTGCGGCGCGCGCCGCGGCGGCACAGCCGGACTCTCCCTGGGCGCCGATCATGGAAGCGATGGGGCGCAACATCGGCGACCGCACGCGCTACGCGGCGGCGGTGCGCGACTGGGTGGCCAAGGGTGCCGACAGCGAGTGGGTCCTGTCGCCCGACGAGGTGATCGCACGGTCGCGGCCGTGCCCGCCCGAAGCGGCGCTGGCCGCGGCCGAGTTCGAGATCGGGCAGCACCTGCATCGCACCGGCTTCCCGCTCGAGGCGGTGCCGCACTTCGCGCGCGCTCACGAGCTCGATCCCGAGAACTGGAGCTATCCCCGGCAGTCGTACGCCCTGATCGACCCCGACGTCGGTCAGGACTACGGCACCGATCTGCCGTCGGAGATCGTGCGCGTCGGTGCCGACACGTTCTATCCGTCGCTCGACATGTAGCAACGCGACGCCGAACGGGCGAAGGCCGCGGCCGACCGCTTGCGCTCCGCCACCGGCTGGTCGGGTTCGGGCGGGTCAGGCTGACGCGCGGCGCGGCGCGGCGTCGGCGGTCGCGAGCTTGCGCATCAGGTCACGCAGGGTTCGTTGCTCGCTGGCCGACAGCGCGTCGATGAACGCCGGCGGCTCGGAGAGCATGGCGAATGCCCGGTCGTGGAGGAGGCGTCCCGACGGCGTGAGCACCACCATCTTCACGCGACGGTCGCGCGGGTCGGCGGTTCGCCGCACGAGCCCTCGCATTTCGAGCGCATCGGCCAGCGTCGTGATGTACGACGCGTCGCAGCCCCACTGCCCCGCAAGATCGCCCATGCGCACGCCGTCGACGCCCACGAGGTGGGTGATCGCCTTGAGCTGGCCGGGCGAGAGATCGAGCGCTTCGGCCACCTCGTGCACCCGGTCGTGGGCCTGCCCGTCGAGGAACCAGAGCCCCACCATCGCGAGCCACGCCTCACGTCCGGATTTCGTCGCCACCCAGCCAGGGTACGTCAGGCAGTTGACAATTGTCTACCATTGACAGTCGTCAACGAGATCGTCGATGTCTGGCGATCGGTGACGGAACGTTCGGAAAGCGCCGCGGCGAGCCGCGGGGAGCCGCGGCGAGGCCGCGGGGAATCAGGTGCAGATGGAACCGGCGATCGTTGCCGACGGGCTCGTGAAGCACTTCGGCAACGTGCGCGCCCTCGACGGCGTGTCCTTCGAAGTGCCCGAAGCCAAGGTGCTCGGCTTGCTCGGACCGAACGGCGCGGGCAAGACCACCGCGGTGCGGGTGCTCACCACGTTGCTGCGTCCCGACGCGGGGAACGCGCGCGTGCTCGGCATCGACGTGAAGAAGGAGCCTCAGCGCGTGCGCGCGTCCCTCGGGCTCGCGGGTCAGTACGCCGCCGTCGACGAGAACCTGACCGCCGGTGAGAACCTCCGCATGGTCGCCAAGCTCACGCACCTCGACGACGCCATCATCCCTGGCCGCATCACGGAGCTGCTCCAGCGCTTCGAGCTCGGCCACGCGGGCGATCGGGTGGTGCGCACCTTCTCCGGTGGGATGCGTCGTCGTCTCGACCTCGCAGCTGCGCTGGTGCATCGTCCACCCGTCCTGTTCCTCGACGAGCCCACCACCGGGCTCGACCCGCAGGGCCGCATCGATCTCTGGGCCGTGATCGAGGATCTGGTGTCGACCGGGGTCACCGTGTTGCTCACCACGCAGTACCTCGAGGAGGCCGACCGCCTCGCCGACTCCATCGTCGTCGTCGACCACGGGCACGTGATCGCCGAGGGCACGTCGGCCGAGCTCAAGGCGCGACTCGGCGCCACCGTGATCGACATCGGCCTCCGCGAGCCGGACGAGGCAGCCAAGGCCGCACGCGAGCTGTCCGCGGTCGGCGCGGTGTCGGTCGACGGCAAGAGCGTGCACGTGAACGTGTCCGACGGCAACGGCGCCACCGCCATGCTCGAGATCGTGCGCGCGCTCGATGCGGCGAGCCTCGATCCCGCAACCATGGTGTTGCGCGAGCCCACCCTCGACGACGTGTTCCTCGACCTCACCGGCCACGTCGCCGAGGTGGACGAGGACGAAGACGACGACGAGCCTGCGCCCACCGGCCGCCGCTTTGGCAGAGGGAGATCGAAATGACCACCATCGCCGTCGAGCAGCAGCGGGAGATCGCGCCCACGGCGCGGGAAGCGCGCGCCCACCCGGTCGGCGACGCGCTCACGATCGCCTGGCGCAACCTGCTCAACGTGCGCCGCAACCCGCAGCTGCTGGTCTTCGCCACGATCCAGCCCGTCGTCTTCATCTTGATGTTCCGCTACGTGTTCGGCGGGGCGATCAAGACCGCATCGTTGGGCGGCGTCCCGTACGTCGACTACCTCATGCCGGGGATCTTCGGCCAGACGGTGGTGTTCGGCGCGCTCACCACCGCGGTCGGGCTCTCCACCGACCTCAGCCTCGGGCTGATCGAGCGATTCAAGTCGCTGCCGATCGCCCGCTCGGCGGTGCTCGTCGGACGGACGACGGCCGACCTGGCGCGCAACCTCTTCGTCATCGTCTTGATGTGCGTGGTCGGGTACCTCATCGGGTGGCGCATCCACACGAACGCGGTGTGCTTCCTCGCCGCCATCCTGATCATCCTCGGCTTCGCCTACTGCCTCTCCTGGGTGTTCGCGTTCGTCGGGCTCAGCGTGCGCGATCCCGAAACCGCCCAGGCTGCCTCGTTCCCGATCCTTGCCCCGCTGGTGTTCGCTTCGTCGGCGTTCGTGCCGGTCGACACCATGCCGAGCTGGCTCCAGCCGTGGGCGGAGAACCAGCCGGTGTCGGTGGTGATCAACGCCGCCCGGGCCCTCACGATCGGCGGGCCGACCACGCAGCTCGTCCTGAAGTCGATCGCCTGGATCATCGGCATCACGCTCGTGTTCGCGCCGCTCGCCGTGCGTCGATACCGCAAGGTGGCCTGACCGCTGTCGCCTGATCGCCCAATTGCTGATCGAGGGGCGCTAGCCGCTCGCCGGTCGGCGTGGCGCGCGCCCCGGCACAGGGATTTCACAGTTTCGACCCGCCACACTGCGTGAGACGATCGTGTGGAGAGGCCGACGAGAGGTCCGTGCATGGACAGCAATCCCGAACCGCAGGCAACACCCGGCAGCGGCGAACCCGTCCCCCGTGAGCTGATCGCCGCCGCACCGAGTGAGCCTGCCGGTCCCCCCGCCGACGCCGATCCTGCGCCACCCGCCGCGCCCCTCATCGCCGCGAGTGCACCGCCTCCGCCGGAACGTCGGGCGGCTCGCGGTCAGCAGCAGCGCAACCTCTCGGTCATCGCCGCGATCTTCCTCCTCGTCGGCAGCGCCTTCGTCGGGTTCGGCGCGCGCGACGGATGGTTCACGCGCGACACGTCGAGCACGAGCGTGGCGGCGAGCCCGAGCTCCGGATCGAGCTCAGGATCCAATCCGTCGACCGTCGACAACTCGAGCGACACGTCGAGCAACGGCGTCGACTTCGGCGCGGTCGCCGACCACGTCGACGACGCGATCGTCAACATCACGTCCACCTCCGAGTTCGGTGTCGGCGCGGGCACGGGGATGATCATCTCGAGCAAGGGTCTGGTGCTCACCAACCATCACGTCATCTCGGGCGCCGAGGACCTCTCGGTGGAGGTCGGCGGCAACGGCGACACGTACGACGCGCACGTCGTCGGCTACTCGATCGCCGACGACGTCGCGTTGGTGCAGATCGAAGGCGTGTCCGGCCTGCCGACGATCGACACCGACGACAACGTGGTTCCGCAGGACAGCGTGCTCGTGATGGGCAACGCGCTCGGTCGCGGTGGCGAGCCCACCGTCAGCTCCGGTCAGGTCGTCGCGCTCGATCAGGAGATCACCGCCACCGACGAGACCGGCCAGGATGCCGAGACCCTCACCGGCATGATCCAGATCGCCGCGTCGGTCCAGCCCGGTCAGTCGGGTGGTGCGGTCGTGAACGCCGACGGCGAGGTCGTCGGCATGACCACGGCGGCGTCGGTGAACGGCAGCTTCCGTGTGAACAACTCCTCGGGCGAGGCCTACGCGATCCCGATCACCCGGGCGCTGGCGGCGATCCAGGAGATCGAGCGCGGTGAGTCGACGGCCAGCGTGCACGTCGGTCCCAGAGCGGTGATGGGCATCTCGATCCAGGGCACCCTCAGCGGGACGAATGGTCGTGATGGCACGAGCGGTACGGGAGCGGGGGTGCCCGTGGCGGGCGTGACCGACAACGGCCCGGCCGCCGGGGCCGGCATCGCAGCCGGCGCCACGATCGTCGGCATCGGCGACACCACGGTCACCTCGGTCGACGACATCACCAAGGCGATGAACACACTGAAGCCCGGCGACGAGGTGAAGGTCACCTGGCTCGACGGCTCGGGGACACGCCACAGCGCAACCGTGGAGCTCGACGAGGGTCCGCCGGCGTAGACGGAACCCTCGGACTCCGGCGACGAGCGCCCACCCCGCTCGCCGTCCGCACCGCCGCCGAGCCGGGCCCTAGCGTCCCGGTCGGCGGCGGTGTCGCGTCGCAGCATCGAGTCCGACGCCGGAGGTACTGCCATGACCGTTCGAGTGCTTGTCGCCTTCCACTCCGTCGAGGGTCAAGCCGACAAGGTCGCGCACCGGATCACCGACGTGCTCACGGGCGACGGCATCACCGTCGACGTGATGGCGATCGAAGATGCACCGGCACCAGACGGCTACGACGGCGTCGTGTTCGGTGACTCCATCCACGCAGTGCACCACAGCCGTCAGCTCGCGCACTACCTCCGCGAGAACGTCGACGCCGTGAACAGCCGCGCGAGCGCGCTGTTCCAGGTGAGCCTGACGTCGGCCAACCCCGACGAGGCGCACACCGCGACCGCGCTGGGACTGGTCCACGAGCTCACCGACGCGACGGGCTTCGATCCCGACATGGTGGGGATGTTCGCGGGCAAGCTCGCCTACACGCAGTACGGGTGGATGAAGAAGCGCATCATGCGCTCGATCGTCAAACGCGAAGGCGGTGACCTCGACATGACGCGTGATCACGAGTACACCGACTGGCCGGCGGTCGACCAGTTCGCGCACGACTTCGCACTGCTCGTGCGGGGCTGAGTCACCTACGCCGCCCGGTCACGAGCGTCGAGGACGAAACCCCGACCCCGCACCGTTCGCACGACGAGCCCGATCGGCGCGAGGTGGTCGCGCAGGCGAGCGACGGCAGCCTTGACCGCTTCCGGGTGCGGGCTCGCGCCGCCGTCCACGTACGCAGCGCCGAGCTCCCGCGTGGTCGTGACGCTGGCGAACCGCCCGACGAGCACACGGGCGAGCGCCACTTGCAGTTGCGGCACGCTGGTCCACCGGTCGCGGAACCACACCAGGCCACTGTCGTCGACGAGCGGTCGTTCCACGGCGACCGCAGCGCGTGCCTCGAGCGTGGCGCAACGGTGCGCGAGCTCCGCGCGGTCGATCGGTTCGCGGATCCAGTCTTCGAGATCGTCGACGACCGCGGGCGCCGGCTGATCGTGCGGGACCACGAGCAGACGCGGCGTGGCATCGGCCGCGAGCGCAGCGCGTTCATCGGCGTCGACGGGCCATCGGAGCAGGCGGACGGTGGAGTCGAACGGGGCGAGCGTGGTGGTGCGCGCGCTGCGAGGTGCGAGATCGAGTGACATGAGAGGCCTCCGGACGCGCGTCGCGCGCCGATCGGGCGTGCTCGACCGCGGCGCGACGTCGCGAAGACTCGCGTGACGGTGCGTCGAGCAGGCGCAGGGATCACCGACGCGCCCTCGGATCGGGGCGGGTCAGGCGAACGAGACTGCGAACGCCGCCGCCGGTGGCCCGCGAGACCACTGCAGGCTCCAGGCCGCGGCGCCGAAGCGTCGACGACCGAAGAATCGGAGGCTCGCGACGAACGCGAGGGCGAGGGCGAACGTGAGGAGCGGCAGCACCGCGGCGCCGGGTTGGGCGCGATCGGTGGTGCGTGCCCCACGTGCGCCGGAGTGGGCGGCGTCGCGGTCCGACGAACGCCGGCCGGCTGCACCGGTGGTCTCCGACGCACGGCCGTGCGCGTCGATCGCGGGTGCAGCGAGTGCGCTCACCAGTGTGATCGCTGCTGCCAACGCAGTGATCGCAGCCAGGCGGCGGGCGGCGAGTCGGTCGTACCTCACCGGTCGGACGTTATCGGGAGCGATCGCTACGTCGCACTCGCAACCTTGACAGTCCAGTTACGGAAACCTGACGATATTCTGTCGCTCTCAGCCTGGACGTCGAAGGTCGACGAGGGCAGGCGCCAACGCACGCCACTGCTCGCGCGGCATCGCGGTCATGCCTCCGGGCGCGCCGGTCACCACCTGGATGCACACGTGGTCGGCCCCGGCGTCGAGGTGCGCCTGCACCCGGCGCGCGATCGCTGCCTCGTCGCCCCACGCCACGACGCCATCGAGCAGGCGGTCGCTCCCTCCGTCGGCGAAGTCGTCGTCGGTGTAACCGAGGCGCCGCAGGTTGTTGGTGTAGTTCGGGAGCTGCAGGTAGACGGTGAAGTGCGCGCGTGCGGCTTCCCGTGCCTTCACGGGATCGGTCTCGAGCACGACGGGCTGCTCCGGGAGCAGCAACGGCCCCGGACCGAGCACGTCTCGCGCGAACGCGCTGTGCTCGGGGTTCGCGAGGTACGGGTGCGCACCAGCCGCGCGGTCGCGCGACAGCTCCAGCATCTTCGGGCCCAGCGCGGCGAGCACGCGCTCGCCCGGTGGCACCGGCGGGTCGGCCGCGTCGAGCGCGTCGAGGTACTCGCGCGTCACCGCGAGCGGGCGCGCGTACCGACCGGGTTCTTTCCGGTCGACGAGCAGCGAGTGACTCACGCCGATCCCGAGCAGGAAGCGATCAGGGAACGCGCCGATGAGCGCGGAGTGACCGGTCGCGACGTCGCCGGGCTCGTGCATCCAGAGGTTGAGGATCCCGGTGGCGACGGTGACGCGGCTCGTGGCGTCGAGCACGCGTCGACAGTCGTTGAACAGGTCGCCGCCTGCGCCGCCGGGCAGCCACACCGCGGAGTAGCCGAGCGATTCGAGCTCGGCGGCGGCCTCCGCGATCTCACCCGCGTCGCCGTACCGCAACGCGCCACTCCACACGCCGACTCCTGCGAGATCCATCGGTGTCTCCAGTTGTCACTTGATCGCGAGCGGGTTGATCGGGGAGCCGACACCGCGCGTGACCTTCAATGGCGGTCCGCAGAAGAAGCATTCCCAGACGCCGTCGGACGCGCAGTCGGCGGCGAGCTCCTCGAAGTCGAACATCTCGCCGAGGGTCACGCCCATGTCGCGGATGAGCACCATGTGCACCGGCATGCGGACCGACGGGTCGACCGCGGGTACCGCTTCGAGGGCCCAGTTGTCGGCGCACACCACGGCGACGTCGCGATCGCGCAGCCACTCGCAGCAGGTGAGCCCCAGGCCGGGCTCCGAGCCCATGAACGCGGCGCGATCGGCCGTCTCCACGAACATGCGGCGCCACCCGGTGCGCACCATGAGGATGTCGCCGGAGCCGAGCTCCACGCCCTGCGCCGCGCACGCGGCATCCAGGTCGCCCGCGGTGATCGCGTGCCCCGGCTCGAGCCACGGCACGTCGAACAGGCGCGCGACGTCGAGCAGCACACCGCGCCCGGTGATGCCCTTCGCTTGCCTGTCGATCGCGTCCTTCAACGCGCCGCGCGTCGTCACCTCGGTGGCGGGGTAGCCGTTGTAGAGCTGGTCGTCGTAGAACACGTGGGCGAGCGCGTCCCACTGCGTCGCGCATTGCAACGCCATCACCACGATGTCGTCGGTGTACCGGAACCCGCCCGCGAAGT
>JBEVIU010000039.1:0-7722 GCA_040510575.1 Acidimicrobiia bacterium | reverse complement strand
CTTCAGGGTCCGCGGCCGACGCCTGATACGCGGCCATGAGCAGCGAGCAGATCTTCGGACTGATCTCCGAGTTCGCGTCCCTACTTCCATCCCTACAACGCGCCGAAACTGCCCGGATTCGACGCGACGCGATGGACACGGACCCGCACTGGCAATGGCTGCACGGACGCGCCGAACAGGTCGACAACACCTACACGATCTTCGAGGGCACGAGCGAGATCCAACGGCTCGTGATCTCCCGAGCGATCAGCGGCGTGCACATCCAGTGACCTGAGTGGTCAACCACGTGAACGGCGCGGTGGCGTGCGCTCTTCGTGCGGTATCCCGAGCTGTTCCAGGCGAGCACCAACGTCGGCGACCACGGCGTCGAGCGCATCGTCGGGACGAGGACGGGAGATGTCGACTGCCCACTCCGCGAGTGCGTCGCCGAGCCGATCGATCTGTCTCGCTGCGTCCAACAGCTCGACGAGCGGAGCGATGTCGTTTGGTCGCGTGTCGTGCTCGAGGGCGTCCCAGATCGCTTCTCCGTCGCGCTGAAGGCTTGCCGACTGCGCGTTCAGTGCCGATTGGATCCGTCGCACGAGGTCGAGCAGGTCGTTGACCCGCTGAGGCTGCGGTTGCGCGTAGCGCACCAGCGCCGCGCGCAGGCTCCAGTTCTCGGTATGGGGCCGCTCCGCGAAGTCGACCAGCTGCGCCAGCTGGGCTGGCTCGATGTCGGCGGGCACGGCGAGGAGCGTACGCTCCCGCAATGACGACCTTCGTGCTGGTGCATGGAGCGATGCACGGCGGTTGGGTTTGGCGAGAGGTGGCGCGTGACCTGCGCGACCGGGGCCACGAGGTGTTCACGCCAACGCTGACCGGACAGGGTGACCGGTCGCATCTGCGGACGCCGCAGACGGGCATCGACACGCACGTCGCCGACCTCCTCGCGGTGTTCGAGTTCGAGGATCTCACCGACGTGCACCTCGTCCTGCACAGCTACGCAGGTGTGCTCGCGGGGCCGGTTGCGGAGCGTTGCGCCGACCGGATCAGTTGCGTGGTCCACCTTGGCGCGTTCGTCGTGCGACCCGGCGAGTCACTCCTCGACGTCGAGCCACCCGACGTCGCCGCTCGGTACCGGGAGCTCGCCGCCGCGTCGGCCACCGCGGACGTCGTCCCTGCCTCGGCCGCGTTCCTCGATCAATGGGGCGTCACCGATCCCGTTGCGCGCGACTGGGTCGCGCCTCGTCTGCGTGACTTTCCGCTGCGGTGCGCGATTGATCCGGTCGACTTCGACGACCGCGCGCTGGCAGGGCTCCCTCAGGTCTACGTCCGCCACACGTCACCTCCACTCGCGAGCCTGGCGCTCTCGTACGCTCGAGCGCGTGACTGCGGGTGGGAGACCCACGAGCTCGCGTGTGGTCACGACTTCATGGTGGAGATGCCGCACGAGACGGCGTCACTGCTCGCGTCGATCGGCGCCGAGCGCGACGAAGGGTGAGAGGGGTCGCTGGTGTCGACGACGAGCAACGGTGACGTGGAGCTGTACTTCGAGACGTTCGGCTCCGACGCCGATCCCACCTTGCTGCTCGTGAACGGGCTCGGCAGCCAGTGCATCAACTACGCGGTGGAGTGGTGCGAGCGGTTCGCGTCACGCGGGTACCGGGTCGTGCGGTTCGACAACCGCGACACCGGGCTGTCGTCGAAGCTCGACGGCCGCGGCTACCTGTTGTGGGACATGGCGCTCGATGCGGTCGCGGTGCTCGACGCGGTCGGCGTCGAGCGCGCGCACGTGCTCGGCGTGTCGATGGGCGGGATGATCGTGCAGAGTCTCGCCATCTCCCATCCGGAACGCGTGCGCACGATGACATCGGTGATGTCGCACACGGGCGAGGTCGCGTACGGGCGGGCGTCGCCCGCCGCGTTGGCCGCGCTCACCGCACCTCCTCCGACGTCACGCGCGGAGTACATCGAACGCCGCGTCGAGGCGATCGCGATCTACGGGTCGAAGCCCGAGTGGGTCGACGAGGCTGCCGTCCGCGCGACCGCGGCGGCGGCCTACGACCGGTGCTTCTGTCCCGAGGGCCAGGCGCGGCAGTTGGTTGCGATCCAGCAGTCAGGCGACCGCGGCGACGTGTTGCCGGCGCTCCGGGTCCCGACGCTCGTGATGCACGGGAGTCGCGACACGCTCGTCGACCCGAGCGGTGGCCGGCGAACGGCCGAGCTGGTGCCGGGCGCGCGCTACGTGGAGATCGACGGCATGGGTCACGACTACCCGCGCGTGCTCTGGGACCGCTGGATCGATGAGTGGCTCACCCTGGCGCAGGGATCCTGAACACACCACTGCCGGTCGCAGCGTCGAGGTCGTCGGGTCAGTCGACGACGACCGGCACGCAGTCGGGGTCGTACTCGCCCTCGGCCAGCCCCGGTGCCGGGCGATGCAGCACCGCACGTGTCGCGCGCAGGCGGACCGTGTGGCCGTCGTCGGTGGACGTGGTGTCCGTGACGTCGGCGTCGACGATGAGGCTGTAACCGGCTCGATCCTTGGGCGGCCACAGGAGGCTCACGGCTGGTCTGGCCTGGGCGTTGGCGACGGTGTGGCGACCGACCGCGATCGTGAGCTCGTCGCCGTCCCAACGCGGCGCGACGGCCACGGTGTGGGCGCGGCCGTCGTCGGAGACGGTGAGGAGGTACGGCGCGCGGTCGGTGTCTGCGATGGCCGCACGGAGCTCATCGAGGGCGACGGAGATGCTCACGCGTCCAGCCTACGGCGCGATGTCCTGAGGTGGGTTGCCCTGACACGCGACGAGGGAGCCCACTCCGAAGAGCGGCTCCCTCACGCACTGCCCACAGTGGCGACGCCGTGAGCGTCGAGGTCGGTGCTTCAGGTGAACAGGCTCACGCCACCGGGGCCGACCAAGAGCCCGACGACGATCAGCACGATGCCGTACATGACTGCACCGCGTACGAGAGCGACGATCCCGGAGATCACGAGAATGACCGCGATGATCCAGAGAATGAATTCCATTGTGGGTTTTCCCCCTGTGAGCTCGCACCATGAGGTGGGCGAACTCATGCTTCCCCTGACCCCCACGCGTCAAACGCGCACTTCGGGGACGGGTGGGTGTTCAGCGTGTCGCGTAGCCGTCGGGGTGACTCGAGTGCCACGCCCACGCGCTGGTGAGGATCTCGTCGAGCGCGTAGCGCGCTTCCCAGCCGAGCACCTCGCGCACGCGCGTGTTGTCGGCCCACACCGCCGACGGGTCGCCGGGTCGACGCTCGACGAGCTTCACCGGGAAGTCGACACCGCTCACGGTCTTCGCACCCTCGATCACCTCGAGCACCGACGAGCCGCGTCCGGTACCGACGTTGAGCGCGGTCGACGCGCCGCCGTCGGCGAGGTAGTTCAGTGCTCGCACGTGCGCGTCGGCGAGGTCGTCGACGTGGATGTAGTCGCGCACGCACGTGCCATCGGGAGTCGGGTAGTCGGTGCCGTACACCGAGAGGGCGTCGATCTTGCCCAGCGCGGACAGCATTGCGAGCGGGACGAGGTTCAGCGGGCGCGGTGAGTCTTCGCCGAGTCGCGCGTCAGCCGATGCGCCGGCGGCGTTGAAGTAGCGCAGCGACACGGACCGCAGCCCGTGGCACTCGTCGAACCACCGGAGCATGCGCTCCACGAGGAGCTTGCTCTCGGCGTAGGGGCTCTCGGGGCCGGTCGGGTGCTGCTCGTCGACGGGAAGCGTGGTGGGGGTGCCGTACACGCTGCACGACGAGGAGAACACGAACCGTTCGACGCCCGTCTCTCGCAACGTGTCGAGGAGGCTGGCGGTTCTCGCGACGTTGTTGTCGAAGTACTTCCCGGGCACGTCCATCGACTCGCCCGCAGCCTTGTAGCCCGCGAAGTGCACGACGGAGTCGACGTCGTATCGGTGCACGATGTGGGCGACGAGCGCGGCGTCGGCGATGTCGCCGACTTCGAGCGGTGTGTCGAGCACGGATTCCACGTGGCCCAGCTCGAGGGAGTCGAGCACCACGACTGGCGTACCTGCGGCGCGCAGCGCGCGGACGGTGTGGGACCCGATGTAGCCGGCACCGCCGGTGACGAGGACGGTCATGCTCGGCACCCTACCGAGCACGCGCTCACGCGAGCGGGACGAGGTCGAGCAGGTCCTTGCTCCAGTAGTCGACGTCGGCGTCGGGCAGCAGCAACGCGAGGTTCGGCGACAACGCCTCGACGAACTCGGGGTCGTGGCTCACCAGCACCACCGTGCCGGGCCACGAACCCAGCGCTTCTGCCACCGCGGTGCGCGACGCAGGATCGAGGTTGTTGGTCGGCTCGTCGAGCAGGAGCAGGTTGTGGCGGGCCGCGACGAGCTGCGCGAGCGCGAGCTTCGTCTTCTCTCCACCCGACAACGTGCCCGCGTCCTGGTGCGCGACGTCGCCGACCAGCCCGAAGGCGCCGAGCGCGCTGCGCTGCTCGGTCTCCGTGGCGAGGGTGCCGCCGCGCAGGTGGTCGAGCACCCGCATGCCCGGCTCGATGCCTTCGTGCTCCTGCGCGTAGTACCCGACCGACACGCCGGAGCCGAACGTGATCTCACCGCCGTCGTACGGCTCCACGCCGGCGAGGATGCGCAGGAGCGTGGTCTTGCCTGCGCCGTTGAGGCCGAGCACGAGAAGGCGTTCCCCGCGGCGCAGTCCGAAGTCGATGCCGTCCCAGATCACGCGGTCGCCGTACGACTTCGCGAGGCCGACCACGTCGAGGACGTCGCGTCCGCAGTGCGGCGGGTCGGGGAACTTGTACCGCACGCTGCGCGCCGAGCGGATGGGCGTGATCGCGTCGGCTGAGAGCCGGTTCACGCGCTTGTCGATGCTCTTGGCGGTGCGGGCGCGCTTCACGCTCTGCCCCCGCATCTTGTCGGCCAACGTCGACAGCCGACCGATCTCCGCTTCCTGTCGCGCCGCGAGCTTCGTGAGGCGCTCTTCGTCCTTGGCGCGCGCGACGACGTACTGCGTGTACGTGCCCTTGTACTCGCGCAGGTCGCCTTCGTCGAGGTGCAGCACACGGGTGATCGACTGGTCGAGCAGCTCGAGGTCGTGGCTCACCACGAGCAACGCGCCGCGGTAGGAGGCGAGGAAGGTCATGAGCCACTGCTTGGCGTCGATGTCGAGGTGGTTGGTGGGCTCGTCGAGAATCAGGTTGTCGGTGCCACCGAAGAGGATGCGTGCGAGCTCGACGCGGCGACGCTCGCCGCCGGAGAGCACCTGGAGGGGGAGTGGGGCGCGGTCGGCTGCGAGGCCGAGTCCCGCGAGGATCTTGTAGACGTCGGCCTCGGCGCGGTAGCCGCCGTCGACGAGGAACTGCTCCTCGGCGCGTGAGTAGCGCGCGATCGCCCGCTCACCGCTGTCGGACTCCATCGCCCGACGGAGCTCCTCGAGCTCGCGTCGCTGCGCGTCGAGCCCCCGGCTGGACAACACGTAGTCCATGGCCTTTTCGTCGGCCCGCCCGGCGTCGACGCGGGGATCTTGGGGCAGGAATCCGAGGGGACCCGTGATCACGACCCGGCCGCCGGCCGATCGACGGGACCCCGAGATCGTGCGCAACAGGGTGGTCTTCCCGGCGCCGTTGCGGCCCACGAGCCCGACCTTGTCGCCACCGTGCACGTCGAACGTCGCGCCCTGCAGGAGGTCGCGATCGCCAACGGTCACCGAGAGGTCGAGGGCTCGAATCACCAGGTCACGGTAGTGACTTGCAGCTGGAAACTCGTATCACTATATTGTTGACCTACTTAGTCAAGTTTATTCAGAACCCACGCACAACCATCAGAACCGGAGGAATCCAGCAATGAAGTCCCACCGTCTGCGCCGCTCGCTCGTCGGTGCCGTCATCGCCACCGTGGCCCTGGCGCTCGTCGCCGGGCCCGCAATGGCGAAGAGCCCGCAACAGTCGACCGAGACGACGACCGTCCGTCTCGGCGTGTTTGCGAACGTCACCCACGCACCCGGGCTGGTCGCGATCGAGAGTGGCCTGCTCCAGAAGGCGCTCGGCCCCGACGTGAAGCTCGAGGTGTCGTACTTCAACGCCGGTCCCGCGGTGATCACCGCGCTGCTCGCCGACGCCATCGACGTCAGCTACAACGGTCCCAACCCGGCCATCACCGGCTTCGCGGAGTCCAACGGGGAGGCGCTCCGCATCATCTCCGGTTCCACGTCCGCGGGGGCCGCGCTCGTGGTGAAGCCCGAGATAACCAAGGTGACCCAGCTCAAGGGCAAGAAGATCGCCACGCCGCAGCTCGGCAACACCCAAGACGTCGCTGCTCGTGCCTTCTTTAAGTCGAAGGGCCTCACCACCGACGTGACGGGCGGCGGCGACGTGTCGATCGTCCCGACGCCGAATGCGACGACGCTCGAGTCGTTCAAGCAGGGCCTCATCGACGGCGCCTGGGTGCCCGAGCCGTGGTACAGCCGTCTCGTGAACGAGGCGGGCGCCAAGGTGCTCGTCGACGAGGCGACCCTGTGGCCCGAGGGTCAGTTCGTCACCACGCAGCTCATCGCGGCGACCGACTTCATCAAGGACAATCCGAAGACGATCCAGAACCTGCTGAAGGGCAACATCGAAGCGATCGACTTCGCTAACAACAACCCCACCCCGGCGCAGAAGTTCGTGGCCACCGGCATCTTCAACGCAACCGGCCAGAAGGTCGACCTCGCGACCATCACGAACTCGTGGGCCAACCTCACGTTCACCGTCGACCCGCTCGCCGCGACGCTGGCGAAATCGGCCAAGGACGCCGAAGACGTCGGCCTCCTCGAGCCGGTCAAGCTCAAGGGGATCTACGACCTCAAGCCGTTGAACAAGATCCTGAAGGCCCAAGGCAAGGCTGCGGTGTCCGACAGCTTGACCATCAAGGCGACGAAGGCAACCAGCTAACTTGTCAACCGTGAGCGAGACCAGAGGCGACTCGGCGCAGGTCGAGCTCGGAGCGCAACAGCTCTCGACTGCGACCCCGGTGGTTCCCCCCACCACCGGGGTTGCAGTCGAATCCGCCGTGGTGCTCACCGACGTGAGCAAGGTCTACGGCGACGCGACCAATGCGGTGCACGCGCTCGACGAGGTCAGCCTCACGGTGGGCACTGGCGAGTTCGTGTGCCTCCTCGGCGCGTCCGGCTGCGGCAAGAGCACGCTGCTCAACATCCTCGCCGGGCTCGACCGCCCTTCACGGGGCACCTCGGAGGTGCACGGTCGCACCGGCCTCATGTTCCAGGAGTCGGCGCTGTTCCCGTGGCTCACCGTCACCGGCAACGTCGACCTTGCACTGAAGCTCCGCAAGGTTCCCAAAGACGCGCGACGCGCGCGCGTCGCAGAATTGCTCGAGCTTGTGAACCTCAGCGAGTTCGCGAAGAAGCGTCCGCACGAGCTCTCGGGTGGTATGCGCCAACGGGTCGCGCTGGCGCGCGCGCTTGCGCAGGATGCCGACGTGTTGCTCATGGACGAGCCGTTCGGCGCCCTCGACGCCATGACCCGTGACCTGCTGCACGACGAGCTCGAACGGCTGTGGAGCGAGACGGGCATCACGGTGGTGTTCGTGACCCACAACGTGCGTGAGGCGGTCCGCCTCGGCGACCGTGTCGTGCTGCTGTCGAGCCGGCCGGGGCACGTGATCGCCGAGTTCCCCATCGACGACGACCGGCCGCGCCGGATCGACTCGCCGGCCATCGCCACCCAGGCGGCCGAGATCACCGACC
>JBEVIU010000038.1:0-16891 GCA_040510575.1 Acidimicrobiia bacterium | reverse complement strand
ACGAGGTCGAGGTCCTGCGGGTCCACACCCGAGTCTTCGTAGGCGCGGTCGGCCGCCGTGCGGGTGAGGGTGTTCACGTCGGGCGCCGTCTGCGACATGTTGTCCTCGTTGTACGGGTCGCTGTAGAGCGCCGACGCGCTGATCTTGACCGCCCGCTTGCGAACGTCGTCGGGAAGCGTCTTCAACTTGTCGCCACTCACGAGCACGAGTGCTGCCGCGCCGTCACCGGTCGGTCCACACATCGGCAACGTGTTCGGCCACGCGATGACGTCGGCGTTCATGACCTCGTCGAGGGTGAACACCTTGCGGTACTGCGCGTACGGGTTCAGCGCCGAGTTCTCGTGGCTCTTCACCGCGATCTTGGCGAACTGCTCGAAGCCCACGCCCTCGTTGTTGCGCGCGTACTCCATGCCGATCTCGGCGAACGTGCCCGGCATGGTGCCGGTGCCGAGGACGCCCTCGGTCGGAATCGCCATCTTGTCCGGGTCGAACACCTTCTTCGGCTTCTCACCGGCAGCCGCTTGGGCCGCAGCTCGGGCCGCCATGTCGGCCTGACCGGGCACGGTCATGCCGCCCTTGCCCATCTTCTCGTACCCGAGCGCGAGCCCGACGTCGGAGATGCCGGCCTTGATCTCCATGAACGGCACCCGCACGGCCATCGCGCCCGTGGCGCAGGCGTTGGTGACGTTGTAGATCGGCACACCGGGGTTGCCGACCTCATTGATGATGCGCTGGCCGGAGCCGTTCTCGAACAGCGTGCCGCACCCGAACACCTGCATGTCCTTCATCGACAGCTGGGCGTCGTCGAGCGCCGCGAGGATCATCTCGGTGCCCATCTGGAGCGAGGTCTTCTCGGGGAAGCGGCCGAAGGGGTGCATGGCCACGCCGACGATGTACACGTCTTGTCCGGACACGGTGATCTCCTGATCCTGGTTAAACGGTCTCGAAGCCGAAGGCCACAGCTTCGTTGCCATCGTCGTCGGTGTCGATGGTGTAGGTCACGAGCTTGACGGGCGAGCCCAGCTTGTTGTTCTCGAACTCGTCGAGGTCGCCGTTCAACAGGTTGGCCTTGACGTTGCCGCCCCCGTCGAAGTCGACGATGGCGGAGATGAAGCCGTTGCCCATGGCGCCGCGCTTGACCACCGTGAACGCACGCAGCGTGCCGGTGGTCGCGAGGCTCTTCGGGGCGAACGGACCGGGCGTGTAGCACCGGCCGCACTGGATGGGTGTGCGATAGGTGAGGGCGCCGCAGTTCTGGCACTCCATGGCCTGGAGGTGCGGTTCGCCGTCATCGAGGACGAGGTAGTTGACGATCGGGATCTTCGACATGGCGGAGAGTGTGGCACGCGGCAGCAGTCCGAGCCCATGTCGGACGATCGCGGCGCTCGACCGCCACCCGGCAACGGGGTTGTGCCTATTTGACCAGAGGGTCGCGGGGCAGGCCGAGGATCCGCTCGCCGATCTGGTTGCGCGTGATCTCCGACGTGCCACCCGCGATCGACAGCGCACGGGTGAACAACAACGCGTTGGCGACGAGAGCACCGGGGCCGTCGGTCACCACAGTGTCGGGCCCGAGCAGCGTCAGTCCGAGATCGGCCGACCACTGGGCCTGCTCCGCGCTGAGCAACTTGGTGACGTTGCCCTCCGGTCCGGGCTCGGACCCCGCGACGGCGCGCTCGACGCGGCGCAGGTTGAGTGCCCGCATCGCCGAACCCTGCGCGACGAAGTTGCCGACGTCGGCTGCGAGTGCCGCGGGGCGGCCCTGCGCGCCGAACAGCTCGACCACGGGCACACCGAAGCCGGCGCCTCCACCACCGATGCTCACGCGCTCGTTGCCGAGCGTGGCGCGCGCGACGGTCCAGCCGTCGTTGATCTGTCCGACGACGTCGTCGTCGGGCACGAACACCTTGTCGAAGAAGACCTCGTTGAACATCGCCTGCCCGGTGACCTCGCGGAGCGGGCGCACTTCCACGCCCTCCGCGTGCATGTCGATCGCCATGGTGGTGATGCCGGCATGCTTCGGAACATCCGGATCGGTCCGCACGGTGGCAAGACCGTGGGTGCAGAACTGCGCGCCGCTCGTCCACACCTTCTGGCCGGTGACCTCCCATCCGCCGTCGACCCGTACGCCCTTGGTGCGGATGCCGGCCGCGTCGGATCCGGCGTCGGGCTCGCTGAACAGCTGACACCAGCTCAGCGTGTGCTCGAGGGTGGGGCGGATCCAACGAGCGATCTGATCGTCGCTGGCGTGCGAGAGCATCGTGAGCATGATCCAGCCGGTGATGCCGTAGTTCTCCGGCGTCAAGCCCGCCTCGGAGAACTCGGCCTCGATCACGAGCTGCTCGATCGCCTGCGCGGCACGACCCCAGGGCTTCGGCCAGTGCGGTTGCACGTAGCCGGTGTCGATGAGGCGGGCAAGCCGTGCCTCACCTTCGAGTGCCGCGATCTCCTGCGCGGCTGCGCGCGTGGCGTCGCGGTACTCCTCGGCCTCCGGAGGAAGGGTGAAGTCGAGCTCGCGCGTGACGCCGTCGGCGGCGTGACCGGCGACCGCGGCCGCGGTGGTACGGCCGTCGACCAACGCAGCGAGCGTCGCGGCGCGGCGCAGGATGATGTGGCCGTCGTGCTCCCACGTGAAGCCGATCCCACCGTGGATCTGGATGTTGAGCTTCGCGTTCTTCAGGTACGCGGGGACCGCGATGCTCGCGGCGGTCGCACACGCGAGCGCGAACTGGCCGGCCGGGCCGTCGGCCGCGCGGGCCGCGTCCCAGACCGAGGCCGTCGCGAGCTCGGCCGCGACGAGCATGTTGGCGCAGTGGTGCTTCACGGCTTGGTACATGCCGATCGGGCGGCCGAACTGCTCGCGCACCTTGGCGTACGCGCTGCTGGCGTCGACACAGTCCTGCGCGCCGCCGGCCGCGTCGGCCGCGACGAGCAGGTACGTGAGGTCGCGGGCGGCAGCGGCTGCGCCGGTCAGCACTCGCGAGTCGTCGACTGCAACGTCGTGGAGAGTGACCTTCGCGGCGCGACGCGTCGGATCGAGGTTCGCGGGGACCGTGACGTCGAGGCCAGGCGTTCCGGCGTCGAGCAGCACGACATCGTCGCCGACCGGCACCAGCAGCAGGTCGGCGAGACCACCGCCGAGCACGAGGCCCACGTCACCCGACACGGTGCCGGTGCTGCGAGTGACGCTGCCGCCCAGTGCGACCGCGCCGGCGCGCGAGCCGTCGGCGAGCCCGGGCAGGAGCTCCGCCTGTTGGGCGTCGGTGCCGCACCGCGCGATCACTGCCGATGCCAACACCGTGGGCAGGAACGGGCCGGGTGCGGTGGCGCGCCCGAGCTCCTCGAGCACCACGACGAGCTCGGCGAGGCCGTAGCCCGATCCGCCGTGCTGCTCGGGCAGGTGCAGGCCGAGCCAGCCGAGGGCAGCCATCTCGTCCCAGAAGGGCGGACGGGCCTCGTCGGGAGCCTCCAGCAGGCTGCGCGCCGCGGCGCGGGCCTTGTTGGCATCGAGGAAGGAACGGGCGACGTCGGCGAGTTCCCGGTGGGCATCGGTGATCGCAATCGACATGCCGACAGACTCACCGCTACCCGCCCGGATGTCCAACCGGCATCGTCAATTGAAGTGGTGGACGCGGGGTGGACGTGGCTACGGCGTCGGCGTCCCGGGCGGCCGCATGCCCGGAAACTCCGTCCCGGGCGGCAGGCGCATCTCGCGCCACAGGTGCTCCTGGGCGATGCTCGCGACCAGGGTCCCGCGCCGGTCGAACACCGACCCCGTGTAGTAGCCGCGTCCGCGCGCCAGGCGAACCGCGACGAGGTCGAACAGCACCCACTCGTCGAGGCGGACGTCGGGATCGTGGAACCACACCGCGTGGTCGAGGCTCGGGCCGCCCTTCACGGCGTCGGCCTGCTGCGGGTCGGGCTTGGGCACGTTGTAGAAGCCGGTGCCCACGTCGGAGAGGAAGGTCAGCACGCACTGGTGCACGAGTGCGTCGTCGGGGAGTGGCTCGCGCGTGCGCGCCCAGTAGCGGTTGATCATGCGCCGCGTGTCGGGTTGGTCCGGGTCACGCACGGTGCGCAGGTCGAACATCGGACCGAATCCGAAGAACTCGCCCTCGCCGAGGTCGTCCGGCAGGGGCACGTCGGGCAGCTCGATCTCCTGTAGGTCGTCACCGGACTCGTCGACATGGAACGAGGCGAGCATGCTGAAGATCGCGTCGCCGTTCTGGCGTGCGACCACGTGCCGCGCGCTGAACGACCGCCCGTCGCGGTCGCGATCGACGTGCAGGATCGTCGGGCGCGCCGGGTCGCCGGGACGCAGGAAGTAGCCGTGGAGGGAGTGGAGCATCCGACCCTCGGGCGCGGTGAGGTTCGCGGCGCGCACCGCCTGGGCTGCGACCTGGCCACCGAAGAGGCGGGGACGCTGCGAGTCGGTCGGATTGCTGGCCCGGTACAGGTCGCGGTCGAGCTCCTCGAGCTCGAGCAGGGCCACGAGGTGATCGACGTCGCGCGGGGTTGCTTCGGCGGGTGTCGGATGAGCGAAGGCGTCGGGCACCGGACGATCCTACGCAGGGTCGTGCCTTGCCGAACACTGGCCGGTGCCACTACAAGGAGGTGGTGATCGAACCCTTTCGCATCGACGTGTCGCAGTCCACCCTCGACGACCTGCACGAGCGTCTCGCTCGCACGCGGTTCCCGAACGAGATCGACGGGATCGGGTGGGAGCAGGGCACACCCCTCGCCTACCAACGGGAGCTCGTCGAGTACTGGCGCGACGGGTACGACTGGCGCACCCACGAAGCCCGCCTCAACTCGTACGACAACTTCACCACCGAGATCGACGGGCAGCGCATCCACTTCCTGCACGTGCGTTCACCGCACGAGGGTGCGATGCCGTTGCTGCTCGCCCACGGATGGCCGGGATCGGTCGTCGAGTTCCTCGAGACGATCGAAGGGTTCACGAACCCGTCCGACCCCGCCGACGCGTGCTCGCTCGTGATCCCGTCGCTGCCCGGCTACGGGTTCTCGGCGCCGACGACCGAGCGCGGCTGGAATCCGCGCAGGATCGCCGAGGCGTTCGGCGCGTTGATGGCCGACATCGGTTACGAGCGCTATGGCGTGCAGGGCGGCGACTGGGGCTCGATGATCGTCTGCAACATGGCCGACCTGTTCCCCGCCGAGGTGATCGGGCTCCACGTGAACTTCCTGACCGTGCCGCCGCCGAAGGGTGAGGCGGCGCCGGAGCCGACGGCGGTGAGTCAGCGATTCAACACGTCGGGCAACGGTTACCAGCAGATCCAGGGCACCAAGCCGCAGACCATCGGCTACCTCCTCGACGACTCGCCGGCGGGGCTGGCGGGCTGGATCGTCGAGAAGTTCCGCGAGTGGAGCGACTGCGACGGCGACCCCGAGCGCGCCTTCACCAAGGACCAGATGCTCACGAACATCATGCTCTACTGGGTGAACACCGCCGGCGCGTCGTCGGCGCGTCTCTACTGGGAGATGCGTCAGGCCGGAGCGGCGGCGGTGCCGCGCGAGAAGGTCACCGTGCCGACCGGGGTGGCGAACTTCCCCGGCGAGATGGGGCGGTGCGAGCGCGTGCACGCGGAACGTCGGTACAACATCGTGCACTGGACCGAGCACGAGCGCGGCGGCCACTTCGCGGCGATGGAGCAACCCGAACTGTTCGTCGACGACGTGCAGGCTTTCTTCCGGACCCTGCGCTGAGTCAGCTGGTCGTGTCGCCCCAGTGGTTCCAGTACGTGATGTCCTCGACGGGGGTCCGGACCGCGGGCTTGAAGTCGTCGCCGGTGAAGTAGGCGACGGGGAGCAGGCACGACTGCACGTAGCCGTCGGGCACGCCGAGCAGCTCCGCTGCTTCGCGTTCGCGGTTGAGGTGCACGGTCGTGATGACCGAGCCGAGGCCGCGGCTGCGCAGCGCGAGCATGAAGCTCCACACCGCGGGATACATCGAGGGCTGCCATCCCGCCGCGCCGCCCTTGTCCTGCGTGCACGGGATGACGTACATCGGCACCTCGTGGATGTGGTCACGGAGATAGAGGGCGGAGTCGATCACCCGCTGCTGCTGCGGTGTCTGTTCGGGGCGCGCCTCCCCCGGACCACGTGGCGTGGCCGGTGGGTTCTGGTACAGGTGGGCGATCGCCCGGAGCGTGACGGGGTCGTCGATCACGAGCCAGCGCCAGAGCTGCGCGTTGCTCCCGGTCGGCGCCTGCACCGCGAGGCGCAGGCACTCGAGGATCACGTCGTGGGGGACCGGGCGGGTGAAGTCGAGCCGCTTGCGCACCGCACGGGTGGTGCTCAGCAGGTGGTCGACGGTCTCGAGGTCGAGCTTGGTCATCGGAGGTCCTCTCTCGCGGCGGTGATGGTGACGGGCACCGCCGTCATCCACGGCATCAGGCTGACGGGCTGTCGGTGCTCGACGAGGCTCAGCAGCCGTCCGGGGTTCGGTTCGTGGGCGTGGGTGATCGACACTACGCCGGGCCGCAGCGTGGGGTCACTGGCCGCGACCGTCGTGATCGCGCCGTGGTCCGAGGTCACGAGCACCGCGTCGCCGTCGCGCACGCGGAGCGCAGTCAGGTCGTCGGGGTGGACGAAGCACCGGTTCACCGGATCGCCGATCGGCACACGCGGTCCGAGCGAATTCATCGCCTGCTTGCTGCGACGCACGATGAGGAGGAACGGCCGGCGGGACCGGGTCGCGGCCCCGCCGAGGCACTCGTCGAGCGCGGCGCGCAGCTCGACGGCCACGTCGTCGGCGAGGAGCTCGAAGCGCGCGCCGGCGTCGTCGGCTGGAGGTCCGACCACGATCGGCGGGACCTCGGAGAAGATCCGGCCGTGTGGCTCGGCGCGCACTGCCTCGTACGGCACCTGCGCGCGCGACGCGAACGATTCGAGGAGCTCGTCCGACGACGGGCGAGATGCACCCGGTTCCCAGACGCGTTCGCCGATGTTGAGCAGCAGACCCATGCGCGACGACAACTCGAAGAAGAACTCCCAGTCTTCGATCACATCCCCCGGTCGCTCGAGGATCGCAGGCGAGTACTGCGCGAACGCCTCGGAGAAGAAGTGCTCGTACCCACGGGTGTGCTCGGGCCGTTCGAACGACATCGTCGGTGCGATGACGTAGTGCGCGAGCTGCGCGGTCTCGGTGGGGAACGGGTCGATGGTCACGAGCAGGTCGAGCGCGCCGAGCGCTTCCTCGATGCGGTCCTGATCGGGAAACGCGGCGGCCGGGTTGCCACCCGACACGATCAGCGCCCGGACTCGTCCCGGCTCCGAGTGAAGGATCTCGTCGGGGAGCGCAGCCGAAGGCAGCTCGCCCATGAGCGGCGCGACCCCGGTGTGACCGAAGCCGGAACGCGCAACGTCGGATCGACCCCGACGGCCGAGCGTGCCGCGGCGCGCCGGCGCGAGCGGTTGTGCGCGCAGCGCGCGCGTGCCGCTCAGCACACCGGAGCCCGCGTAGCGGTCGCCGGCCCGCGGGTAGCGGCCGCACACCACGTTGAGCGCCTGCACGAGGTGCTCGGCCGCGTTCGCGTGCGGCCCCATGTCGGGACCGGTGCCGCTCTTCGCCATCCCGCGCCGTGCCGAGCCGAACACGCGTGCCGCGTCGACGACCTGTTGCGCGTCGACGCCCGCGACGCGCGCGGCGACCTCGGGGGTCACCGGATCGACCGCGCTGCGCAACGCGTCGAGGCCGTCGACCCAGCGATCGCAGAACTCCGCGTCGTGCAGCCGTTCGGTGAGGATCACCCGCAGGAGGGCGGCGAACACCACCACGTCGGTGCCGGGGACGATCTGCAGGTGCACATCCGCGTGCGCGGCGGTCTCGGTGCGTCGCGGGTCGATCACCACGAGCCGGAGACCGCGGGCGCGCGCCGCGTCGAGGTGGCGCAGCCCGTCGTGCACGGGGAAGCCCGTGAGGTCGCCACCCTGCATCGACACCAGGGGATT
This sequence comes from Acidimicrobiia bacterium, assembly GCA_040510575.1. Lineage (GTDB taxonomy): Bacteria > Actinomycetota > Acidimicrobiia > IMCC26256 > DASPTH01 > DASUMF01. The sequence goes on along the minus strand of JBEVIU010000038.1, from coordinate 8,917 downwards.
CGTCCCCGCGAGCAGCCACACGTCGGCGTCGTCGAAGCGTTGACGGCCGCCGCCCCAGGACCCGAGCCGCTCCTCCGCGACCCACTTCGCCGACTGGTCGATCGTCATCGTCGAGTAACGCTGATGCGAGCCAACGGCGCGGAGCCACGCGCCGGCGAAGCTGTAGGTGAGCGACGCGGTGTAGCTGTGCGTGCCGACGAACAGCGCGATCGAGTCAGGACCGTGCTCATCGGCGATGGCGCGCAGGCGCGCCGCGATCTCGTCGATCGCCGCGGCGGTGGCGATCGGTTCGAGGCCGTGCTCGCCGCGTCGCTGGGCAGTGAGGAAGCGGTCGGGCGCGTGGTGCAACGCTCCGAGGTGACGTCCCTTGGTGCAGGTGAACCCGCGCGTCAGCGGGTGCGCGGGATCACCGGCAACCTGCGTGACGCGGCCGTTCTCCACGTCGACGAGGAGCCCGCACAACGGCGAGCAGATCCGGCAGTGGGAGACGAACCGCGTCACGACGCGATTCGAGGCTCGCCCGAGGCTCAGAGGTTGCCGATGCGGAACGGCGGGACGCCCGAGTCGCGATCGGCGAACAGCGTGGCCCGCCCCGCGTTCAGGGCGTCCAACGTCCACACCTCGTCGGACGTGATCTGGGTGACCGGCGTCCAACCCTGCACGATCTGCGCCACTCCACCCGCGATCTTCAGCACCTGGCCGCTGATGCCCTCCGCGAGGGGAGACGCCAGCCACACGGCGCCCGCCGCGGGGTTGTCCGGGGAGAGCATCGGGTTCTCCGCCATCTCCTCGCCCTGGCCGACGGTACCGAGGAGCCGGGTCGCGGCAACCGGCGCGATCGCGTTGACGCGCACGCCGGAGCGCTCGAGCTCGCGGCCGAGCACGATCGTCATCGACGCGATGCCCATCTTGGCCGCGGCGTAGTTCACCTGACCCGCGTTGCCGTAGAGCCCCGACTCCGACGACGTCATCACGATCGCGGCGTTGGCGGGCTCGCCGCTCGCCTTGGCCTTCTCGCGCCAGTAGCGACCCGCGAAGTGCGACGGGGCGAAGTGGCCCTTGAGGTGGACGCGGATGACCGAGTCGAACTCGTCCTCCGACATGTTGAAGCTCATCTTGTCGCGCAGGATCCCGGCGTTGCAGATGAGGACGTCGAGCCCACCGAAGGTCTCGATCGCCTGGTTCACCATTCCCTCGGCGCCGGCCCAGCTCGAGCAGTCGTCGTAGTTCGCGGCGGCGTCGCCGCCGGCGGCCTTGATCTCGTCGACGACCTGCTGCGCCGGCGTCTGGTCGGCACCTTCGCCCGCGCCGGAGCCGCCGAGGTCGTTGACGACGACCTTCGCACCCTCACCGGCGAGCAGGAGGGCCTCGGAACGCCCGATGCCGCGCCCTGCGCCCGTGACGATCGCGACCTTGCCGTCGAACACGCCCATCGTTCGTCCTCTCGTCTCCGTCGGCGGCCGCGGCCGCTGAGGTCACGGAACCTAGCGAGTCGGGCGCAGTCTGGGCGAGTGGGCGTAGGGTTCGCTCCCATGGGGGACAGTCCGGACGACGGGTCGGTGCGGGAACGACTGTTCCCCGACGCGCGGGGCTTCACGATCCGTGAGTTGCGCAAGCTCTGCGCGCACCTGCCGAAGCCGGAGCTCCGTCGCCTTCAGCACGACGTCGACGAGCCCACCCTCGCCGCCACCGCGGTGCCGATCGTCGATGTCGACGGCGAAGCGGCTGTCGTCATCGTCAGGCGGTCCGCGACCGTCGAGAACAACCCGGGGACGTGGGTCTTCCCCGTCGGGCGCGTCGATCGCAAAGACGCGACGATGGCTGCCGCGGCAGTGCGGAACGCCGCCGAGCAACTCAACGTCCCGCGGGACGGCGTGGAACTGCTCGGCCAGCTCGACACCCATGGCCCCGTCCTGAACGGCTTCCTCGTGTCGACCTTCGTGATCGAGCCGCCGGAAGGTGTCACCTTCGCGCCGCCGCCCCGGTTGGTGAGCGAGGTCGCCGTGGTGCCGCTCGCGCACTTCATGGCGGAGGGTCGCTTCGGTGACCGCAACCTGCCGGACGGTGGGACGATGGCGTCGTTCGCGCTCCCCAACGGCGAGCTGCTCTGGGGTCTGCAGGCGGAGATCCTGCTCGACCTGCTCGAACGCCTGGTGCGCGACCGGGTCGACCACCCCACCTGAGTCAGCCTGACGCGTCGAGCTCCGCCGCGAGGAGGTCCATGAGCAGTCCGTCGTGGAAGCGGCCGTCGCCTCCACGCTCGTACTCACGCATCACGCCGACGGCTCGGAAGCCGACCTTCTCGTAGCAGCGGATCGCGCGGGCGTTGGCCGCCGCGGGATCGATGATCAGACGGTGATGGCCGAGGGTGCCGATGAGGTGGCGCGCCAGCGTGCGGACCGCGTCGGTGCCCAGCCCACGGCCGTGCACGTCGGGGTGGAGCGCGACGTCGATCCCCGCGTGGCGGTACTCGGCGTCGAGCTCTTCGTAGTACTGGATGAAGCCCACCGGCTGGTCGTCCGCCATCACGAGGAAGGAGTGCTCGTCGGGGCTCGTCAACGTGGTGCGCAACGAGTCGAGCGTCTCCCCCGGCCACCACTGCGACACCTCGGGCGGCGAGAGGATCGCGAGCACGACTGCGGCATCGTCGACGGTGGCGGGACGCAGCACGACGCCGTCGCCGACGATCGTCGGATCGTCGTGCACGTCAGCTGAGCGACTTCGACGTCGCCTCGCTGCCGTCGGGCCGCGCGGCGCCACCGCGCTCAGCCTCGTGCTGGTCGATCATCTGCTGAGCCGCGTTCACCCGCTTCTCGACCAGTTCGCCTTGGTGCTTCGTGACCCACTCGTACGAGCGCTCGCGGTTGTCGTTGGCGCGCGCGAAATGAGGGATCACGTACTGCGCGTACAGCTCGAACGACCGTCGGATCGCAGGCCAGTCCGTCCAGTTGTTCACCATGACCAACAGCGCGCCGAACTCGCCCTGCTTCTCCTGGAGTCGCTCGATTCGCGCGATCGCGTCCTCGGGCGTTCCCACCACCGCGATCTCGTGCTCCAGCACCCAGTCGACGTAGTCGGTGCCCTCGGGCACGTCGAAGCGCGGCTGGTTGTTGTTGAAGTAGCGGATGTTCTCCTCGCAGCCCCAACGGATGTTCTCGATCGCCTGCTCGCGGGTGTCGGCGAGGTGCATCTGCACGACGCAGCGGAGGCGGCTGCGATCCATCTCGCGTCCGTGCTCGGCCGCGATCTCGCACGCGACCTCCCAGTTCGTGGCGAGTGCGTCGAAGCCGGCGCTGTCGCCCGCCGCCACGCAGAGCATGCCGAGGTCGTAGAGGCCGGCCATGCGCCCGCCCGACGGTGTGACCGCGCTGGCCACGCACACCTCAGGATGAGGCTGTGTGTACGGCCGCAGGTGCGTGTGCGCGTCGCGCATCGTGTACCAGTCGGTGGATTCGGTGACGAACTCCCCACGGAACAGGCGCAGGATCACGTCGATGCCCTCGGCCATGCGACGACGAGTGTCTTCGGGCTCGATGCCCATCATGAGCGCATCGGATGCGAGCAGCCCGGGTCCGGCGCCGAACATGATGCGCCCACGCGTCATGTGGTCGAGCTGGATGATCCGGTTCGCGACGTTGAGGGGATGGTGGTAGGGGAGCGACACGACCCCGGTGCCGAACCGCAGGTGCTTCGTGCGCTCTGCCGCGGCGGCGATGAACATCTCGGGAGAGTCGATCGTCTCGAGCCCACCCGAGTGGTGCTCGCCGATCCACGCCTCGTGGAAGCCCAGCTCGTCGAGCAGTTGGCACAGCTGGAGATCGCGTTCCATCGCCAGCGTCGGGTTCTCGGCGACGGAGTGGAACGGCGCGAGGAACACGCCATGGCGCAGTGGGATCGTCATGCCCAAATGCTACGGCGACCCGTCAACGCGCGCTTGGTGCCAGACGCGCCACCATCGTCGGAAGATCCGCGAGCTCGCGCAGGGAGTTGGTGAGGTGCGTGCAGCTCTCGATGCCGAGCAGCGTGCGCTGCACGGTGGCGCGGAGATCCTCGACGGGCTGCCCGACGAGCTTGCCGACCGCCTCCGCCGCCGCCGGGCACTCGCGCCACGGGAGCGCGTGGGGCGTCGCGCGTACGTCGATGAACGTGTGGGTTACGGGGTCGACGGTCGCCTCGACGGTGTACTCGTGCAACGAGCCGAGCGCGCCGTCGGGCGCGCAGTAGGTGTCGCGGAACCACGCGTCGACGAGCCACTCGTCGTCGCCGGGCACGACGTCGATGCGGCGGTGCCGCCGCAGCCCGGGTGACGGGATCGATCGGCGCGGCCACCCGTCGACATCGCCGAGTCCTTCGGCGCCGTCGGGGAGCAGCGCGACGGCGGGGATCGGGTGGAAGCGCATCGGCTCGCCGGCGCGGATCATCACCATCATCGTGCCGTCGGCGCGCCAGCCCGAGCAGAGATCGGACTGGCCGAAGTGCCCGGCGTCACCCGGCGCGGTGTCGGGGGGCGGCGGCGCGGCAGCGACCATCGCGGCTGCTTCGTCCGCGTCGAGGGGCTCGGTGGCCATCCGCAACGCGGTCACGTAGCTCGCCGCGACCATCGCGCCGGAGATGTCGTCGAGGAGCAGACCGACGTTCGATCCGTCGGGCGTGAAGTGTTTTCGCGCGAGGGCGCGGAAGCCCTGACGCAGCGGGTGGCCCACGAACGCCGACACGTCCAGTGGCGGGTCGGACGGCACGGGGTCGAGCGTGAACTCGGTGATGAGTCCGCCGTCGGTGACCACGTGCATCGTGGTCTCGTCGTCGATGCGCTCGGAACCGTCGGGCAGCGTCGTCTCGTCGCGCGCTGCGCCGTGCACCACCACGTCGATCGCGTCGGTCCAGTCGTAGTCGAGGTGCATCACGCGGCGCACCGAACCACGCGCACGGGGCGGGAACGCGCGTCGGGGATCGTCAGGGCGGATCATCGGCGTCGGGTCGCTCGCGCTCATGTGCCGGTCCATCGGGGCGGACGGCGCTCGGCGAACGCGGCCGCGCCTTCGCGCGCATCGTCGCTCGCGAACACGGGCGCGGCCTTCGATCGGATCGAGCGCCACTCGTCGGCGTCGTGCATCCCGGCTTCTTCCCAGAGCAACTGCTTCGTGACTTGGAGCGCAAGTGGCGCGTTGGCGGTGACGCGGTCGGCGAGCGCGAGGGCAGCGGCGCGCAGTTCGTCGGCGGGCACGACCTGGTTCACGAGCCCGAGCTCCTGTGCGCGCGAGGCACTGAAGGACTCCCCGACGCAGCAGAGCTCGAACACGATCGCGGGTGGCAGGCGGGCAGACAAGCGGGTCGTGCACCCTGCCCCGACCAGTCCGCGCTTCACCTCGGGGACCGAGAACGTCGCGTGATCGGCGGCGACGACCATGTCGGACGCCAGCATCAGCTCGAGTCCACCTCCCACCGCCGAGCCGTTGATCGCCGCGATCACCGGCTTGGGGTAGCAGCGTGTGGTGAACACGTCGATGCTCGGCATGCCCGGCGCGACCATCCGATCGGCGCCGACTGCCTTCAGGTCGGCGCCCGCGCAGAACGCCTCCGACCCTGCACCGGTGAGGATGACAGCACGCACGGTCGGATCCGTCTCGGCCGCGGTGAACGCGCTGCCGATGCCGCCCATCGTGGCGCCGTCGAGCGCATTGCGGCGCTCGGGTCGATCGATCTCCACCACGAGCGTGCTGCCGTGGGTCGAAACGTTGACCGGCATCGGATCCTCCTGGTCTGCTCGGGCTCGTCAGGCCTGGCCCGCCGTTCGCAGTCTTGCCGGTGTCCTGGCTGGTCGGCGACCCGGTGGCGGGTGGGCGCGAAGCAGGCCAGCGCTCCCGTAAAGTTTGGCGGAGTTGAACTACGCTCCGCCTGCCCGGGGCTCCCGGGTGTCGATCACCGAGGGAAGTGTGGCATGAAGCTCGGCGTGTTCTTCCCGACCAAGGAGCACGGGACCATCGACGAGATGATCTCGCGGTTCCAGACCGTCGCGGGCATGGGTTTCGATTCCCTGTGGATGCCACAGAGCTCAGGCTTCGATCCGCTCACTGCGATCGCGGTGGCCGCACGCGAGGTGCCCGACGTGTCGTTCGGCACCTCGGTCGTTCCCACGTACCCGCGCCACCCCGTCGCGCTCGCCGCGGAAGCGCTCACCGCGAACGCGGCCGCGGGCGGGCGGCTGGTGCTCGGAGTGGGCCTGTCGCACAAGATGGCGATCGAAGGCGCGTACGGGATCTCCTACGACCAGCCGGCGCGCCACATGCGCGAGTATCTCGACGCGCTGATGCCGTTGCTCCACGAGCGCGCGGTGAACGTGGAGGGCGAGACCATCACCGCCCGCTCGCAGATCACGATCCCCGGAGCGGAAGCGCCGCCCGTGCTCCTCGCTGCGCTCCAGCTTCGGATGCTCGCGCTCGCGGGTGGCGTGGCCGACGGCACCGTCACCTGGTGCACCGGACCGATCACGCTCGAGGAGCAGATCGTGCCCCTGGTCACCGCGGCCGCCGCCGCCGCCGGTCGGCCCGCGCCGCGGGTCGTCGTGCCGCTCCCCACGATCGTCACCGACGACGAGGCGTACGGCCGGGCCCAGGCCGACGAGCAGCTCGCGGGCTACGGCCGCATCCCCGTGTATCGGGCCGTGCTCGATCGCGAAGGCGTGGAAGGCCCCGGGGACGTGTCGATCGTGGGTGACGAGGCGTCGGTCACCGCGCAGCTCGCGCACCTGGCCTCGATCGGTGCCACCGACTTCGTGGCCATCCCGAGCGGCAACGACGACGATCGGGCGCGCACGTTGGAGCACCTCGCAACGGTCGGTGCCGCCGTCTCATGACCGCAACCCCTGCCAAGAACGGCCGTGAGAGCGGGCCGCGGCGCTCCGGCCTCGTGCAGGAGCGCTCCAGGCGCACCCGGCGCGACCTCGTCGCCGCGGCGATGCGGTTGTGGACCGCTCGCGGGTTCGAGACGGGGATCGACGACACGACGGTCGAGGAGATCGCCCACGAGGCTGGTGTCACGAAGGGGACCTTCTACTTCCACTTCGCGCACAAGGAGGACATCCTCCTCGAGATCGGCTGGGTCACGTCGCAGGCCACGTTGCGCGACGCGACCGACGCCCTGGCCACGGACGAGCCGATCGACGTCGTGCTCGACGCGTTGCTCGTCGGCTTGGCCCGGCGGATCTCCGAGACGCCCCGGGCCGCAGTGGCACGCACGCTCACGGAGTTCCACCGCAACAACGCCCGTCGCGAAGCTGACGCCGGCGAGGAGCGTTACGGGTTCCAGCGCTCGTTCGCGCTGGTGTTCTTCCACGCGCAGCAGTCGGGCCAACTCCCCGACGCGATCGACGCGCGTGTGCTCGGTGAGATCCTCGGCGCGATGCTGGTGGGCGCCGTCACGTCGTGGATCCAGGGTCAGGAACCTGACCTCGCCGCCGCCATGCGACTCCGCGCCCACCTCCTCCTCGGTGGCGTGGGAGCCCTCGGCGATCAGCCGATGAGCCCGGTTGATCCCGCTGGAGCAATCAGTTAGACTCAGTCCAACTTTGGGGCCTCCGCTCCAAGGACCTCATCCGCCTGAACGACCTCAACGTGCACCGGCGAGACGTGCACCTGCGACCACCCAGGAGTGACATGACTGCAACCGAGTCGAAGGACCAGTCGGCGAACGTGCTTCCGTACCTCATCAACGACGCCGACGAGCACTCCACGCCCGCACGCGGCGCGTACGAGAAGTACATCGATCCCGACAAGCGCGACATGGCGATCCGCTACGAGTCCACCGACGGCGGCTTCCCGCGGGCGATCTACAACGGCCGTCCGGCCCGCTTCACGTTCGAGAACTTCCAGGTCGTGGGTTCGAACGAACAGCTCGCCGAGGTCGGCGTGTCCGACGCCGGTGGCTCCGAGGAGATGGGTGGTGTGGTGCCCGGTTCGCTCCTCACCCGCCTCAACCCGCTGAAGGACCTCGACGCGGAAGGTCGCAAGGAGTTCGCCCGGAAGTACCGCGCCATGCAGGAGCAGCTCGACAACCCGGCTGACCGCCTCACGGTGATGGACTCCCAAGGCATCGGCACCGCGGTGAACTTCGCCACGCTGCCCGGCACCGAAGTCGAGTTCGAGGACGACTTCGACGGTCTCTACGCGAACCTCACGGCACTCAACCGCTACCTCGGCACAGAGTGGGGCTTCAACTACGAGAACCGACTGTTCACGCCGCCGTTCGTGTCGTTCGCCGACCCCGACGCGGCGCTCGCGCAGCTCGAGGACATCATGAAGATCGAGGTGCCCAAGGTCATCCAGACCTCGCAGGGCCCGTCGATGCACACGTCGCCGTTCCGACCCGAGAACGACCGCTTCTGGGACATCTGCTCCGAGGCCGGCATCAAGCTCACCACCCACCTCGCCTCGGTGACGCGCTATGGCGCGCAGGGCCTCGACTGGTCGGAGGAAGAGGTGATGCTGGGCGACATGAACGCGTTCCAGTGGGTCTTCTACTACGGCGACCGTCCCGCGATGGAGACGGCCGGCGCGGCGATCCTGCAGGGCTGGTTCGCCCGGTTCCCGAAGATGCAGCTGCTCCTGTCGGAGCAGGGAACGGTGTGGGTGCCCTACACGGTGCGCAAGCTCGACCACGCGTTCCTCATGGGTCGGCGCGCCAGCTTCGGTCGCAAGCTCGAGCGTCGACCTTCGGAGTACTTCAAGGACCACATCTTCGTGGCCCCGTTCCCCGAAGAGAACGTCGACCGCGTGGTCGAGGCCGTCGGCACGAAGCCGATCGTGTTCGGGTCCGACTTCCCGCACGGTGAGGGCCTGCCGAACCCGGAGCTCTACCTCGGTCAGCTGAAGAACTTGAACGATGACGACACGCGGCTCGTCATGCGTGACAACCTGTCGAG
>JBEVIU010000037.1:0-17296 GCA_040510575.1 Acidimicrobiia bacterium | reverse complement strand
GCAGGTCACGATCGCACTCAAGTCGGTCGACGGGCCCCACGACTTCGTGGTGAACGGCTCCGGGTTCGCGAACAAGAAGATCGTCACGGTGAAGCCGGGCAAGGCGGCAACGGGCAAGCTCGTGCTCCCGAAGCCGGGCAAGTACCAGTTCTACTGCTCGCTTCCCGGCCATCGGGCCGCCGGCATGCGGGGGACGATCACCGCCACGTGAACCCCCGCGAACCGCACCCGCTGTCGACCCACGTCGCAGTCGACACCGCGGTCGCGTTCCTCGGGATCCTCGTCGTCGGATTGATCCTCGGGTTGTCGTTCCTCGTGATCGTCGCCATCGCGATCATCGTGGGGGTGTGCCTGGCGCCGTACACGCGTCGCACCGAGGTCCGTCAACTCGCCGCTCGCGACGACGCCGACGAGGTCGACGGGGCCGACCCGGGGCACGAGTGAGCACCCCCACGAGCGAGCTCGAGCAGATCGCACCGGAACGGCCGAAGCCTCGCTTGCGCGGGGTCTCGCACTTCTACGCGTTCTTCGTGGCGGTCGCGTTGGGCGTGGGCGCGATCGTGAGCGCACCGAACGGCACCGCGACGTTCGCGGCGACCGTCTACGCCGTCGGCATGGCCTGCATGTTCGGTGCGAGTGCGCTGTACCACCGGCCGCACTGGAGCGTCGCCGCCGCCGCCCGAGCGCTCCAGCTCGACCACAGCGCCATCTTCGTGATGATCGCGGGCACGGTCACCCCGATCGCGCTGCTCGCGGTCGAGCCACCGATGCGGGTCGTCGTGCTCGCATTGGTCTGGGGCGTGGCCATCGGCGGCATCGTGTTCGAGTGGTTGCCGGTCCACCGGCCGCGCGGGTACTCCACCGCGGTGTACCTCGCACTCGGATGGGCGGGGGTGTTGGGCATCGGCGGGCTGTGGGAGAGCACGGGCCCGCTCGGCGTCGGGCTCGTCGCGATCGGTGGGCTGCTCTACACGATCGGCGCGGTCGTCCATGCCGCCCGCCGCCCCGATCCGTGGCCCGAGGTGTTCGGCTACCACGAGATCTTCCACGCGTTCGTCATCGCCGCCGCGCTGGCGCACTACGTCGCCATCACGTTCCTCGTGCTGCCCCTCGGCGATTGAGGCGGACACACGCGTGAGCACACCCGCCGAGCAGCACAACCGGACGTTCTGGGACGACGACGCCGACGACTACCAGGCCGTGCACGGTGCCGCGTTGGTGCGGGCGCCGGACGCCTGGGGCGTGTGGCGAATCCCCGAAGCGGACGTGCGCGTGCTCGGCGACGTCGCCGGGCTCGACGTGCTCGAGTACGGCTGCGGCGCCGCACAGTGGTCGCTCGCGTTGGCGGGCCAAGGTGCACGGGTCGTGGCGCTCGACCAGTCGACCGCGCAACTCGCGCACGCGGCCCGGGCATCGGCCGGTGCCGTACGCGCGCTCCCACTCGTGTGCGCCAGCGCCACACGGGTTCCCTTCGCAGCCGCATCGTTCGACCTCGTGTTCTGCGACCACGGCGCGATGTCGTTCTGCGATCCCGACACCACGTTGCCCGAGGTCGCACGACTGCTCCGCCGCGGCGGACGCCTCGTGTTCTCGCACACCACCCCGTGGCCGTACGTGACCTACCGGCGCCGCACTGATCGCGCCACCCGCCGCCTCCGGCGCTCCTACTTCGGGCGGCGGGAGTGGGCCGAAGCGGACGGCACCGTCGACTTCGTGCTCACGATGGGCGAGTGGGTCAGTGCGTTCCGCGCCGCGGGGTTCGTGATCGACGACCTCGTGGAGCTGCGCGCACCGAAGGGCGCCACGACCACCTTCGGGTGGGATGCTGCGTGGGCCCGCCGCTGGCCGGCCGAGCAGATCTGGGTGCTGCATCTCAGCTGACTCAGCATCGTCGCGTACCCGGATGCGATCGAGGTTCGAGGAGATACTCGGCGAACGCGCGGTCGACACACGCGATCCCCGATCCGACCGCGGTGTGCTGATCAGTGGTCGCGACGACGAGTGACGCGCCGCCCAGCTCGCGCGCCAGCCGCTTCGCCGACACCAACGGGGTCGCGGGGTCGGCCGTACCGCCGACCACCAGCGCGTCGGGTGCAACGCCGGTGACCGCAGGCACCGGGTCGGCGGGTGACGGGCCGGCAGGTTCGGTCCGCGCGGACCACACCGAGCAGGCAAGGCTGAAGTTGGCCACGAAGGCGCCGAGCCGCGGCGCAGCCTGCCGAGCGCGCTCCTCGGTCGCCGCGGCCTGCGCGACGTCGCCGAACGACGGGTCGTCGAGGCAGCTCACCGCCCAGAACGCATCCAGGGAGCCATCGTCGCCGCCGCCGGGCTCACGCCCGAGGAAACGATCGGCGACGCGGAGCAGTGGGCCGCCGTCACCGTCGGCCGCCGCCGCGAGCCCCGATGCCAGCGCGGGCCACGACGCGCGTCCGCCGTAGAGCAGCTGGAGGACTGCGGCGTCGAACCTGGTGTCGTTGAGGGCACGCCCGTCACGACCGCGAGCCGCGATCGGCTCAGCGGCGACGCGGCGCCGCAATGCGTCGTACGCGCGCGTCGCGTTCGTGGCGCCGAACTCGCAGTCGCGCGGTTCAGAGCACCACGCCAGGAACTTGTCCAGGTTCTTCTCGAAGCCGGTGGCCTGGAGCACGGTGTCGCCGACCGCGTCGAGGGTCGGATCGATCGCGCCGTCGAGCACGAGGGCCCGCACGCGCTCGGGGAAGAGCGCGGCGTAGAGCGCGCCGAGATACGTCCCGTACGAGTAGCCGAGGTAGTTCAACTGACGTTCGCCGAGCGCGTCGCGCACCGCGTCCATGTCGCGCGCCGCGGTCACCGACGAGACATCGCGCAGCAGGGTCCCGTTGTGTGCCGCACACGACGTCGCCACGTCTTGCATCGCGGCGACGAGCGCATCGCGCTGGGCAACCGTTGCGGGCGAGAAGCTCAGGTCGAACACCGGATCGAGGGCAGCACCGCAGTCGATCGGCGTGGTCGCGCCCGTCCCGCGCGGATCGAACGCGACGAGGTCGAAGCGGTCCTGCACCGAGGTGGGGAGCGCGGCCCGGATGCCCGCGAGCTGAGCGATGCCCGACACGCCGGGTCCACCCGGGTTGACCATGAGCACACCGATGCGCGACGTGGGATCCGCGGCGGGGATGCGGGCGACCGCGAGCGAGATGGTCGGGCCGGCGGGATCGTCGAGATGCGCGGGACGGGTCAGATCGGCGCACTCCAGCTCGGCGTGACAGCTTCGCCAGTCGAGCGACGAGCTGTCCGAGCGTCCTGCGCTCACCGCGGTGGCGGCGATGGCGGGTTTTGCGGTGGGGAGCGCGTGCGCCGCGAAGCTTGCGAACACGGTGGCGACGAGCACACACGCCGAGGCCAGTCGGCGGGAGCCCACCGCGGCAGCGTACGCGGCGCTGTCAGACCGTGTCGGGCGCGGGCTGGAGCCCGGTCGTGGCGGCCGGGTGGTCGCCGTAGTCGCCCGCGGGTCGTGCCGGACCGAACAGGCGGCCCTGCCCGAGCTCGCATCCCATCGCGCGCAGCGCGACCCACTGTTCGAGCGTCTCGACCCCTTCGGCGATGGCACCGAGGCCGAGCGAGTGGGCGAGCTCGAGGATCGCGCTGCAGATCGCGTCACTGTCGCGGTTCTTGCCGAGGTCGGCGACGAACGCGCGGTCGATCTTGATCGCGTCGAGCGGGAAGTGCTTGAGCGACACGAGCGACGAGCCGCCCGCACCGAAGTCGTCGATGACCAGGCGCACGCCGATCTCGTGCAGCTGGTGCAACGCGCGCTCCGCGGCGTCACGATCGCGTACGAGGGTGTCCTCGGTGATCTCGAGCCACACGGCGCCGGCCTGGAGCCCGGTCTCGCCCAACACCCGCTTCACCTGCGCAGGGAGGGTGGGCTCCGCGAACTCGCGCGCCGACAGGTTCACGTTGAGCTTGAGGCTGGTCCCGCCGCCCGCGTGCCAGCTCGCCATCTGCCGGCAGGCGTGTTCGATCGCCCACGTACCGATCGCCACGATCGCGCCGTTGCGCTCGGCTTGCGGCAGGAACTCGCCCGGCAGCAGCAGCCCGCGCTCGGGATGGTCCCAGCGAACCAACGATTCGAAGCCGGCGACCCGGCCCGTCGTGCAGCTCACGATGGGCAGGTAGTGCACCACGAACTCGCCGTTCGTCAGCGCGGCCGCGAACTCCACGTCGGCGATCGTCGCCGTCGGGGCGTCCTGGCAGATCTCGATGCGCGCGCCTCCTTGGCCTCGAGCGCGGGTGCCGGCCTTGATCGCGCGCCGCAGCACGCTCTCCGGTCGTTCGTGCGCGTCGGCCGCGAGCGCGACACCGATGCTGGCCGTCACCTCCGCGACACCGGCGACGAGCACCGACGGATGCGCGACGCCCATTGCAATTCGCTCGGAGAGCGCCTCCGCCGCGGCACGGTCGGGCACGTCGCGGCAGACGAGGATGAAACGTTCCGGGTTCACGTGCGCGACGACGTCACGCGGGCGCGTGACCGCACGCAGTCGTTGCGTGATCGCTTCGAGCAGGTGCTCGCCCGAGCGGTGCCCGAGACGCTCGTTGACGTGGTTGAGGTTGTCGAGCTCCACCGACACCACCGCGATGCGACCCAGGTTGACGTTGCCGTCGGTGAGCCACGCGCGGAGCCGATCGAGGTCGAACACCGGGATCCGCACCTGCGTCGGGTCGGTCCGTCCGGAGACGACGTCGACCGCCGGGACCGCCGTCATCGCCGGAACGGCTGGGACCGCGACAGGCGCCTCCGGCTCGGTACGCGCGCGCAGCTCCGGCAGCGTGTCGAGGGTCGGGAGCGCGCGAACCGCCGCGCCGGAGGGAAAGACCGGGTCGGCGCCGGCATCACCGGCGATCGCCGCAACGGCGGACACGTCGGCGACCACGACGTCGGGCTCGAGGAGCTGCGCGACGCGTTCGGCCGCGCGCGAGGCACGGCGGCCGGCGCGCAACGCGGTCACGGTCGCGGCGAACGCGATCACCAAGGCGACCACGGTCGCGACCACGAGCACGGTGTTGTCCACGCCAGGTTGTCGGTGCGCGATCACCCCGCCTTGAGCGGAGCGACCGTGCGGGACGAGGCGCGGGCGTCAGGCGACGCTCAGGGCGTCAGACGAGACGGACGTTCTGCGCCTCTTCACCCTTCTTGCCGGGGCCGACGTCGAACTCGACGCTCTGACCCTCTTCGAGGGAGCGGTAGCCGGTCCCCTGGATGGCGGAGAAGTGCACGAAGACATCGGGGCCTTCTTCGCGCGAGATGAAGCCGAAGCCCTTCTCTGCGTTGAACCATTTGACGGTGCCAGTTGCCAAGGCCTTGCTCCCTCGTGCTGTGCTTGGACGAGCAGCGCAGTGCGACCGCTCGTTGGTTGAAGGCGCACGGTAGCAGCCGCGTCCGCCTCGCCGACCATGTGGTTGCATGGGCGCCATGCCGGGCACGCTGGTCTCCTTCCACGCTCATCCCGACGACGAGGCGATCCTGACCGGCGGCACCATCGCCCGCGCGGCCGACGAGGGGCACCGCGTCGTGCTCGTGTTCGCGACGCGCGGCGAGCTGGGTGAGATGCTCGACGGTGTGTCGCGCACGACGAGCGGGCTCGGCGAGCACCGCTCCCGCGAAGCCGAGCGCGCGGCCGCCGCGCTCGGCGTGGCGCGGGTGGCCTTCCTGGGGTTCCACGACTCGGGCATGGCCGACGACCCGGCGAACGACGCCGACGGCGCGTTCTGGTCTGCCGATCGAGAGGAAGCAGCGCAGCGCCTCGCTGCGCTGTTGACCGAAGAGCACGCCGAGGTGCTCACGACCTACGACGAGCGCGGCGGGTACGAGCACCCCGATCACATCAAGGTCCACGAGGTCGGGCTGCGCGCCGCGGAGCTCGCGGGGACGCCGAAGGTGTTCCTCGCGACGATCAGCCGCGACCACCTCGAGGCCATGAGCGTCAAGTACCTCGACGCCTTCGAGGAGAGCGACGTGTCCCAGGATGACGATCCGGCGATCGGTGTCGACGAAGGACGCATCACCACGATCGTCGACGTCACGAGCCAGCTCACCCGCAAGCGGGCGGCGATGGCCGCCCACGCCAGTCAGATCCCCGACTCGTCCTTCTTCCTCAGCCTGCCCGACGACGCGTTCGCAGAGGTGTTCGGCACCGAGTGGTTCATCCGCGTGGGTCGACGCCCGCCGACGAGCGCCGCCGACCGCGAGGACTGGATCTTCTGATGCGTCGTCGCGTGCGCAGCGACCGGTCCGACGACCATGGCGCGTAGGGCGCCATGAGCAAGCCCGCCAGACCCAGCAGCGGCTGGTCGTAGTTCACGCGCCAGCCGGCGAAGTCGCGCCACGCCTGGTCGCGATCGGCGCGGATCGGGATCCCCGCTGCGGCGAGCGCGACGCAGGCTTCGTCGAACTCGGCGCGGCTGATGCTGATCGGATCGGTCGGCGCCGCGTCGGGCGAGAACTCGAGGTCGAAGTACTCCGCGACGGCATTCAGCGCGACGAAGCCCGAGCGCACGCAGAGCCCGGCCTGCGGATCGAACCCCAGATCCACGGCGGCGAGGCGCAGCGAGGCGGCGTCGAGCACCGCGCCACACGACGTGATCCACGACCGGTGCGGGCGCGGTGAGCGGAAGAAGCTCAAGACGCCGAGCGAGGTGTGCGTCTCCTCGAGCTCCGCGAACCATTGCTGCCAGGGCACCCACAGGTCGCCCAGGAGGTCGAAGCGCTCCATCTCCTGCGAGCGCACGAGCACGCTCACACCGGTCGGGGGCTCCGTGGAGCGCGCCGCGAGCTGCGCCACCAGCGCTTCGCGGCGCGAGAACGCGCCGTAGATCGTCGGGAGGTACGCGATGAGCAGGGCAAGCAGGGCGAGCCCAGCCGCCGACTCGACGAACGCCAACGTCGTGGTCGCGAGGTCAGGAGGGCGCACGAACCCCAGCGTGTAGATCGACGAGCCGCTCATCTCGAACGCGCGCTTGAACCCCGACACGCCGAGGGCGTGGAACATCGCGGTGAACGCACCCATCACGAGCACGAGCCACACGAGGGGAAGCACCAGGAGCCCGATGGGCGCGTAGAGCGCCATCACGCGATCCCGTCCGTCGTAGGTGCGGCGCGTCCCGGCCAGCAGGTCGAACACCTTGCGGAGGCCGACGAAGACGATCCGGGTCAGGAGCGGGGCCGCGCCACGCGGGAGCACGAACGTCCGCAGCGCGTCGTCGACCACGGCGAGCAACACCAGCACTCCGAGGACGAACCAGGCGATCTCCGCCGCGGTCTCCATCAGTCGTCGACCCTCATTCTTCGACTGGTGGCCGCTGGCGGTCCCGCTTGCGGGCCGACACTTGACGCTTGGCGTCGAGGCGTCGCTCGCGGGCACCCCGCGTCGGGCGAGTGGGCCGCCGGGGCTTCTCCCGCCGCAACGCCTCGGCCAGCTTGGCCCGCAGCCGTTCCAGCGCGAGCTCGCGGTTGCGAGCCTGCGACCGCGAATCCGACGCCGCCACCGTCACCACCGGACCGAGACGCTCGAGCAGTCGGGCTCGCTGACGCGGGCCGAGCGACGGAGACGTGGAAATGGAGAACCGGACCTCGGCACGGGTGTCGCTCGTGTTGGCGTGTTGCCCACCGGGGCCACCCGAGCGTGCGAAGCGCCACGTGAGCTCGTCGAGCGGGATCGCGCACGAAGAGGTGACTCGGAGCAGTGCCACGGCGCAACGCTACGGGGCGCGCGCGGTGGAGTGGAGCGCCATGGCTACGATTACCCGCCAGTAGGTACCGCGGCAGTTGGTACCGACGTCTCGGGGGGCGTGCAATGAACGTTCGACGCAGGGCCAACACGGCGCGCGTGGGCGCTGTACGTGCGAGTCGGCGATTCGCCGCCGTCTCGGTGGTCGTCGCCACCTCCACCGCGCTGCTCGTGGGCTTGGCCGCGCCCGCTCCTGCCGCCGCACCGGCAGCAGCAGCGAAGAGCCCGACGCCGGGCGGCGAGATCACCTACGGCCTCGAGGCCGAGACCGCGGGCGGCTGGTGCCCCAAGGATGCCCGCCTCGTGATCTCGGGGATCATGGTCGCGACCGCGATCTACGACACCCTCACGGTGCCCAACACCAAGGGCGAGATCGTGCCCTACCTCGCCAAGTCGGTGGAGCCCAACGGCGACAACACGGTGTGGACGATCACCCTGCGCGACGGCGTGAAGTTCCACGACGGCACCTCGGTCGACGCGGCCGCGGTCGCCGCCAACATCGACGCGTACAAGTCGAACATCCTCGTCGGGCAAGGTCTGAAGAACATCGCATCGGTCACCGTCGACAGCCCGACGCAGCTCACGGTCACGACCGGCACGCCGTGGCCGGAGTTCCCCTGGTTCCTCTACCTCGACGGCCGCATGGCGATCGCGGCACCCGCGCAGCTCGCGAGCCCCGACTGCGACAAGAACCTCATCGGGAGCGGTCCGTTCAAGCTCGCCGAGGCGCGCGTGGTCAACCAGCCGCTGGTCACCGAG
The DNA here is from genome assembly GCA_040510575.1 of Acidimicrobiia bacterium. Lineage (GTDB taxonomy): Bacteria > Actinomycetota > Acidimicrobiia > IMCC26256 > DASPTH01 > DASUMF01. The sequence goes on along the minus strand of JBEVIU010000037.1, from coordinate 8,771 downwards.
AAGAACCCCGACTACTGGCAGCAGGACGCGAAGGGCACCCAGCTCCCCTACCTCGACAAGCTCACGTTCGTGGTCGTGCGCGAAGCGACGCAGCGCGTGAGCTCTCTGCAGGGTGGCCAGCTCGACGTGCTCCACACCTCCGACGGCCAGCAGGTCGACCAGCTGAACCAGCTCAAGTCGAAGTTCAACCTCATGATCGAGAAGCCGGGCCGGCGCGAGGTGCGCTACTACCTCATGAACGCGGCCAAGGCGCCGCTCGACGACCTCAGCGCGCGCAAGGCGGTGGCCATGGCCATCGACCTGGACCAGGTCAACGAGCTCCGCAACAACGGCGTGTACACCGTGGCCCACGGGCCCTTCGACACGTCGGTGATGGGCTACCTCAAGAACCCCGGGTTCCCGAAGTACAACCCGAAGGAAGCCAAGAAGCTCGTCGAGGCGTACAAGGCCGCGCACGACGGCCAGTTCAGCGTGGTGCTCGAGCACACCGACGACCCCGCGAACAGCGCCGAGGCCCAGCTGCTCAAGGAGCAACTGGCCAAGGTCGGCATCGACTCGACGCTCAAGGGTGAGGACCAGACCGCCTTCGTGCTCTCGGCGGTGGGAGGCAACTACAGCATCATGCTGTGGCGCAACCACCCCGGCGACGATCCCGACGTGAACTACCAGTGGTGGCAGAACGGCTCGCTGCTGAACTTCAACGACTTCGTCGACGCCGACATCCAGGCCCTCCTCGACCAGGGCCGGGCGTCGACCGACCCGGCCGAGCGCAAGAAGATCTACCAGGACATCAACAAGCGCTTCTCGGAGCAGGTCTACAACGTGTGGGCCTACTACTCGGCGTGGACGATCGCCGCGCAGAAGAACGTGCAGGGCCTCGCCGGGCCGCCGCTCCCCGACGGCGGTGGCCAGCCGCTGTTCATCTACGGGCGCCACCCATTGCTCGGGATCTCCGTCACGAAGTAGACCAACATCTCCATGAGGACGATCGCGCGCCGGCTGCTGCAGCTCGTCGTCGTCGTCGTCCTGTCGACGCTCTTCGTCTTCAGCCTCCTGCGGCTCTTCCCGGGTGACGTGGCCGACGCGGTCGTGCCCTTCGGGACGCCGCAACAGAAGCAGCAGTTCCGCGAGGACAACGGGCTCGACAAGCCGTTCTTCGAGCAGTACGCGACCTGGCTCGGCAACCTGGTGCAGGGCGACCTGGGCAAGGACTACCAGTCGAACACGCCGGTGAGCGAGAAGGTCACCGCCGCGTTGCCGGTGTCGCTGCAGCTGATGCTCTACGCGCAGATCATCGCCCTGATGATCGCGATCCCGCTCGGGGTCTTCACCGCGTACAAGGCGAACACGGTGGCCGACCGCAGCGTGAACGCCGGCGCGTTCGCCCTGCTCGCGCTCCCGAGCTTCGTGCTCGCGCTGGCCCTCGCCTACTTCGTGGGCGTGAAGTGGAGACCCGACCTGCCGATCCTGGGGCAGATCCCCGTCACCGGCTACGAGCCCGGCTGGCTGGAGGGTCTGTTCGGCAAGCCCACCGGCAACGTCGGACACCACTTCGGCACGATGCTGCTCCCGGCGATCTCCTTGGCCGCCGGCCTGATCGCGGTGTACATGCGCCTGCTGCGCAGCGACATGATCGCGACGCTGCAGGAGAACTACATCACGATGGCCCGTTCGAAGGGGCTCTCGAACCAACGCATCCTCTGGCGCCACGCGCTGCGCCCGTCGAGCCTCACCCTGCTCACGGTGGCAGGCCTCAACTTCGGCACGCTCATCGGCGGCGCGGTGGCGGTCGAGGTGATCTTCGGCATCCCGGGGCTCGGCACGCTCATCTACCAGGCGATCAACGCGCGGCAGGTCGTCGAGCTGCAGAGCTACATCGCGATCATCGCCATCTTCTACGTCGTGTTGAACTTCATCATCGACGCGCTCTACGTGGTGCTCGACCCGAGGATCCGGCGCGCCCATGCCTGACGACCCGCTGACCGGACTGGTCCAGGACGCGGCCGGCCGCGGCATGCCGGTCGACGCCGGCACCATCGAGATCGCCGCGGTCGAGACCGGCCCCGCGCCGCGGCGTCGCGGCAAGGGGATCGGGATCACCGGCTGGCTGTCGATCGGCTGGCTCGCGTTGGTGATCGGCCTGGCGGTGCTCGCGCCCGTGCTCCCCATCGACGACCCGAAGGAGAGCATCACCGAGATCGCGCGCCGCGGCCCGTTGGCCGACGCCGGCAGCGCACCCGGTCATCTCCTCGGTGGCGACTTCAACGGGCGCGACATGCTGTCGCGCCTGATCTGGGGAGGCCGCACCACGCTCCTGGTCGCCACGCTCGCGGTCGTGATCGGCTTCATCTTCGGCGGCGCGCTGGGCCTCGTCGGCGGCTACTTCCGGGGCAAGGTCGACGTGGTCGTGAGCGGCCTCCTCGACGTGTTCCTCGCCATCCCCGCGGTGATCCTGGCCCTCACGCTCGTCGTGATCCTCCGCACCGACCCGTCGGCGCCCGGCTCAGGCGGCGTGGATCCCACCGTTGCGCTGATCCTCGCTCTCGGTCTCGTCTCGGTGCCGGTGCTCGGGCGCATCACGCGTGCCAGCACGCTCACCTGGTCGGAGCGCGAGTTCGTGCTCGCGGCACGGGCGCAGGGCGCAACGCACCGTCGCATCCTGCTTCGCGAGGTGCTGCCCAACGTCCTGCCCGCGATGATCTCGATCGCGCTGCTCGGCGTCGCGGTGGCGATCGTCGCCGAGGGAACGCTCGCCATCCTCGGCGCGAGCGTCGAACCCGACACGCCCACGTGGGGCAACATGATCGCGATCGGGCGCATCAACCTCCAGCGCGCGCCACACGTGGTGTTCGAACCCGCGCTGATGATCTTCTTCACCGTCCTCGCGCTCAACATGTTGGGCGACGTGATCCGCGCGAGGTTCGATGTACGGGAGGGTGCGCTGTGAGCGACACCACCAACATCGACGCCTCCGACGCGAGCACCCTGCTCGAGGTCGTCGACGTGAAGACGCACTTCGACACCGACCGCGGGCTGGTGCACGCGGTCGACGGCGTGTCGTTCACGCTCGACCGGGGCCGCACGCTCGGCATCGTCGGCGAGTCGGGCTCGGGCAAGACCGTGCTCTCGCGCTCGATCATGGGGCTGCTACCGAAGCGCGGCGTGGTCCGTCACGGCTCGATCCGCTTCGAGGGCGAGGAGATCGGGAACCTCGGCCCGAAGGCGATGCGCAAGTACTGGGGTCAACACATGGCGATGGTCTTCCAGGACCCGATGACGTCGCTCAACCCGGTGATGAAGATCGGCAAGCAGATCACCGAGTCGATCCGCACCCACCTCGACGTGTCGCGGGACTTCGCCCAAGAGCTCGCAGTGTCGCTGCTCACCTCGGTGCGCGTCCCCGACGCCGAGGAACGCATGGGCCAGTACCCGCACCAGCTGTCGGGTGGCCTGCGCCAGCGCGTGTGCATCGCGGTCGCGCTCGCCGCGGGTCCGCAGTTGTTGTTCGCCGACGAGCCGACGACCGCGCTCGACGTGACCGTGCAGGCGCAGGTGCTCGATCTGCTCGAAGCCCAGCAGCGGGAGCGGTTCATGGCGCTCGTGCTCGTGACCCACGACCTCGGGGTGGTCGCCGGCCGCACCGACGACGTCGTCGTCATGTACGCCGGGCAGATCGTCGAGCAGGCACCGACCGCCACCCTGTTCGCACAGATGAAGATGCCGTACACCGAAGCACTGCTGCAGTCGATCCCCAAGGTGACCGACCCGTCGCACACGCGCCTGCGCGCGATCCCCGGGCGCCCACCCGACCTCGTCGCGCCGCCGACGGGCTGTCGCTTCGCTGATCGCTGCGAATACGTGCAGGATCGCTGCCGCGAGGAGCAGCCGCCCCTGATCGACGGCCCGACGCCCGGACACCGGTTCCGTTGCTGGTTCCCGGTGGGCACCCAGGAAGGCATTGCGGCGCGCGAACGCAACCGCGCGCGGGCTGCCGAGATTTCTGCATCGGGGATCTCTGCACCGGGGATCTCAGCATCGGGGAGCTCGGTTGCCGGCGGGGAGACGGTCAGCTGATGGCCGGCATCGGGACCGCGCACCTGCGTGCGGAGGGAACCGCGCTGTTGCGCGCCGAGGAGCTGCGCGTCGAGTTCCCGGCGGGCCGCGGCGCGAAGGTGCAAGCGGTGTCGGGGATCAGCCTCGACATCCTCCCGGGCGAAACGCTCGGACTGGTCGGCGAGTCAGGCTGCGGAAAATCGACCACCGGTCGCGCCCTGATCCAGCTCCCACCACCCACGAGCGGCACGGTGCAGTTCGAGTCCGTGGAGCTCACCGCGCTGAAGGGCCGCGCGCTCCGCGCGTTGCGCCCGAAGATGCAGATGATCTTCCAGGACCCGATCTCGTCACTCAACCCGCGCCGCAAAGTGGGCGACATCGTCGCCGAGGGAATCGACATCTGGAAAGGGGCCCGACAGAGCAAGGCGGGCGGAGGCCAAGCGGGAGATGGTCGATCGCGCGACCAGCGCGTCGACGACATGCTGGCGACGGTCGGCCTCGATCCCGAGAGCGCGCGTGACCGGCGCCCGCACGAGTTCTCGGGTGGTCAGTGCCAACGCATCTCCATCGCGCGGGCGGTGATCACGGAGCCTGCGCTCATCATCTGCGACGAGCCCGTCTCCGCGCTCGACGTGTCGGTCCAGGCACAGATCCTCAACTTGCTCGCCGACATGAAGACGCGCTTCGGGCTCACGCTGCTGTTCATCGCCCACGACCTCGCCGTGGTGAAGAACGTGAGCGATCGCGTCGCGGTCATGTACCTCGGGAAGCTGTGCGAGGTCGGCCCACCCGACGTGCTCTACGAGCGTCCCGCGCACCCGTACACCGCGGCGCTGCTGTCGGCGATCCCGGTGCCCGATCCGACCCAGCGTCCCGACGACCGCAAGCAGCTCGGGGGTGAGCTCCCCTCCCCCACGAACCCGCCGAGTGGCTGCCGCTTCCGCACCCGTTGCCCGAAGGCGCAGGCGATCTGTGCCGACGAGGAGCCCGTGATCCGCCCTGCTCCCGGCGCGTTCGGCCAGGAGGCCTCCAGCGCGGGCCAGTACGTCGCGTGCCACTTCCCCCTCGCGCCGGGCGAGAAGATCGAGTTCACCAACCCGGACGCGCTCGACTGACTCGCGTCCAGTGACTCGCGTCCAGGTGCATCAACGGCAGGTGTATCGGGGCCGATGTTCTGCGGCGTATCCTTCCGGAACTTCACGTGAGGGGCGCAGCATGCAGAGCGAAGCGACCACCGTCGAGCAGTACCTCGCCGAGGTACCCGACGATCGGCGGACCACCATCGACGCGGTTCGCCGCGCGATCCTCACCAACCTGCCCGACGGGTTCGTCGAGGGCATGCAGCACGGGATGATCGCGTACTACGTCCCGCTCGAGCGCTACCCCGACACCTACAACGGCGAGCCGCTCGGCGTCGCGTCGCTCGCGAACCAGAAGCGGCACCTGTCGCTGTACCTGATGGGCATCTACGCGAACGACTACGACGCCCGCTGGTTCAAGGAGCGCTGGCAGGCCACGGGCAAACGCCTCGACATGGGCAAGAGCTGCGTGCGCTTCCGCAAGCTCGACGATGTCCCCCTCGACGTGGTCGGCGAAGCGATCGCGCGGACGTCGGTCGAGGAGTTCATCGCGGCCTACGAGGCAGTGCGCGCCGAGCTCTCGACGTAGGGCTACGCCGCCACGTCGGCACCCTCCTCCGCCCGCTCGGGCGAAGGATCGAGGACGAGCTCGAGCACGTCACGGACGTCGTCGACCAGGTGGAAGGTCATGACGTCACGCACCGCCTCGGGCACGTCGTCCAGGTCGGGGCCGTTGCGCTGCGGCAACACCACCGTGTGCACACCCGCGCGTTGCGCGGCCAGCACCTTCTGCTTCACCCCTCCGATCGGGAGCACCCGACCCTGGAGCGTGACCTCGCCGGTCATGGCGAAGCCGGCCTTCACCGGTCGGCCCGTGAGCACGCTCACGAGCGCGGTCGTCATCGTGATCCCTGCCGACGGGCCGTCCTTCGGGATCGCGCCGGCCGGCACGTGCACGTGGAAGCGACGGCGGGTGGCGGCGGGGTCGACGCCGAGCGCCTCCGCGTGCGCCTGCACGTACGAGAGCGCGATCTGCGCCGACTCCTTCATGACGTCGCCGAGCTGCCCGGTGAGGGTCAGCCCTTCGCCGTCCATCGTGTTGGCCTCGACGAACAGCACGTCGCCGCCCGCGCCCGTGACCGCCAACCCGGTGACCACGCCGGGCACACCGGTGCGGTCCGCGACTTCGGCGAAGAACTTCGGGCGACCCAGCGCCGCCACGACGTCGTCGGCGTCGATCACGATCGGCGTCGCCGATCCATCGGTTGACACGAGGCGTGCGGCGGTCTTGCGGAGCAGCTTCCCGAGCTCCCGCTCGAGCCCGCGCACACCCGCTTCACGCGTGTAGTCGACGACGACCCGCCGCAGCGCGGCGTCGGTCACCACCACGTCGTCGGCCACGAGACCGTTGCGCTCGAACTGACGCGCGAGCAGGTGGTCGCGGCCGATCGTGACCTTCTCGTCCTCGGTGTAGCCGTCGAGGCGGATGATCTCCAACCGGTCCAGCAACGGGCCGGGGATCGTGTCCAGCACGTTCGCGGTCGCGAGGAACACCACGTCGGACAGGTCGAGGTCGACCTCGAGGTAGTGGTCGCGGAACGTGTGGTTCTGCGCGGGGTCGAGCACCTCGAGCAGCGCCGAGGACGGATCGCCGCGCCAGTCGTTGCCGAGCTTGTCGACCTCGTCCAGCAGCACGACCGGGTTCATCGTGCCCGCCTCGGTGAGCGCCCGCACGACGCGGCCAGGCCGCGCACCGACGTAGGTGCGTCGGTGACCACGAAGCTCAGCTTCGTCGTGGACACCACCCAACGCGACCCGGACGAACTCACGACCGAGCGCCCGCGCGACCGACTCACCGAGCGACGTCTTGCCCACACCCGGAGGACCCACCAACGCCAGGATCGCGCCGGCGCCCCTTTGCCGTTCAGCCACGGAGGCGGTGGCGGGATCGCCACGGCTGACGTCCATTCCTCTCTCCGCTCTCAGCTTGCGCACCGCGAGGAACTCGACGATGCGGTCCTTCACGTCACCGAGACCCGTGTGGTCGGCGTCGAGGATCACGCGTGCTTCCTGCACGTCGAGCTGATCCTCCGACCGGGTGCCCCACGGCAGCTCGAGCACGGTGTCGAGCCAGGTGCGGATCCAGCTGTGCTCGGGGCTCTGCTCGCTCATCCGCTCGAGCCGGTCGATCTCGCGCGTCGCGGCCTCACGCACGTCGTCGGGCACCGTCAGCGCGGCGAGGCGCTCGCGGTACTCGGCCACTGCATCGCCGTCGTCGGCGCCGTCACCCAACTCCTTGCGGATCGCGTCGAGCTGTTGACGCAACATGAACTCGCGTTGGGTCTTCTCCATCCCGTCGGTCACCCGCGAGCGGATCTGCTCCCCGACCTCGAGCTCGGCCAGCGTCTCGCGCGCCCAGGTGAGGGCAAGGTCGATCCGGGCTTCCGGATCGATCGTCTCGAGCAGCTCGATCTTGCGGGTCAGCGACAGATCGGGCGACCAGCCCGACATGTCGGCGAGCGCGCCGGGGTCGTCGACGCCTTGCAGTGCGTCGGCGATCCGGGGTGAGCCGAGTCGTTGCGCGATCCCGCGCACGATGGCCTTGTACTCGCGAGCCAGCTCGCGGGCGCGCCCCGACGTCTCCGCCGTCTCGGCGACGGGGTCGACCTCGACCCACACACCAGCGTGCTCGGTGACCGCGGGACCACCGACCCGTGCCCGGGCCAGTCCGCGCAACACCACGGCCCGTTGGCCGTTGGGCAGCTCACCGTCGCTCTCGATGCGGGCGATCGTGCCGATGGCAGCGAACGAGCCCTCGCCGGTGCGGGGCACCAGCACGAGACGACCGTCGGCGTCGAGGGCGGCGTCGGCCGCGTCGCGGGCCTCCGACGACTCGAGCGCGAGGGTCACGACCATCTGGGGCAGCACCACGCCGCTCTGCAGCGGGAGGAGAGGAAGGGCGAAGGGACCGGTCTCGGGGGTCCCCGTGTCGTACTCGGTTGTCGGCATCTCGTCTCCACGATTCGCTTGCAGGTCCTGTCATCAGCAGGGCCTCCAGGTGGGTGATTACACCATTACGTAGAGACGGAACCCCCCGAGGGCTGCCCGCATTCCCGACCATCTACATCGGATTTCGATACCCGAACGATCCGGGCGTGGACAATTCGGGCGTGAGAGAGTCACCCGATCCGGGGGTCGGCGAGGTCGAGGGAGGTGTGGTGGGGAGTCGGAAGGAGGACGGCGTGGTCTACGCCGAGCACGCGCCCTTGCTCATCCGCCTCGCCACCGTCGTGGTCGGGCCGGACGACGCGGCCGATGTCGTCTCTGCGGCCGTCGTCCGAGCGCTCGCATCGCCCCGATGGCCTGCGGTGCGCAACCCCGGCGCGTACCTGGTCCGTTCGGTGCAGAACGAGGCGCGACGGAAGCTCCGCGCGGACACGACACGTCGAGCCAGGGAACAGCGCGTCGATCGACGCGAGGAACAGGTCAACGATGCGATCGAACCAGAGATCATGGCGGCGGTGCGCCAACTCAGCCGGCGCCAACAGGCCGTCGTGCTCCTCACCTACTGGGATGACATGAAAGCGGCCGATGTCGCAACCGCGCTCGGCATCTCGGAAGGATCGGTGAAGCGCCACC
>JBEVIU010000036.1:0-5532 GCA_040510575.1 Acidimicrobiia bacterium | reverse complement strand
AGGTTCCTCACGTGTTACTCACCCGTTCGCCACTGTCCACCCGGGCAAGCCCGGGCTTCTCGTTCGACTTGCATGTTTTAGGCGCGCCGCCAGCGTTCGTCCTGAGCCAGGATCAAACTCTCCATCGAGATCTGCGACCATCTCCCGGGCTTGCGGGAGGGGTCATCGATCAGAGAGTCGCCGAAACCGGATCACTGTCCCGGTCTCGGCAACGGTTGCACGGTGGCCCTTCTGAGGTTTCCCTGGGTCGGGTCTCACCGTGCGGAATTGATGTGAACGTGTCAGCCAACCTCCCGAGGGAGATCGAACCGCACGCCCGCACTGGCTTTTGGCGTCACTATTCCGTTTTCAAGGAGCCACATCCCCGACAGGCCGCGGATGACTGGCAACCGCAGAGCGCCGGGAGGACACGCACCGCCGGGCGTAGGTAGCCGTGCTCCCCTGAGGGCTGCGGCCAGCGGGCGGTGGTGGTGTCAAGATCGCTGTCCGCCGGCTGGTTCTGGCAAGGCCGAAACCGTGTGCCGGGCGGACTGGCCATGATACGGACCACACCTGCCAACTGCAAGCCGAGGCGCAGGTTTTCTTCGGGCTAGGGTCACGCTCCATGGGCTCGAGCGGGAAGAAGCGCAAGGATCAGCACCACCTTCCGAAGGTGGGAACGCCGCAGGAGCGTCGCTACGCGGTCAAGCAGGAGCAGCGTGAGGTCGCGGGGAACTTCGGCATCCACGGCAAGGGCTGGGTCTTCTGGACCGCCCTTGTCGTGATCTTCGCGCTCGGCTTCGCCGGCGTCATCGCCCTCGCACTCCTGTAGACGGCGGGCGCTCGGCGCCCATGCGGGCCCTGGACGGTGCCCACGACATGCACGCCCGCCTGCGCAGCGAGCGGCGTACCATCGACGGGACCCAGGGGGGTGCACGACCATGGCGGATTCAGCCGCGAGCATGTTCGGCGAGGTCTATCGCGACGGTGTCGTCGACGTGTTCCACGACGTCGCGCGACTGCACGACGGCCCTCGGGTGGTGCGGGACGAGACCGGGGTGACCTTTCTCCGGATGGACGACGTGCTCGAGGTCACGAAACGACGTGATGTGCATTCCTTCGCGCCTGAGGTCGGCGAGATGATGAGCGCGCTCATGAGCACCGGGCGGCCCCTCATCCCCCTGATGCTCGACGGTGAGGAGCACACCAAGTACCGCAAGCTGCTCGACCCGCTCTTCGCACCGAAGCAGATCGCAAAGATCGAGGTGCAAACCCGCGCGCTGTGCGACGAGCTGATCGACGGCTTCGTCGCCGACGGGCGCGTCGACCTGTACGCGGCGTACTGCGACCCGCTCCCCAGCCAGATCTTCCTGACGCTGCTCGGACTTCCCCTGGAGGACATGCCGTTCCTGCAGTGGTTCAAGGACGGCATCATCCGCCCGACCGACGAGGAGCATGGCCCGGCCGCGGGAGCGAAGATGGTCGAGTACCTCTACGCCGAGCTCGACCGCCGCGGGGCGCTCGACGACCCGGGCGACGACCTGCTCGGTGGCTTCATGAAGGCCGAGGTCGACGGGAATCGCCTCACCCGCGAGGACGTCGTCGACATCGTGTACCTCCTCGTGCTGGCCGGCCTCGACACCGTCGCGTCGTCGTTGTCGTGCTCGGTCGAGTGGCTGGCCCGCCACCCGGAGCAGCGCCAACAGATGATCGACGACCCGTCACGATGGCCGGCCGCGATCGAAGAGCTCCTGCGCATCCAGACCCCGGTGCCGGCCGGTGGGCGCTACGCCACCGCCGACTTCACCATCGGCGACGAGCAGATCAAGGCGGGCGACAACCTGCGCGTCCACTGGGCGGCGGCCGACCTCGACCCTCACGCCTTCGACCACGCGACCGAAGTCGACTTCACGCGGGAGACGAACCGTCACATCGCGTTCGCGAGCGGCTTCCACCGCTGCCTCGGCTCACACCTCGCACGGATGGAGCTCCGCGTGGCCCTCACCGCGCTGCACGCGCGGATCCCCGACTACACGCTCGATCCCGAACGGCCGCCCGGGCTCAACAACATCACGATCAGGAACGTGGATCCGCTGCCACTGGTGTTCACGCCGCAGTAGACGAAGCGAGATCGCGCCTTCGGCCGCGCGGCCCTGCCTACCGAGCGTGGCCTACCGAGCGTGGAGACGGGCCCAGTTCCGACGACCGAGTTGGAGCAGGCGGCCGTCGAGCTCGGCCGCAGTGAGCTCGAGGTCGGGATCGTCGACCACGACGTCGTCGAGCTTCACACCGCGCTGCTCGATCTTGCGTCGGCCTTCCTTGTTCGACGGCACCGCGGTCGGGAACGCGAACGCGAGCACGCGCGCGAGTCGCACCTTGCCCTCGCGGAGCTCCGCCGGGTCGACGTCGACATCGGCGATGTCGGTGGGCGTGTCGTGCGCCTTGAACACGCGGTCGAACTCGGCCTCTGCCGTCTCCCCCGCGCCGGGGCCGTGGTACAGCTCGACGACGGTGCGGGCCAGCAACCGCTTGGCGTCGACCGGGCGCAAGGCGCCGGAGCGCACATCAGTCATCACCTGCGCGGCCCGCGACAGCGGCCAGGCGGTGGCGAGGTCGAAGTACTGACCCATCAGCTCGTCGGGCAGCGACATGAGCTTGCCGAACTGCTCCGCCGGCGCCTCGGCGATCCCGACGTAGTTGCCGAGCGACTTCGACATCTTCTTCACGCCGTCGAGCCCGACGAGGAGCGGCATCGTGAGCACGACCTGCGCCTCCTGGCCCTCCTGCTCCTGGAGCTGGCGGGCCATCAGGAAGTTCCACAGCTGGTCGCTGCCGCCGAGCTCGACGTCGGCCTCGACCATCACGGAGTCCCATCCCTGCAGCAGCGGGTAGAGGAACTCCATCACGGAGATGGGCGAGCCGTCGGCGTAGCGATTGGCGAAGTCGTCGCGCTCCAACATGCGGGCGACGGTGGTGCGCGCGGTGAGCTTCAGCACGTCTTCGATGTCCATCGTCGAGAGCCACTCGGAGTTGCGCCGGATCTCGAGCTGCTCGGGCAGCAGGATCTGGTGGAGCTGCTCGACGTAGGTGGCGGCGTACTCGTCGACCCGCTCCTTGGTGAGCCTCGGGCGGGTGACCGAACGGCCGGACGGGTCGCCGATCCGGGCGGTGTAGTCGCCCAGGATGAGCACTGCGGTGTGTCCGTGCTCCTGGAACTGGCGCAGCTTGCGCAGCACGACTGCGAAGCCGAGGTGGATGTCGGACGCGGTGGGATCGATGCCGAGCTTCACCCGCAATGGCCGCCCGAGCGCGAGCTTGCGGCGCAGCTCCGCCTCGTTGATGAGCTTGTGGTGGGCTTCGGCGAGCACGAAGTCGATGGCAGTCATGCCGCGCAGACGCTACCGCCCCCGCCTCCGTGGCTGAACGGAAATGTCAGGCACGAGGCGGGCGAGATATGTGGGGATCGCCGGGCACGCAGAAGCGCCACGGGTGGTCGTCGCCCTTTCCGGGCGTGAGGCCGATGCGGGTGCTCACGAACGGATCGTCGGGTGGCGCGGTGCCGTCGTCGACGATCCGCAACGTGCCGCGCGTGAGGTCGGTGCCGTCGTGCTCGCCCGTGAGGCCGAACGCCTGACACAAGCGGGCCGGCCCGGCGCAGAGCTCGCGGTCGGTGCGGGCCACTGATCCCTTGGCACGTCCCTCGGCGTGCCCCTTGGTGTGCCTGCGCGCCCGCATCGTGTCGAGGCCCTCCAGCGGAACCGCGGCGCGCAGCAGGACGGCGGCGGCGTCACCGTCGTCGTGGGCTGCGACCACGTTGGCGCACCAGTGCATGCCGTACGTGAAGTACACGTACAAGTGCCCCGGCGATCCGAACATCGTGGTCGTGCGCGGCGTCATGCCCCGGAAGGCATGGCTCCCCGGGTCGGACGACCCTCGGTAGGCCTCGACTTCCACCAGTCGCGCCGCGAGCCGATCCGCACCGTCGGGTTCGTCGCGCACGAGCAGCTTGTTCAGCAGCAGCGGCGCGAGGTCGAGGGAATCGCGCGCGTAGAACGACCGCGGGAGCGTGCGACCTCGCCGCGTCACGCCAGGCGACCGGCCCGCGTCACCCGATCACGGGCGGAGGGAACCAGGCCGACTGCGCGTCGAGCTGCTCGCCCGCGGCTTCGATCTGCGCGGCCACCGACGCGGCACCGGCACCACCGGCGGTGATGCGCCGACCAACCGACGCGCCGGGCTCGAGGAGCTCGAGCGCCTCCGGACCGAGCTCGGGATCGGTCATCACCAGCTCGTCGAGGCCCACACCCCGCTCGACCGAGGCCCGCACCATCGCGCCCACTCGCGCGTGGGCCTCGCGGAACGGCACGCCCCGCTCCACCAGCCACTCCGCGAGGTCGACCGCCGCCGACGCCGGCGCATCGGCCGCCTCCTGCATGCGCGCCGGGACCAGCTCCATCGTGGCGAGCAGCCCGCTCATCGCGGAGAGCGCCAGGCGGTTCTGGTCGAGGGCGTCGAACAGCGGCTCCTTGTCTTCTTGGAGATCGCGGTTGTACGCCAGCGGCAAGCCCTTGAGCGTGGCGAGGAAGCCCGTGAGGTCACCGATCAGCCGACCCGCTTTGCCACGCGCCAGCTCGGCGATGTCGGGGTTCTTCTTCTGCGGCAACATCGACGACCCGGTGCTGTAGGCATCCGCGAGGCGCAGGAACCCGAACTCCTCGCTCGACCACAGCACGACCTCCTCGCCCAAGCGCGAGAGGTGCACCTGCGTGAGCGCGAGGACGAAGAGGGACTCGGCGACGAAGTCGCGGTCCGACACCGCGTCGAGCGAGTTGGCGAAGCGCGCCGCGAAGCCGAGGTCGGCGGCCACCGTGTCGGGATCGAGGGGGAGGCTCGAGCCGGCGAGCGCGCCCGCGCCCAGCGGCGACACGTCGGCACGCGCCAGCGCGTCGCGCCACCGTTCGACGTCGCGCGCGAACGACCAGAAGTGGGCGAGGAAGTGGTGGGCGACGAGCACCGGCTGCGCCCGCTGGAGGTGCGTGTACCCGGGGACGTAGGCGTCGTCGGCCGCGGTGGCCCGATCGAGCAACACGCGCTGCAGCCCGGTGATGCGGCGGGCGGTGTCGGCACCCTCGCGACGCACGAACATCCGCAACGCGGTCGCGACCTGGTCGTTGCGGCTCCGGCCGGTGTGGAGCTTTGCACCCGCGTCGCCCGCGAGCTCGGTGACGCGGCGTTCGATCGCAGTGTGCACGTCTTCGTCGGACGGCGCGAACACGAACGTGCCCGCGGTCATCTCCTCGCCGACCTGGAGCAGCGCCGCGATGACCGCGGCAGCCTCATCGGCGTCGAGGATGCCCGCACGCGCCAACCCGGCGACGTGCGCGCGCGATCCCTCGAGGTCGTCAGGCGCGAGGCGTTGCTCGAACGACAGGCTCTCGGTGAACGCGAGCAGCTCGTCGGCGGGACCCTCGGAGAAGCGCCCGTGCCACAGCGTCATTGCGAGTGCCTCATTGCTTCGGGCTCTGTGAGCCGGGACCCTGCTGACGCGACCAG
>JBEVIU010000035.1:0-12205 GCA_040510575.1 Acidimicrobiia bacterium | reverse complement strand
CCGACGTACTACGGCGACGAGATCTGTTACGTCGACGGCATCAAGTACGCGAAGGACGTGACGCGCGACGTCGTGCGCTACCGCGCGCACAAGATGGGCTTCGGCACGGGCGAGATGGCGTTCTCCGACGACGGTTATGAGTTGAAGGAGAGCGCCGACAGCTCCCACGGTCGTATCGAGCACTGGCTGCGCGACCGTCCGCCGTCGCGCATCCTCGACCTCGGGTGCTCCGACGGCGCGTTCGGCGCGCGTCTCGTCGGCGCCGGACACGAGGTCGTCGGCGTCGACATCGAAGAGCACAAGGGCGTGCGCGCCCGACTCTCCGACTTCGTCGAAGCGGATCTCGACCGCGGGATCCCGGCAGAGGTCGGCACCGACTTCGACCTCGTGCTCGCCGCCGACGTGCTCGAGCACGTCACTTCACCCGAGCGCCTGCTGCGCGAGATCGGGGCGAGGATCCGCCCCGGCGGAACCCTCATCGCGAGTGTGCCGAACTTCGGTCACTGGTACCCGCGCCTGCGCGTGGCGGCCGGCCGGTTCGACTACGACAAGCGTGGCATCCTCGACCGCGGCCACGTTCGGTTCTTCACTCGACGCAGCTTCGGGCGGATGATCGAACGGTCTGGTTGGCAGGTGTTGCGCACCGAGTCCATCGGTCTGCCATTCGACATCGCCGACCGCGGCGGACACGGCGACGCACAGAGCGCGCGATCGCTGCTGTCGCAAGTCGATCGAGCTGCGATCGCCCTGCGGCCACCCCTGTTCGCGTACCAGTTCCTCGTCGAGCTCCGCCTCGATCCCAGCGTCGACGCGCTGGCCGACTGAGCCAGTTCCGGGGCGCTCCGTGCAGGCCGACGCCTGCGGTCCGCTGGTAGCTTGCTCGCCTGATGGGCACTGCAGCGCACGGGGGGCAGGCTCGCATCGGCGTGCTCGTGGTCGCCCGGAATGCCGCGTCCACCCTCGCACCCGTGCTCGACCGCATCCCAGCCGACTTCCGCCCCCGGATCGAGCGGGTGCTCGTCGGCGACGACGCGAGCCAGGACTCCACGTACCTCGTCGGCCTGGGGTATCAGGAGGTCACCACCGACCTGCGCGTCGAGGTGGTGCGCCATCCGCGCGACCTTGGCTACGGCGGCAACCAGAAGTGGGGCTACCAGTACGCGATCGACCACGGCTGGGACATCGTCGTGCTGCTCCACGGCGACGGCCAGTACGCACCCGAGCTGTTGCCCGAGATGGTGGCCCCGCTCGAGCACGACCAGGCCGACGCGGTGGTCGGCTCGCGCATGATCGTGCCCGGCGAGGCACGCAAGGGCGGCATGCCGCTCTACAAGTACCTCGGCAACCGCGTCCTCACCCGACTCGAGAACCAGATCGCCGGACTGGAGCTCTCGGAGTGGCACTCGGGCTACCGGGCCTACAACGTCGCCGCGCTCCAGGAGCTGCCGTTCGAGCACAACTCCGACGGGTTCGACTTCGACACCGAAGTGCTCGTGCAGCTGAAGGAAGCGGGCAAGCGGATCACCGAGGTCGCGATTCCCACCTACGACGGCGAAGAGATCCGTCGCCTGCGCGGGCTGCGCTACGCAAAGGACGTCGTCGTCGACGTCAGCCGCTACCGCGCGCACAAGATGGGCTTCGGCACCGGCGAGCTCGCGTTCGCGACGACGGCGCGCGGCGTGGTCGACGACGGCGCGCTCGACACCGCGCACCGTCGGATCCTGCACTGGTTGGCGCGTCGTCGCCCGTCGCGCGTGCTCGACCTCGCGTGTGGCGACGGTGCGCTCGCCGAGCGGCTGCGCATGCTGGGCCACGACGTCACCGGCGTCGACGCGCACAAGCAGGACGGCGTCGCCGAGCGCGTCGACCGATTCGTCGAAGGTGACCTCGCGGCAGGCCTCCCTCCCGAGGTCGGCGACGGCTACGACATCGTCATCGCGCCCGACGTGCTCGAGCGGGTGCGCGAGCCGAACGAGCTGCTCGACCAATGCCGCGACGCGCTCGCGCCCGGTGGTCGCATGATCGTCAGCATCCCGAACTTCGGCCATTGGTACCCGCGTCTTCGCGTGGTCGGCGGCTTCTTCGACTACGACCGGCGCGGCATCCTCGACGCGGGCCATCTCCGCTTCTTCACCCGCGCCAGCTTCGAGCGGCTGGTGCGGTCGTCGTCGTTGCGGGTGTGCCGCCGCGACGCGGTGGGCACCCCGCGCCAGGTGCTGCAGCGCGGCACGGCCGCACCGGTCGCACCGGGGTCCGCTGCGCGAGTGCTCGCCTGGCTCGACACCACGCTGGTGGCGTTGCGCCCGACGCTCTTCGCCTATCAGTTCCTCTACGAGCTGGAGCGCGACCCTGAACTCGTCCTCTAGCCGCGGGGTCCGGGTCTTCACCCTCGGCTTCCTGTTGTTCTTCGGGCTCGCCTCGGTGTGGGCGCTCGGGAGCCCGGTGCTCAGCAACTCCGACGAGCCCGCACATTCCGTGAAAGCCGCCGCCCTCATGGAGGGCGAGTTCGTCCCGCCGAAGGTGCCGCTCCCCGACGATGGTCCCGGCGCCCTGCTGCGCGGTGGCTTCACCACGGGCGTGCACGTGCCCAAGGCCTACACGTGGCAGACGAGCAAGATCCCGCTCTGCTACATCTACGACGCGAAGCAGTCCGCGGCGTGCGCACCGCAGTTCCACGCCGACGACCGTCCGTCGATGTGGACGACGCTGATCGGCCGGTACCCGCCCACGTACTACGCGAGCGTCGGGTGGGTCACGCTGCTCGACACCGGCTCGGTCGGTTTCTATTCGATGCGACTCCTCACCGCTGCGCTGTGCGCCGCGCTCCTCGCGGGCGCGCTCGCCGCCGCCACCACCACGCGCCGGGCGCGCTTCATGGCCGTCGGCGTGCTCCTCGCGTGCACCCCGATGGTGTTCGTGCTCGCCGGTTCGATCAATCCGAACGCGGTCGAGGCCGCCGCCGGGGTGTGCGCCTGGGCAACGCTGGCTGCCGCGCTCGTGCACGACGGCAGGCAGCTCCCGCGTGCGCTCCTCTTCGGCATCGGTGCGAGCTGCGCGTTGCTCGCCGTGACACGACCGCTGTCGACCCTGTGGTTGCTGGTGATCGCGCTCACCGTGTTGGCGGCACTCGGTCGATGGCAACTGCTCATGACGCGCCTGCGCGAGCCGGGCGTGCGCGTGGTCGTGGCCGCGGTCGGTGTCGCGGCCGCCGCCGGCGCGGTGTGGACGGTGTTCTCCGACAACCTCGACAACAACAGCGGGTATGAGCCGCGGGGGCTCGACCTCTTCCACGTGATCAAGCACTCGCTCGCGATCACACCGGCGTATCTCCGACAGATGGTGGCCGCGTTCGGGTGGCAACGCGTCGAAGGGCCCTGGCCACTGGCGTGGGCATGGGGTCTCGTGATCGCGGTGATCGTCGTCGCCGCACTGCGCTGGGGTGGACGGCGGCTCGCCGTCAGCGCCGTCGGCCTCCTCGTCCTGGTGGTGCTGACCCCGACGATCCTCCAGGCACCGACCGCAGGAGACATCGGCTTCGTCTGGTCGGGTCGATACGGCCTGGCGATCGCCGCCGGTGTCCCGATCCTGGCCGCACTCGCGATCGGCTCGAGTGGGCGCCTCAGCGCGCGCGGCATGCGTCGCCTCGCGGCCGGACTCGTCGGTGTCTTCGCCGTCGCGCAGGTCGTCGCCCATGCTGCGTCGATGCGCCGCTACGTGGTCGGCGTCCGCGGCCCACTCGCCTACTTCACCGGGCCCGGCTGGCGCCCGCCCGTGCCCACGCTGCTGCTGCTCGCGCTGGTGATCGCCTTCGCGTCAGGCCTCTCGGTGCTCGTGTACCGGGTCGCCACCGAGGGCGATCCCGTCGCTGATCGCGTGCTCGACGACGACGCGCCCGACGGTCGATCGGGCGACGCGTTGGTCGCATCGTGAGCGACACGTCGACCCTCGTCGACGACCACGACGTCGACGGGAACGACGTCGACGGGAGCGACGCCGACGACGGCAACGACGACGACCAGGAGCAACCCTCGTCCCTCTCGCGTCGCCGCTTCCACCGCGCGGCGGCGATCGGGGGCGTGCTGGGCGGCATCGTCTTCGTGTGGATGGTGACCGGCGGCAGCTTCGACCTGTTCCGCTGGCAGCTGCGCGGCAACTTCTACGACGAGCAGGTCCACAGCTTCCTGCGCGGCGAGCTCGCGATCCCGCCGGGTCCCCTCGGCATCGAGGGCTTCCTCGGACGCGGCGGCCACACGTACATGTACCAGGGCCCGGTGCCCGCGCTGTTGCGGCTGCCCATCGTGGCCATCACGGGTCGCAGCCTCGACGGTCGGCTCACCGAGCTGAGCATGATCGCGGCGCTCGTCGTGATGCTGGTGTTCGCGACGCGCCTCCACTGGACCGTGCGTGAGCTCGTGCGCGGCAGCGCGGCGGTCGGGCGCGGAGAAGCGTGGTTGGTCGGACTGTTCACGTTCGTGCTCGCGGGCGGATCGTTGTACCTCTACGTCGCCAGCCGGGCCTGGGTGTACCACGAAGCCATCGTGTGGGGCGCGGCGCTCGCGCTGGCCGCCGTCGACCGGCTCGTCGCCGTGGTCCGCCGTCCGACCGCGGGCGCGCTGGCCTGGTGCTCGGGACTCACCGCGGCGACGCTGCTCACACGTGCTTCGGTCGGCCTCGGTCCGCTCCTCGGGCTCGCGATGGTCACCGCCGGCGCGGGGCTCGGAATGTTGGCCGCGCGGCGCGGCAAGAGCTGGCCCTGGGTCGCGTGGCTCGCGCCCGGCACCCGGGATGCGCGCCGCCGCCCCCACCTCGCGGGCTTCGTCCTCGCGGTCGTGCTCCCGGTCGTCGCCTACGCGGGCCTGAACTTCGCGAAGTTCGGCACGCTGTTCAGCATCCCGTTCGCGGGCCAGCGCTTCACCGTGGTGGATCCCGGTCGCCAGGCGATGCTTCGCGACAACGGCGGCACGTTGTTCGGCCTGCAGTTCACGCCGACGACGATCCTGCACTACCTACGGCCCGACGGCCTCGCGCTCACCAAGACGTTCCCGTTCGTCGACTTCCCCGCCGTGCCCGGACGCGTCATCGGCGACGTGACCTTCGACCTCGTCGACCGCACCGCCAGCCTTCCCGCGGTCGTGCCGTTCCTCCTCGTGCTGGCGATCGTCGGCGTCGCGTTCGCGTTCCGGCCGAGCCGATGGTCGGACTCGGGGCGCGCGACGCTGCGGGTGCCGATCCTGGCCGCGACCGCCGGCGCAGCCACCATCCTGCCGTTCGGCTTCATCGCCAACCGGTACCTCGGCGACTTCGTCCCGCTCCTCGCCCTCGCGGGCGCCGCCGGGCTCCAGGTGCTGCTCGCGACCACTCGGAAGTCGGGCGACTCGAAGAGCGTCGACGCGACGACGGGGACCGACCGGTGGCGGATGGCCGGCGTCGGCGTCCTCGTGCTCCTCGCGGCGTGGACCTGCTGGGCCAACCTCGGGCTCGCACTCCGCTACCAGCGGGAATGGAGCCCGAACGTCCCGCCCGCCGTGCTCGCGGGGTTCCTCGGTGCCCAGGACAGCGTCGAGCGACGGCTCGGCGGCGACGGCCTCGGTCCCGTGGAGTTGATCGGCGCCGGTGATCCGCTGCCCGACGGCGTCGGCCGGGCCGGCGCGCTCGTGATCGTCGGCGACTGCGAAGCGCTCTACCTCTCCGACGGCATGGACGTGAACTCGATCAAGGTCACGCCGTGGAACGGCGTCGAACGTGCCCAGGGCTCGGCGCACCGACGGTTCCGCATCACGATCCCGGAGCGCAAGGCCGGCACGATCGTGCCCATCCTCACCGCGGGGACGTCCGACGAGCCGTTCGGCATCCTGCTCGAGTACCTCGGCGACGATCAGGTCCGGTTCGTCTACCGCAGCGCCACCGGTCCGACGCCACGGACCGAGCAGCCCTTCGAGGTCGACTTCGACAAGGAGTACGACCTCGACGTGGTGACCGACGAGCAGATCGGTCTGCTCGAGGCGCGCCTCGGTGACGCCACCCGGCTCGAGTCGCTCACCGCATTCGAGCCGACAGGCCGACCCGGCCGCAACGACGTCTACGACGATGTCGCGACGCGGTACCCGGGCGAGCTCCACGAGGAGCGCATCACCACGCCGCTGTGTGACCGGCTGCTCGCTCGGATCGATCCCGGGTCGTGAAGCAGCGCCTCAACGGACCGGCAGGACGATTCTCGATCGCGTGCGCCGGCGGCGGATTCGTCGCACTCATCGTGCTCGGATGGTTCGCGACGCGGCACGGCATCTTCAACGAAGTCCGCGTCGGGAACTTCTACGAGGTGCAAGCGCGCAGCTGGCTCCACGGCCGCTGGGACGCCGCGCCCGACGCGTACGCCTTCGAGCGCTTCGCGGTGCACGGCCGCTACTTCACGTACTTCGGTCCGTGGCCGGCCCTGCTCCGGCTGCCGTTCGTCGCGTTCACGCACGGCCTCGACGGCCGGCTGACCGCGATCGCAGTGCTGCTCGCGTGCACGATCCTGCTCGTCGGGGTGGCCGGACTGTCATGGGAGGCTCGGCGGGTCTGGCGCGACGACGCGATGCCGACGCGGCGTGAGCTCCTGGCCGCGGCTGGACTCATGGTGCTCGTCGCGCTCGGCACCACGGTCGTGTTCCTGTCCGGGTGGACGGCGGTGTACCAGGAAGCGATCCTCTGGGGCGTCGCCTGGTCGCTCGTGTCGTTCTGGTGCCTCGTTCGCTACCTCCGCGCGGAGCGCATCTCCGACCTCGCGTTCGCCGCGGCCGCCGCAGCGTTCGCGGTGCTCTCACGCGGTTCGGTGGGCATTGGTCCCATCGTGGCGCTCGGGTTGGTCGCCGCAGCCAAGGCGGTCGTGGCGGTGCGCGCGCGCCGCGGGTACGGCCTGGTCGTCGGCGTCGCGCTCGCCGCCGTCGTGCCGTTCGCGCTCTACGCGTGGGTGAACATCACCAAGTTCGGTGCGCCGCTCGGCATCCCCCCGATCGAGTTGCAGGACCGGCTGGTCGACTGGCCACCGCGGCAGGCCGCCATGGCCGCGAACGACGGGTCACTGTTCGGCATCCGTTTCGCGCCAACGATCCTGCTGCACTACTTGCGCCCCGACGGCATCCGATTCGACCGCCTGTTCCCGTGGGTGACGTTCCCGCCCACCGCTCGCGTCATCGGTGGCGCGGTGTTCGAGTCGCTCAACCCGTCGGCAAGCATGACGTCGGCGTCACCGGTCTCCGTGCTGTTGAGTGTCGGCGGTGTCGTCGCCGTCACGCGGGGCGTGATCCAGCGCACTGCTGCACGCCGCTTCACCGCGCCACTGCTCGGCGCGGCTGCGGGCGCGGTGGGCGCCGTGTCGCTCGCCTTCCTCGACCAGCGTTACGAAGGCGACTTCGTCCCGATCCTCGTCGTGGCGGGCGTCGTGGGCGCATGGTGGCTCGCCCGGTGGTTGTCGGAGCGCGGCCCATGGCTGCGCAGTGGGATCGTCGCTCTCGTGACGATCGGCTCGCTGTGGGGCGTCTGGGCGAACAGCGGGTTGACGTACCTGTACACGCACGCCTACCAGCCCGACGCCGGCGCCGGACGCCTGGCCGACATGGTGGCGACGCAGCTCCGCGTCCACGACCTCCTGGGCGACGGGCCACCATCGAGAGTCATCCAGGTGGATGCGCTGCCGATGACGACATCGGCGCCTGCGGGAACCTTGGCCGTGGTGGGCGACTGCGACGGCTTGCTGTGGTCCGATGGCCGCCTGTGGCACGCGGTGGAGCAGACGGCCGCGACGGGGTTGTACCCCCTGCGCGTGCGCCTCGACCGCGCACAGCGCGGGAACCGCGAGCCGGTGGCGAGCATCGCCAACGGCGACGTCACCACCGTGCTCTGGGCCCTGCCCGACGAGGAGGGCGCCCGCCTCGAGCTGACCTGGTTCGACGGGGCGGGCGTCGAACACGTCGTGACCACCGACTCGGGGCGTCGACGTTCGAGCGTGGTCGTGCCCGACGGCGAAACGGTCGACGTGATGGTGCGGCTCGATCCCGGCGTGGCATTCGTCCCCGTCGCGAGCGTCGAGGTCGACGGCGAGGTCGTGCTCGACGGCGTCGGACCGACCGCCGACGGGAAGACGGCGGGTGAGCCGATCGCGCTCGGGACCCAGCCCTTTCCCGAGGCCGGCGCGACGACGCTCAGCGGCACCGTCACGGAAGGCGCGCGCCCGGGCACGCCGTCGTGCGACCGCATCCGGAACACGGAGCGCTGATCACGCCGAACGGGCGGGGGCCGAACGCACGGGGGCCGAACGCACGGGGGCCGAACGCACCGCAGAGGTCTCCGTCGCCCGTCCCGACCGCGCGCCCTGCCAGCGCTCGAACCCGGCAACCAGCGTCACCGCGGCGAGCACCGCAATCGTCGGCTCGGCGATCGTGCGAAAGCGGGTCGTGCCGTAGGTGGCCGCGCTCAACAGCAGCGTCACGCCGACCGGCCCGAGGAGGATCCACAGCACGCCACGCCGCGAACCGAGCCGTCGATGCAGTGTGAATCCGCCGAATGCGGCGAGTGGGAGCAGCACCAGGGCGACGACGTAGCCGGCGACCTGGAGATCGTGGTCGCGGGCTTCGTTGAGGTCGTACTCGAGCTGCGCGCTCGGATGCCAGTACACGCCCCAGGTGCGTGCCAGGCGCGCCGGCATCGATTCGAAGAACCCGTCGAGGTGGTGGAGCGCGTACCGGATGCCTTCGTTGCGCCACCGTCCGTAGACCTCGGCTTCGTTCGACGAACCCGTCGAGCCCGGGCCCATCCGGTTGCGCACGTCGGCTTCGGCGTACGTCGAGATGCAGCCGAAGTTCCAGCTGCCCTCGCTGCGCCCCGAGTAGGTGAGCGGACACTGCGAGCCGAGCATCACGGAGCCCACGTTGTTCGACACGGGCACGAACGCGTCGAACTCCATCCAGTTGCGCAGCGTCCACGGCACGACCACGGCCAGGCCCACGAGCGCCGGAACCGCAGCCCCCGCGAGCGCTCGCCGCCACCCGGGCCAGGCCCGCGCCGCGGCTGCCGGCACCACCACGAACACCACGAGTGCGACACCCTCGGCCCGCGTGAGCGCGGCAACGCCGCCCAGCAGACCGACGACCGCCCAGCGGCCGACGCTCGGCTCGTCCCAGGCCCGGATCGTTGCGAGCATCAGACCCGCGGCCAGGAGCAGGTATGGCGACTCGCTCATGACGGCGCCGTCCACCTGCACGAGCAGCGGGTGGAGCGCCACGATCCCGGCCGCCACCAGCCCGACCCGGGGTCCCGCCACGCGCTTTCCGAGCAAACCGACCACCGCGACGGTGCCGATGCCGAGCGTCGCCGTCACCAGCGCGTGCTGGCTCGGTGTCGAGAGCCCGAGCTTGGTCGCGACGGCGAGCAGGCCCGGCAGCACCGGACCGAACTCGGCGGTGGGCACGATCGTCCCGCCCGACATCTGCGGTGGCCGCACGTAGCCGAGCCCGTTCCCGAGGTTCAGCCCGAGGTAGTGGAAGAGTGCGGGATCGAACCTCGTGTCGGTGTTCGGCCGCACCGCCAGCACGAACCACACCCGAGCGGCGAAGCCGACGAGCGCGACGATCGCGAGCCAGCCGCCGAACCCGATGCTCCGTCCCGTGCTCTCGTCGGGCGCTTCCCCCTCAGCCACGAGGGGCGAGGTTAACGAACGGGCCTAGTTGCAATCCGCGCGGCGCTGATCGACGGTGGTCGGCGGCACCGTGGTCGTCGGCGTCACGGGCGCGGTGTCTGCAGGCGCGGCGGTCGCGACCGGCGGCACGCTCGTCGCCGGCACGACGATCTGCTGGAAGGAGACACCGAGCAACAGGTCGAGGTGGTCGGTGAGCGTCGGGTCGGGCTTCAACGCTGCGTCGGGGACATAGGCGAGAAGCAGCTTGGCAGCCGCCAGCTCGGCGGGCGGGTAGTGGATCTCGGTGAAGAACCGACCGTCGGGAGTGCGCGGGCCTGGCGTGGCCATGAACCCTGCCTTGGCGAGCTCCGAGGAAACCGACTCCGTGCGCTTGTTCGCCGGCTCGACCTCCACCACACCCTCGCGCACGCGGACCTTCACCTGGCTCGGGACGATCGCTGGCGGTGCCTTCTGCGCTCCGAACGTGCGCAGCTGGTCGATCATCTCCTGCGCGCCGTCACCGAGGAGGAGTGTGGACCCGTACGCGTTCGACGGGTTGACCGCCGTCGGAAGGGTCTCGAACCGGACCGCGTTCGGGTCGTTCACGTCGACGGTCCGGAACGCCTTCACGAGCTCGTTCACCTCGCCGCGGCCGACACCGGCGTCGAGCTTCATGTACTGGAGCCCGTTGTCGGCGATGTCGACGGCCACGAGCGGGTTCTCGAGGCTCCGCGAGACGGCGACGCCGAGCAGCTTGCGGATGAAGTCCTGCTGCCGGGCGATCCGGTTGATGTCGGGTGCATCCTGGCCGGTGTACTCCCACTCCCCGTCGATGAACTCCTGGATGTAGCGCGACCGCACGTACGCGAGCGCGTCGTCGCCGTCGAGCGCCTTGCACACCGGGCCCTGCTCCACGTCCAGGCCGGTGAACTCGTCGCGCGTCGGGTGCTCGAAGAACACGTTCACCGTGCCGATCGCGTTCACGACCTCACGGAAGCTCTCGAAGTCGACCTCCACGTAGTGGTGGATGTCGATGTCGAAGTTCCACTTCAACATGTTCACGACCGCCTGCGCGCCGCCCGTTCCGAAGAACGAATTGATCTTGGCCATCTGACCGTTTCCCCCCGGCACCTCCACGAGCAGATCGCGCGGGAACGACACCACCTGCGCGCTCTGCGCGCCGGGCTCGATGTGGGCGACCATCAGCGTGTCGGAGTTCTTCCCGCTCTCCTGCGTGGGATCGCCGAACGCAGATGCGTCGATCTCGTTGTTGACGAACTCGCGCGTGTCGGAACCGAGGAGGAGGTAGTTCGCACCGTCGGGCGGCGGCGTGGCCACGTTCACGTTGATCCGCTCGATGTTGCTCACGCGGTCGTCGATCTCCCGGTTCACCGCCGCCACGCCGGTGGCCGTGAGCGTGATCGCGACGACGAGCGCGATCGCGTAGCGGGCCGCGAAGGCGCGCCAGGCTGGTCGGGAAGGACCGGACATCTGCGGCAGCTTAGAGAGCGTCGTATCGGCGTGCGCCGCGGGCTATCCCGTGCATGCGGCTTCGGGCGACAGCGTGGTCTCGGTGGGCGCCGGCGCGTCGCCCGCCGGGGCATCGACCTTCGCGATCGCGGTGAAGTTCTTGCCCACGACGACCACCACGTCGCCGCTCAACGTGTCGTCGACGACGAGATCGGCGCCGGCCACGTACGACGCCACCAGCTCCGCCTTGGCGGCGTCGCTGCTGCGGTACCGGACCTCGGTGCGATCCACGACGCCCCGGTTGTCGTTGGCGGCCGTCCCGGCGACGAAGCCGGCGTTGCTGAGCTCCTGGAGCGCGTTGCCTGCGGCACCGGTCTTCCCCGAGCCGTTGCGCACGCTCACCTGGACGTCGCTCGGACGAGGACCGACCGGCGTGGTCGTGCCAGAGCCGTCGCCCGCGGTCGTGTCGGGTGTCGGGTCGACCACCAGGTTGCCCCGAAGGCGCTCCAGCATCGGACCCGCCTCGGCATCGTCGACGAGCAGCACGTCCTGGCGTTCGCGGACCGCGCCGTCGGTCGGGAGGGTGGCGAACTCGACGCCGCTGCCACCGCCCCGGAGACCGAGCAGCGCGCGGGCGAGCGCGTCGAAGGCGGCGCGGTCGAAACCCTCGTCCGCCGTCAACTTCGGCAGCACCTGGTCGGCGAGGTCGGGCGCGATGGTCGGGTCGTCGAGCGCCCGGTTCATGGCCACGCGTCCGAGGGTTTTCACGAACTCCTGCTGGCGGGCGATGCGATCGATGTCGGGGATGCCCGACACGTCCTGCCACCTCCCGTTGCGATACTCCTCGGGGTGACGAGAGCGCACGTAGGCGAGCGCCTGGCCGCCCTCGAGCACGTTGCAGGCGAACGGGAAGCCGATGTTGAGCCCCGTGAAGGAGTCGCGCATCGGATACGGCGAGTACACCGGCACGCCGCCGATCGCGTTCACGAGGTCGCCGAACGTCTCGAAGTTCACCTCGAGGTAGTGGTTGACGGTCAGGTTGAAGTTCTTCTGCAGCGTGTCGACCACGTTCTGCGGTCC
>JBEVIU010000034.1:0-23186 GCA_040510575.1 Acidimicrobiia bacterium | reverse complement strand
CCAGTCGGCGAAGCGATCCTTGACCTCGCGGTCTTCGAGCGAGTGGTAGGCCAGGACCACCATGCGGCCCTCGGGCCTCAGGAGGTGCACCGACTCGTCGAGGCCCTGGGTGAGGCTCGGCAATTCCCGGTTGACCTCCATGCGGATGGCCTGGAAGGTGCGCCGCGCCGGGTGTCCACCACGACGGCGCGCCGGGGCGGGCACGGCGCGCTTCACGCACTCCACCAGCTCACCCGTGTACTGCAGCGGACGGGCGGCCACGATCTCGGCGGCGATGCGGCGCGCGTAGCGCTCCTCACCGTTGCGAGCGATCAGCGCCGCGAGGTCGGACTCGGCGTACTCGTTCACCACCGTCTCGGCGGTGAGGGTCTGCGCGCTGTCCATGCGCATGTCGAGCGGCGCGGCGTCGGCCCAGTACGAGAACCCCCGCACTGGTCGGTCGAGCTGCGGGCTGCTCACGCCCAGGTCGAACAAGATCCCCACGATGCCCTCTCCCTCTCCGGATGCCGCGTGCACGATGTCGGCGACCTGCTCGAAGCCGCCGGCCACGATGCGGGCCCGATCCCCGAAGGGACTGAGCGCCGCGCCCGCCGCTGCCACTGCGACGGGGTCTCTGTCGATGCCGAGGACGTGGAGGTCGGGTCGAGCAGCGAGGATCGCTGCCGAGTGCCCCCCACCACCGACCGTTGCGTCGACGAAGAGTCCCGGTGGGACCTCCTTCACCAGCGCCAGCACCTCGGCGAGCATGACGGGTGCGTGACGGAAGGGCTCGTGTGCTGTCACGCGCTCCCCTTCCTCTCGCCGCCGCTCGCCGCGGTGCTCGCCGCTGAACCGCGCTGGTCGTCGCCTCGGATGTCCTCGAGACCGCCACCAGCCCCCCGGACGCGTCGACGAAAGCGAAGCGGGCGGAAGGGGCGCTTGCGCCGCGCCGCCCGGGGGACTGGTGGCGGGCCCGTCGGGCCTCGCCTGTCAAGGTGCTGTGTTGTCAGAACTCACGTCGTGCCGTGGTGCGCGCTAGATGCCGAACTCCGGCAGGTCGTCGGAATCGGAGAGGGCGAGGTCGCCCACCCGGTCGTGCTCGAGCCAACGCTCGCGGTCCCACACCTCGATGCGGGAGAACACGCCGGTGACCACGACCTCCCGGCTGAGCCCCGCGTAGTTCCGGAGGTTGAGGGGCAGTGCCACACGCCCCTGCTTGTCCGGGTTGATCTCGGCGGCGCCGCTGAAGAAGGAGCGCGCTGCGTTGAGGTCCTTGGCCCCTCGCTTCGACAGCTCCCGCACCTGGCTCGCCACGCGGTCGAACTCCTCCGGGGTGAACACCGACAGGCACCCGCCCCTCCCCTTGGTCACGAATCCGCCGGCGGTGAGCTGGTCACGGAACTTCGCCGGGAGGATCACCCGCCCCTTCGCGTCGAGGGAGTGCTCGTACTCCCCCAGGAACATGTCCGCCCTCTCGTTTCCGGCGCCGATTCGCCACTTGGGCCGCCACTTGGCCACCACCACTCACCACTTCGTGGCACCCTACACCCTCTCCCACCACTCTTCAACCCCTTGGAACCCTTCGGCGCCCATTTCGGGCGCGCAGGAACCCCTGGCCGTGCAGAGGGGCTGCGCAGGAGGGGCCGCGCAGACGGCCGGGTACAGCTAGAAGCTGGCGGCGGGGAGGAAGGGCTCCCACTCCGGGTCGATCGACCCGGCGGTGGCCACGACCCAGAGGTTCGCGTGGGGCTCGCGCGGCTGACGCTGCAGGTGGAACCCTGCCTCGCCCGGGAGCCGGTCTTCCTTGCGGGCATTGCACGATCGGCACGACGCCACGACGTTGTCCCAGGCGTGGGTGCCGCCGCGCGACTTGGGCACCACGTGATCGATGTTCTCCGCGGCGCGGTTGCAGTACTGGCAGCGATGACCGTCGCGGGCGAACACCGCCCGGCGCGACAACGGGACCCGATTGCGGTGCGGCACCCGCACGAAGTTGTGGAGTCGGATCACCGCAGGCACCGGGATGGTGGCGCGCTCCGAGTGGAGCTCAGCGCCGTTGCGGGCGACGATCTCCGCCTTCTCCTTGAGCACGAGCACGACTGCTCGTCGGATCGGGACGACGCAGAGCGGCTCGAAGCTGGCGTTGAGCAGTAGCGCTCTTCCCAAGCGTCCGTACCTCCGTCTCCCGTCGGGGGCCGAGCCTACCGGCGGTGCCCTCGCGCCGACCGGGGGTTGCCCATCTCGCGGCACCACTCGAGGTAGGCGACGACGTCCTCGGCGACGGGTGGCGCGTCGCCGTACTGGGTCTCGAAGCGGAACCGCAGGTACTCGGCGTCGGGCAACGGAAGGAACGGCGCGCGACGCCACCAGTGCGGACGAGCCAAGCGGCCCATCTGTCTGATCGCGGTGCGCCAGAGGGGGGGACGCGCGAGCACGAGCACGGCCGCGCGGAGCCAGAACGTCGGCGCCATGTGCGCACGCTACCGGGACGTGTGACGCGGGCCCCGCGAAGGCCTCTGGTACCTTCGTCGGCGTGGTTCAGCCCGCTCCCGCGCCGAGCCGCGACTCCTCGTTCGGCCGCTTGTTCGCCGCGCTCCTCGACAACATCGAGCTCGCGATCCAGGGCAAGCGCGAGCAGGTGCACCTCGCGTTGGTCTGCCTCCTCGCCGAGGGCCACCTCCTGATCGAAGACGTGCCTGGCGTCGGCAAGACGTCGCTGGCCAAGGCGATCGCCCGCTCGATCGGCGGCACGTGGCACCGGATCCAGTTCACCCCCGACCTCCTCCCGTCCGACGTCACCGGCGTGTCCGTGTGGAACCGCACGTCGGACCAGTTCGAGTTCCGTCCCGGTGGCGTGTTCGCCAACGTCGTGCTCGCCGACGAGATCAACCGCGCGTCGCCCAAGACCCAGTCGGCGCTCCTCGAGGCGATGGAGGAGCGCCAGGTGACCGTCGACGCGCACACGTACCGGCTGCCGCGGCCGTTCATGGTGATCGGGACGCAGAACCCGATCGAGCTCGAGGGCACCTATCCCCTGCCGGAGGCACAGCTCGACCGCTTCTTGATGCGCATACCGATGGGCTATCCGAACCGCGACGCGGAGCTCGCGATCCTCGAGGCGCAGAGCAGTCGCACTGCACCGGCCGACGAGCTCGAGCCGGTCGTGAGCGCCGAGGAGATCGCCGACGCCGCCGCCGCGGTGTCGCGCGTGCACGTGGCGCCCGAGCTGCGCAGCTACGTGCTCGACCTCGTCGAGGCGACGCGACGTCATCCCGATCTCACCCTCGGTGCGAGTCCGCGCGGCTCACTCGCGGTGCAACGCGCGGCACGTGCGCTCGCGGCCAGCGTCGGTCGCGCCTTCGTGATCCCCGACGACGTCAAGCGCGTCGTGCCCGCGGTGCTCGAGCACCGTTTGCTCCTCGCGCCCGATGCCCAGCTGCGCGGCGTGGGGACCGTCGATGTGGTCGACGCCGTGCTCGCCTCTACGCCGGTCCCGGGCGCGGCGAGCCGCTGAGCCCGTGAGCCGTCGCGTCGAGGTCACCCGACGCGGCTGGTCGTTGATCGGCGCCGCGGCCGGCCTCGTGGTCGGGAGCTACCTCCTCGGTGCGGTGGAGCTGCTCGCGCTCGCGCTCGTCGCAGTGGCAGTCGTCGTCGGTGGTGCGGCGTGGCTCGCCGTCGGCTCAGGTGTCGACCTCGCGATGACGCGACGCGTCCGTCCCCCGCGTCTGCAGGTGGGCGGCGAAGGACGCATCGACCTCACGATGGAGAACCGCGCCTCGCGCGCGACACCGTTGCTCACCGCGACGGACTGGTTCGACGAGGGTCGCCGGGCGGCTCGGTTCCTCGTGCCGCCGCTCGCGCCGGGGGCAACGGCGCGCGCCGCGTACCGCATCCCCACGCGACGCCGCGGCCGGTACCAGGTCGGGCCGCTCGTGGTGCGGGCCTCCGATCCGTTCGGCCTCACCCGCCGTGCCCTCGCCGAAGTGGGCGAGGCCGACGTGCTCGTCCGGCCGCGGATCCACGAGATCGTCGCGCCGGTCGCAGTCGGGAGCCGGGTGAGCAGCGACGCCGACGCGGTCGCGCACCGGTCCGTGGTGAGTGATCTCGGCGACGAGTTCCTCACCCTGCGGGACTACGAGTTGGGTGACGACCTGCGCCGCGTGCACTGGCGGTCGACGGCACGCACCGGCGAGCTCATGATCCGCCAGGACGAAGCGCGTTGGCGGTCCCGTGCCGCCATCGTGCTCGACGTCCATCCCGACGGCCACGACGTCGACTCGTTCGAGCTCGCGGTCGAGGCCACCGCGTCGGTTGTCGCGCGTCTGGTGCGGCTCCAGCGCCGCGTCGAGGTGATCACCAGCGCCGGGACCGTGCTCGGCACCGGTGGCGATCCGCGCCACGACGTGCTCGACCGACTCGCGACGGTGGCCGCCGATCGCGACGACCGGCTCGCAACTGTGCTCGAGCACCTCCGATCACATCGCCGCGTCGACCTCGTCGTCGCGGTGCTCGGTCGCGTCGGCACCGACGTGACGCGCGCGCTGGGCGGGTTGGCCGGCATCGACGCGATCGCCGTGCTCACGCAACCCCTCGCGCTCACGACCACGACGTCGCTCGTCGTCGTCGACGCATCCGCCCGGCCCTTCTCCGTTGCCTGGAACGAGGCACTGAGCACTCCCCGTCGCCACCGATCCGGTGGCGGCCGATCGAGCTCCCAATGGTCAGCCGCGCGCGCTTCTTCGCCCCCTTCGCCCTCGCCGCGCTGAGCGCCGCCGCCGGGCTGTCGCTCGGTCGGGTGTTCGCGTCGGGGCGCTACGTGCTGCCCGTCCTCGTCGCGGTGGCACTCGCGCACGGTTCGGGCGCGCTGGCGCGGCGCTTCTCCTGGCCGGGGTGGGCGCTGGCGGCGATGCAACTGGCGGTGTTGGCGATCTTCGTGGTGGTCGCGTTCGGCCAGGAATTCACGCTCCTCGGCGTCACCCTCGGCGGCTCGGCCCACACGCTTCCCGACCAGATCGAACGCGGCCTCGACGTGCTCCGCAGCGCACCACCGCCGGCGCCGGTCACCGATGGTGCGCTGCTCCTCGCGGTGCTGGCCACCTACGTCGTCGGCGTCACGGCCGACGCGCTCGCCTTCCGACGCGAGACCGTGCTTGCGGCCACTGCGCCCGCGCTCGTGCTGTTCGTGTGGGCGGTCACCCTCGGCACGTCGACCGATCGCATGCTCACCGTCGTCGGCTTCGCGATCGCCGCCGCGATCTTCGTGCTCCTCCAGAACCTCGCGGTGCTCGATCGCGGGCGCAGCTGGCTCGTGTCTCGCGAGGCGCAACCGAGGCACTGGCTCGCGCCGGCCATCGCGCTCGTCGCCATCGCGCTCGCGCTCGGCGTGTTGGTCGCGCCGATCCTCCCCGGCGCGGGAGCCGATCCGGTCCTCGACTTCGCGAACAACGGGGGCGACGGCGCGGGCGGCAGCTACCGCACCGGCATCGCGCCCTTCGTCGACGTGAGCGCGAAGCTCAACGACACCGACGATCCCGAGCTGTTCACGGTGACCGCAGACCGCGCCGACTACTGGCGGGTCGCGGCCCTGGACCAGTTCACGACCGCGAGCGGAGGGCAGTGGACCCTCACCGCGGCCGGCGACGAGGTCGAAGTCGGTCTTCCCGATGAGGCGCCCGCCGACGCGTTCCATCAGGCGTTCGCGATCGGCGCGATGGGCGAGCGCTGGCTCCCGGCCGCGTACCGACCGGTCGCCATCGACCTCGAGAACACCCTCGTGGTGTTGTCATCGTCGACGCTCGTGGCCGACGCCGACAGCATCGAGGGTCTGCGGTACAAGGTCGATTCGATCACCCCGCTCACCGCGAGCGAGATCTCCCCCGCGATGCAGGCCGAGACCGCCGCGCCGGTCCCCGCCCGGCTCTCCCAGTTCACCGAGCTGCCCGACGGCATGCCTCCCGTCATCGCCAGCACCGCGCGCGACATCGTCGACGGTGCCGGCGCCACCACGCCGTACGCGCAGGCCGCCGCGTTGCGCGACTGGTTCCGCAAGGGCGACTTCACCTACGACCTCGCCGTGCAGCCTGCGGACACGCCCGACGCGATCGCCGAGTTCCTCCGCGACAAGCGTGGGTTCTGCGTGCAGTTCGCCACTGCCTACGCGGTGATGGCGCGCTCGTTGGGGATCCCGACGCGCGTCGCCGTCGGGTTCACGCCCGGCGACGAGGTCGACGGCGTGTTCCACGTGTCGGCGCACGACGCGCACGCGTGGCCCGAGGTGTGGCTCGAGGGCATCGGTTGGACCCACCTCTTCGACCCCACACCGCCCGCGACCGACGTGGGGAACGGTGGGAGCGCGGTGCCCGACGAGGCACAGGTCGTGCCCGCGGAGGTGAACCCCGACATCACGGTGCCCCCGACCACCGTGCCCGCGACGACACCCGGCACCGGCACGCCCGACGGATCGAGCTCGAACGGAGGCGGCGCCGGGACCGGGACCGCCGCACCCGCGCCCGCACCCGCAACCCCCGAGGTCACGACCGACGACCCGGGCTCGGGTCGCTCGCCCTGGCTCGTCGTGGTGCTGGTGCTCGTCGCCATCGTGCTCGTGATCGTCGGCTACATCGTGCTGGTCACGCTGGTGCGCACCCGTCGGCGCTCTCACCGTCGCGACGCGGCACCGTCCGACGCGGTCCAGGGCGCCTGGGACGACGCGCTCGACCAGCTCCGACTGGCCCGCGTCCCCACGGATCCTGCGCTCACACCCCTCGAGCTCGCGCGCGTGATCCCTGCCGGCACCCCCGCGGCCGGTCGCCCCCTTCGCGACCTCGCGCGCCAGTACACCGCGGCGCGCTACAGCGCAGCCGTCCCGACACCCGACGACGCCACGAGGGCCTGGGAGTCGGCCGACGCGCTGGCCGCCGCACTCGACACCGACGTCGGGTGGCGCGAGCGATGGCGACGGCGGTTCGACCCCGCCGCGCTCAGCCGGGGGCGCTGATCACGTCGACGAACATGGCCCGCTCCGCTGCGAACCGGCGGACGTCGTGGTCGACGTCACGCGAGAACTGGTCGACCGACACGAACAACGCCAGCTGCCCGTTGCGGAGCGCGTCGAGGATCTGGCCGTCGTCGCGACACGCGAGCACGGTCTCGCCGCTGCTCACCAACGTGAGCGACGCGATGTCGTCGCCGGCCTGGAGCAGGGCGGTCACCGCCCGACGGATGCGCGCCATCGGGACCCCTTCGCCGAGGAGTGCGGTGACCATGCGCAACGCGACGAGATCGCGAAACGAGTAGGTCGCCGAGCTGTCAGGCGTCGAAGCGCCAGGCGGTGGAACCGGTGCGACGAGGCCGATGCGCCGCCACGCGTCGAGCCGGGTGGGACCGCAGCCAGAGAGCCGCGCCGCCTGCGCGGCGGTGAACCGCCCGTCGGGAGGACCGGGCACGGCTACGACGACGAGTCGTCGCGGCCCCAGCGGTCGCGCCAACGGCTCCCGGCGTTGCCGAGCATGTTCTTGAGCGCGCCGCTGCGCATCGAGCCGGTGAGGTTCTCGATCCCGGCCTTGCCCAACTTGCGCACGTTGTGCTCGATCGCCAGCGCACAGCCCAACATCACCGCGAACCCGACCACGCCCAGCACCAGCGTGCTCGTGAACGTGAGGACCATCAGGACGAGGCCCGCAACGAAACCGGCGGCGGACCACTTGATGACCCGCGCCGCATGGCGGTACAAGGTGGTGTCGGAGACCTGCTGCACCAACTTGGGGTCGGTGGCCGACAGGTTCTCCTCGATCTCCTTGAGGATCCGCTGTTCTTCTTCGGAGAGCGGCATCGTCCTTGGCTTCGCGTCGGGTGTCAGATCGGGGTCGGGACCGGATGTGCGGTGGCACGGTGTCCGGGTCGGTCGCCCGTCACGTTAGGGCCTCTCATTCTCGCGCGTGGCCGACCACATGCCAACGCGTGGTTCGGCCCAGGCCTTCAGGCACCGAGCCGGTTCGCCGTTCAGGCACGGAGCCGGCCCACGGCGTCGTCGCCGAACCGGGAGCGGACCGCATCGACCGACCGCTCCAGCGCGGCGTGCGATTCGGCGCCGAACAGCTCGGGCTGGGTCGTTACGCCGGCGGACGGCACGTCCGGCCGATTACCGGGCCGATCGTCGGACGCACCGGTCACCTGCAGCTGTTGCACCGACACGCCGAGGAGACGCACTCCCTCGGCGACGGGCACCGCATCGAGGAGCTCCCTGGCCACCCCGCCGATGTCGACGGCCAGGTCGGTCGGCGCGGGCAGCGTGCGCGACCGGGTGATCGTCCGGAACGACGCGAAGCGCACCTTGAGCTGGATGGTGCGCCCGGCGCGAGATGCGCCCCGCAGCCGTTGGGCGACCCGATCGGCGAGCAGCACGATCTCCGACCCGAGCCGGGCCCGGTCGGCGATGTCATCGGGGAAGGTCATCTCGTTCCCGATCGACTTCACCTCTCGCCCCGGCTCGACCGGGCGGTCGTCGCGGTTCCAGGCGAGGGCGAAGAGGTGGTGCCCACTCGCCTCGCCCACCGCGGCGACGAGCGCGCCTTCGTCGACGAGCGCGAGCTCACCGATGGTGTGGACCCCGAGCGCGGTCAAGCGCCGCTCGGTGGCGGGGCCGACACCCCACAACCGGCGCACCGGCAACGGGTGCAGGTAGGCGAGCTCGGTGCCCGGCTCGATCACGAGCAGACCGTCGGGCTTCGCACTGTCGCTCGCGAGCTTGGCCAGCAGCTTCGTGGTCGCGACGCCGACCGATGCCGTGAGCTGCGTCTCGGCGCGCACGCGGGCGCGAATGGTCGTCGCGCACTCCACGCCCGACCCGTGGAGGCGCGCTGATCCGGCGACGTCGAGGAACGCCTCGTCAGACGCAATGGGCTCGACCAGCGGCGTGAAGGCGCGGAAGATCTCCATCACCGCCTGGCTCGCCTCGGTGTATGCATCGAACCGCGGGCTCAGGAACACGCCGTCGGGACACAGGCGACGAGCGCGCGCCATGGGCAATGCGGAGTGCACGCCGTAGGCCCGCGCTTCGTAGCTCGCCGCCGCGACGACACCCCGCGGCCCGAGACCACCGACGATGACCGGGCGACCACGCAAGGTCGGGTCGGCGCGTTGCTCGACCGATGCGTAGAACGCGTCGAGATCGACGTGCAGGATCGACGCTTCCGTGCGCCTCGACGACCCTGACGACGCGGACGACGCGGACGATCCCGATGAGCCGGACGAGCGCGACGGCATCATGCCGGTGACGTGCGCACCACCTGCACGTCGTCGCGACGCGCACCGAGCACGTCGTAGACGTACCGGCGATGCTCGGTCGGCCCCCACCGGAGCTCGAGCCAGTCGGCCAACGGCTCGCGCACCCACTGGGCGCACGTGTCGAGCAGGTCGCCCCAGTGGTCGACCGTCGCGAACCGCGCGTCGATCACGATGCCGTCGGGATCGTCGACCCGCAGCGTGCCGTGGAAGTCGAGGGCACGATGCACCTCACAGCGCATCGACCAACCCAGCTCCGGCGCGACGGCGCGGACCTCGTACAGCGGGCCCTCCCACGCCGTGACGTGAAGCCCCGTCTCTTCCTCGACCTCGCGTGCGAGGCCGTGCAGCAGCGATTCGTCGGTCGCGTCGATCACACCGCCGGGTGTGCTCCAGTCGAGCGATCCGTTGCGGCGGCGGTTCTGGACGAGGAGCAACCCGTCGGGCGATTCGACGAGCGCGCCGGCGACGGTGAACTCGCTGAGCGCCATCCCCTCAGTGTCGCGCTCCGACGGCGGTCGTGCGCTGACGGGGGTGCAGGAGACGACGGACCCGGTCGCGGACTCCCCACCACGTGACCAGCACCAGTGCCTCGACGACGATGCGGCTCGACATCTTCGAGCGGCCGAGCGTGCGATCCCGGAAGCAGATCGGCACCTCGACGATCTTCCCGCCCAGGTTCTGCGTGAGGTAGGTCATCTCGACCTGGAAGCCGTAGCCATCGGCCCGGATGTGGTCGAAGTCGAGCTGGCGCAGCGTGCCGGCGTGGTAGGCGCGGAACCCGGCCGTGGCGTCGTGCACGGAGAGCCCGAGCATGGCGCGCGCGTAGAGGCAGCCGATGCGCGAGATCGCACGTCGGGCGAACTTCCAGTCGGGGATCGAACCGCCCGCCACGTAGCGCGAACCGATCGCGAGGTCGGCACCGTCTTCGACCGCGGCAACGAGGTGCGGGAGCACTGCCGGATCGTGCGAGAGGTCGGAGTCCATCTCGATCATCACGTCGTAGCCGCGAGCGAGCCCGAGGCGGAACCCGTCGCGATACGCCGAGCCGAGGCCCGACTTGCCCGCGCGCCGGAGCACCTCCACGTTGCCGAGGTCCTCGTCGACCTTCTCGGCGCGATCGGCGGTGCCGTCGGGGCTGCCGTCGTCGATCACCAGCACGTCGGCTTCTGGAAGCGCTCGACGGGTGCGTTGGAGGACGTCCTCGATGTTCTCGATCTCGTTGTACGTCGGCAACAGCACGAGGACGCGCATTGCGTGCGAGGCTACCGGTCGCATGGCCGCCTGGCTGCTCATGGCCATACCATCGGCCGGTGGTCGACGCACCTGAAACACCTGTTCCGGGACCCGCATCGGACGGTGACGACGAGCTGCCGCCCATGCTCCCGTCGCGAGGCGCCTACGCGCTCGCGTTCGTCGCCACCGTGCTCGCGGGCGTGCTCGGCGGCATCATCGGCTACGGCATCACCGACGTGACCAGCGACTCCGGCGTCGCGATCTTCGTCGGCGCACTGGTCGGCGCACTCTTCGGGGCGATCGGCGTCGGCGTGGTCGCGGTCCTGGTGTTGCGGGCGATGGCAGAGTGGCAACGCCGGCCGCGCACCGGCACCACCGAGCCGGTCAGGCGGCGAAGCTGAGTCGACGGAACGACTCGGTGTACCGCGCGCCGGTGGTGCCCGAGCCCTGCTCCGCCCGCTCGCGGAGGAACTGGCGGAACCACTCGCCCGCGTCGGTCAGCTGGCTCGCGTGGCAGAACAACGCCTCGATCTTGCGCTCGAGGGTGTCGCCGATGTCGACCCACGTGTTGGGCTCGAGCGTGCCGGTCAGATAGACGGCGTCGGCCTGGTGCACACCCAGGCCCTCGCGGATCTGCTCCGGGAAGTAGTGCGGATTGGCAGCTGCGGACGCGACCGCGTCGAGCGTCGCCCACCCGGTGACCCGATGGTCGTGGTGGTTGAAGTAGCCGTCGCCGAACAGCACCGACGTGGGGTCCGGGCAGAGCACCACCTCGGGTCGCAGCTCGCGCACGCGACGCACGATCGCTCCGCGCAGCTCCTGGTCGTCGGGCACCTCGCCGTCGCGATAGCCGAGGTGGAAGTGACCGGCGAACCCGAGCAGCTCGGCCGCGTCGGCCGTCTCCTGCACCCGACGTGCTGCGAGGGCGTCGAGGTCAGCATCGGGATCGGGAGTGCCCTTCTCTCCCTGCGCCACGATGAGCAGCCACACCGAAGCGCCGGCCGCTGCCCACTTGGCGAGGGTGCCGCCGGCCGCGATCTCGGGATCGTCGGGATGTGCGTACACCGCCAGCGCGCTCGCCGGCACGTCGTCGGGCACGTCCTGGGGCACGTTGCGTGAAGGCGGCACGCCAGTGAACCTATCGGGCGGACCTAGCGGGCAGCGAGCACGTCCAACGCGGTGGCGACGCGGCGCAGGTCGTCGTCGTCGACGTCCTTGTGCGTGACGAAGCGGATCGTGTGCGGGTCGATGGTGCCGCACAGCACACCGTGCGCGGCGAGATCGTCGACCATCGACGGCGGCAGCGCGGCGCGGCGGGCGCACACGATGTTCGTCTCGACGTCGACCGGGTCGACCGCTCCGGGGAACCGGTCGGCGAGGAGCACCGCGATCTGGCGCGCCCGCTCGTGGTCGTCGACGAGCCGTTCGACCATCGTCTCGAGCGCCACGACGCCGGCCGCCGCGATGACGCCCGCTTGGCGCATGCCTCCGCCCAGGCGCGAGCGGTCGACACGCGCGTCGGCGATGAGGTCGCGGGATGCGCAGAGCAACGAGCCGACCGGCGCGCCGAGTCCCTTCGACAGGCAGAACATCACGGTGTCGGTCCCGGCGACGAGATCGCGCGGCGCGGTGTCGAGTGCGATGGCCGCGTTCCAGATGCGAGCGCCGTCGCAGTGCACGGCCAGGCCCCCCTCGCGCGCCGACTCGAGCACCGCGTCGAGCTCGGCTCGGCGCCAGGGCCGCCCACTGGCCGGCATGTGCGTGTTCTCGATCGCGAGCGCGGAGAGCTCGGGTAGGTGGTGTGCCTGTCCCTCGATCGCGTCCCGCACGTCGTTGGGGTCGAGCACACCAGCGGTGTCGTCGAGCGGACGGAGCTGCACTCGTGCGTTGCCCGCGGTCGCGGCGTGCTCGTGGCGGTACACGTGGGCGCGGGCGCCACAGAGCACCTCGGTGCCCGCTCGTCCCAACAGGCGCAGCGCGAGCTGGTTCGCCATCGTGCCCGACGGCACGTACAGCGCGGCCTCCTTGCCGAGGAGCCCCGCGGCGAGTGACTCGAGCCGGCGAACGGTCGGGTCCTCGCCGTAGGCGTCGTCGCCCACCTCGGCGTCGGCCATGGCGCGCCGCATCTCCGGCGTCGGCGTGGTCACGGTGTCGGACCGGAGGTCGACGAGATCAGCCACGGGATGCGTTCGGCTCGGACGGCTCGTCACGCGGGTGACCGGACGACAGCGGCCGGACGAGACCCTCCTGCGCGATCGACACGCACAACACGCCGTCGGGGCGAAAGACCTCGCCGCGCGAGAACCCGCGTGCACCCGCGGCCGACGGGCTGTGGCAGTGGTACAGGAGCCACTCGTCGGCCCGGCACCGACGATGGAACCACATCGCGTGGTCGAGGCTCGCGATCATGAAGCCGGCGTCGTCGTCCGGCACCAGGCCGCGGTGCGGCAGCGTCGACGTCCCGAGCAGCATCAGGTCGGAGCAGTACGCGACCACCGACGCGTGCACCACCGGATCGTCGGGCAAGGCACCGTCGGCTCGCATCCACACGTCCTGGTCGGGCTCCCGCGCTCCTCGCCCCGCCCAGTGCGGTCCCTGCACGAACCGCACGTCGATCGGCTGGTCTCGTGGCTCGGCCTCGCCGGCCTCGCCGGCGGCCGCCCCGAGTCGACGCGCTTCGGCGGTGGGCGGTCGCACGTCGGTCCGGGCGATCGTGTCCGGCGCCACCACGTCGGGCATGGAATCGGCGTGGTCCGGGCCGTCTTCGAACACCTGGAACGACGCTTGCAGGTTGAAGATCGCCCGACCGTGCTGGATCGCCACCACGCGACGCGTGGCGAAGCTGCGCCCGTCGCGGATGCGGTCGACCTCGAACACGATCGGCACCGCCGGGTCACCCGGGCGCAGGAAGTACGAGTGCAGCGAGTGCACGTGGCGATCGGCATCCACGGTGCGGGCCGCGGCCACCAGCGCCTGCGCCAGCACCTGGCCGCCGAACACCCGCACGCGCCCGTCGGCGGGGCTCACACCACGGAAGAGGTTGACCTCGAGCGGCTCGAGATCGAGGAGCTCGACGAGCCGGTCGAGGTCGGCACCCATGCGCCAGGAATGTACTTGCCCCCCAACTCCCGAACGTCGGGTCAGATGAGGAACACGCTGGCGACGTCGAGGAGATCGGGATCGACGGTCTTCGAGTGGCCGAGCGCGTCAGCGAGGGGGACGCGCTCGATCGCCGGACCGCGCAGCGCGACCATCACGCCGAATTGGCCGTCGTGCACCGCGTCGACCGCGGCGATCCCGAACCTCGTGGCGAGCACGCGGTCGTAGGCCGTGGGCGTGCCCCCGCGCAGCACGTGACCGAGGATGGTCACCCGCGTCTCGAAGCCGGTGCGCCGACCGATCTCCTCCGCGATCACGTTGCTGATGCCGCCCAGTCGCACGTGACCGAACGC
This sequence comes from Acidimicrobiia bacterium, assembly GCA_040510575.1. Taxonomy (GTDB): domain Bacteria; phylum Actinomycetota; class Acidimicrobiia; order IMCC26256; family DASPTH01; genus DASUMF01. The sequence goes on along the minus strand of JBEVIU010000034.1, from coordinate 9,237 downwards.
GTCCACCTCGCCGCTCTGGACCGCGAGGGTGCCGTCCTGGGGCGTCGCGCCCTCGGCGACCACGACGATCGACGAGTTCGCGCCGCCCGCATGACGTCGATCGATCCGCGCGCACACCTCGGCGATGTCGAACGGCTGCTCGGGCACGAGCACGATGTCGGCGCCACCCGCGATGCCCGAATACGCGGCGATCCAGCCCGCGTGGCGTCCCATCACCTCGACGACCATCACGCGGTCGTGACTCTCTGCGGTGGTGTGCAGACGGTCGATCGCGTCGGTGGCGATCTGCACCGCGGTCTGGAAGCCGAAGGTGAAGTCGGTCGCCGACAGGTCGTTGTCGATCGTCTTGGGCACTCCGACCGCCTGCACCCCCAGCGCGCCGAGCCCCGCCGCGACACCCAGCGTGTCGTCGCCACCGATCGCCACGAGCGCGTCCACCCCTTCGCGCTCGAGGGTGGCGAGCACGCTCGCGGTGTCGTCGGGGTTCGCGAGCGGGTTGGTGCGTGACGTGCCGAGGATGGTGCCGCCCCGGTAGATCAGGCCACGGGTGCTCGCCACCGTGAGCGGCACGAGCTCGCCGTCGCGCACCCCGCGCCACCCGTGGCGGAACCCGACGATCTCGAAGTCGTACTCCTCGATCCCCTTCCGTACGACGGCGCGGATCACCGCGTTGAGGCCGGGGCAGTCGCCGCCGCCCGTGAGCACTCCGATTCGCATGCGACCCACTCTCCCTCGTTCTGGCGTACCCCAACCACCGTATCGGTGGCCCCGGTACGCCAAATCGCCCGCAGGGACTCGTTAGCCTCCGAACCGATGGCGACCGTCCTTGCGATCGATGCCGGCACGACGGGTGTGCGCACGGTCGCGATCGACCAGCACGGAACCCCCGGTGCGGTCTCGTACCGCGAGTTCCCTCAACACTTTCCGCGTCCCGGCTGGGTCGAGCACGACGCCGACGACATCTGGGCTGCCGTGCGCGCCACCCTGCGCGACGTCGTCGCGCAGGTCGACTCCGCCGACGTCGCCGCCATCGGCATCACCAACCAGCGCGAGACCGTCGTGGCGTGGGATCGCACCACGGGCCGCCCGGTGCACCGGGCGCTGGTCTGGCAGGACCGCCGCACCGCCGCGCGTTGCGACGAGTTGCGCGCCGCCGGCGTCGAAGCGCTCGTGCGCTCCCGTACCGGGCTCGTGCTCGATCCGTACTTCTCCGCCACCAAGCTCGAGTGGCTGTTCACCGAGGGCGCGATCGCGCCGACACCCGAGGTCGCGGTCGGCACGGTCGACAGCTGGATCCTCTGGAACCTCACCGGTGGCGCCGATGGCGGCGTGCACGCGACCGAAGCATCGAATGCGAGTCGCACGTTGCTGTTCGACATCGACGCGCTCGCGTGGTCGGACGAGCTGTGCACCGTGTTCGGGGTGCCGATGTCGTGCTTGCCCGCGGTGGCACCCAGCTGCGGACGCTTCGGCACCACGCACCCTGATGCTGCGGCCGGCCTTGCCGTGCCGGTCAGCGGCATCGCGGGTGATCAACAGGCCGCGCTGTTCGGCCAGGCGTGCTTCGCGCCCGGCATGGCGAAGAACACCTACGGCACCGGCTCGTTCGTGTTGGTGAACGCAGGCAGCACCCGGCCGTCGACCGTCGACGGCGTGCTCACGACCGTGGCGTGGACGACGGCCGACACCGTCACCTACGCGCTCGAGGGCTCGATCTTCGTGACCGGTGCTGCGATCCAGTGGCTGCGCGACGGCCTCGGACTCCTCGACGCCGCATCCGAGGCGGGGCCGCTCGCCGCGAGCGTCGCCGACACCGATGGTGTCGTGTTCGTCCCCGCGCTCACGGGGCTCGGCGCGCCGTGGTGGGATCCGTACGCGCGGGGTGCCATCCTCGGCATCACGCGCGGCACCACGCGCGCGCACCTCGTGCGCGCCACCGTCGAGGCGATGGCCTGGCAGACCGCCGACGTGGTCGACGCGATCAGCGCGTCGGGTCGAGGGGTCACGGAGCTGCGCGTCGACGGCGGTGCGGCCGCGATGGACGTGCTCTGCCAGTTCCAGGCCGACGTGCTGGGCATCACCGTGCAGCGCGCGGACGTGCTCGAGGCCACCGCACTCGGTGCCGCGTTCCTCGCCGGGATCGCGGAGGGCGTGTGGACCTCCCCCGACGACGCGGCGAGTGCCTGGCACGCGACCGCGACCTTCGGGCCTGCGCCGCTCCCCGACCGGGACGCGCGGCGGTCACAGTGGCGCCGCGGCGTCGAACGATCGCGCGACTGGGCGCGATAGGTCGCTGGATTCACGCCCGGCGCGCGAACGCGCCACCTTTTGCGTGAGTCAGCCGAGCTTGGTGAGAGCGCGCTTCACGCCCCGCACCGCTTGAGCGATGCGGTGCTCGTTCTCGACCAGCGCGAAGCGCACGAAACCTTCGCCGCCGGGACCGAACCCGACACCAGGCGAGACCGCGACCTTCGCCTCCTGCACGAGCAGCTTGGCGAACTCGAGGCTGCCCATCTCGGAGTACGGCGCCGGGATCGGCGCCCACACGAACATCGTGCCCTTCGGCTTCTCGATCTCCCAGCCGACGCGCGCCAGGCCGTCGACCAGCGCGTCGCGGCGGCCGCAGTAGATCGCGTTGGCTTCTTGCGGATAGTCGGGGATCTCGTTCATGGCGACGGTCGCCGCGATCTGGATCGGCTGGAACGTGCCGTAGTCGAGGTAGCTCTTGAGCTTGGCCAGCGCACCGACAACCTCGGCGTTGCCGAGGAGGAAGCCCACGCGCCAGCCCGCCATCGAGAACGACTTCGTGAGCGTGTAGAGCTCGACCGCGACGTCGGTCGCGCCGGGCACCTGCAGGATCGACGGCGGGTCGTAGCCGTCGAAGCCGAGATCGGCGTATGCGAAGTCGTGCACGAGCAGCACGTCGTGCTCGCGCGCGAACTCGACGATGCGCGTCATGAACTCGAGGTCGACGCACGCGGTGGTCGGGTTGTGCGGGAACGACAACACGATGACGCGCGGCCGCGGCCACGAGTCTTCCCATGCCTCGAGCAGGTTGGCGAAGAAGTCCTGATCGGGCCCGAGGCGCACGTGGCGCACCTCGGCGCCGGCGAGGATCGGTCCCCAGATGTGGATCGGGTACGAGGGGCTCGGCACCAGTGCCGCGTCACCCGGGCCGAGCAGCACCCACATCAGGTGTGAGAAACCCTCCTTGGCCCCGATGGTGGAACAGGCCTGGGTCTCGGGGTCGAGGTCGACGCCGAACTTCCGGCGGTACAGGTCGGTGATCGCCAACCGAAGCTTCGGGATGCCCTTGCTCGACGAGTAGCGGTGGTTCCGGGGGTTCTCCACCGCCTCGACCAGCTTCTTCACCGCGACGTCGGGTGACGGCAGGTCGGGATTGCCGAACCCGAGGTCGATGACGTCCTCACCGGCGCGCCGGGCCTCGATCTTCAGGGCATCCATGATCCCGAAGACGTACGGCGGCAGCGCGTTGATGCGACGGAACTCCATCGGACCGACGGTACCAGTCGGGTTGGGCGATCCCCGGCTACGTTCCCGGCGTGCCGGTCTGGGAGTTCGCACGCACCGACGCCGCCATGACCGCCGTCCGCTTAGCACCAACCAGGTTCAGCGCCGACGGGTTCAGCGCCGACGGGTTCAGAGACGGCGCACGAGCGGCGCGACCACTTCGCCGACGAGCACGGCGTTCGCCGGGTCCGACGAGTCGACCGGTGCGATCACCAGCCACTCCGCGCCGGCGTCGACGTAGGGGGCGAGCGCGTCCGCCACGCGTGCGGGGCCGCCGACGATCACGTCGGGCGCGGCTCCCAGTCGCCGTGCCTTCGCCTCCGCCTCGTCATCGTCGGCCGCGAGCACCACGAGACCACCCCACGAGATCGTGAACGGCGTCCGGTCCGCGAGCGCACGCACGTCGGCCGCGTGAGCACGGAACCGCGCGAGGTCGGCGCCCCAGAAGTTCCAGCCGTCGGCATGGAACCCTGCCAGTGCGCGCACCGCGCCCGCGTCGCCACCGACCCACACGGGGTAGCCACGGTCGCGCGTCGTCACCACCGCGTCGCGCAGCGCGTCGACGCGATCGGCCATCGTGCCGAACGGCAGACCGAAGCTCTCGTTCTCCGCCTTGCTGTAGCTGTCGCCGGCGCCGATCGTCGCCAAGAGCCGATCGGGGCCCGTGATGCGGGCGACGGTGTCGAACCCGTGCGCGAGCGTCGCGGCCGGGCGCAGAGTTGCCCGCGCAACGAGTGATCCGAGCGCGACCCGCGACGTCTCCGCGGCGATCGCGCCGAGGAGCGCGAACATCTCCAGCGCAGGTCGTCGGGTCCCGTCCGCCGCGCGGCGGAACAAGTGGTCGTACGCGAAGACGGCGTCGACGCCGGACGCGTCGGCCGCCCGGGCGACGGCCACCGCCGGCTCCGCCGTCGTGCGGAACGACGGCAGCGTGATCCCGACGCGCGTCATCCCAGCAGCGTCCGGGCGAGCACTGCCGCGCCGACCATCCCCGCGTCGCCGCCGAGCGCCGCCGGCACGATCGGGACCACCGGTCGGTACCGCGCACCTTCGAGGTGGCCGGCAAACGAGGTACGCATCGGATCGAGCAACACGTCGCCGAGGTCGACGAGCCCACCCGAGACCACGACGAGCTCGGAGTCGAACACGTTGACCAGTCCCACGAGGCCGAGTGCGACCTGGTGCGCGTGCTCCTCGAGGATCGCCAGCGCGTCGGGCTCACCGGCGCGCGCCGCGTCACCCACGTGCTCGCCACTCACCGCGTCGACCACACCGCCCGCGCGCGCCAGCACCGAGGGCGCTGCACCTTCGGCGGCTCGCGCCCGCCCCAACGCGCCGAGCGCGGTGCCCGACGCCATCGCTTCCCAGTGCCCCCGCTCGCCACACGCGCACAGCGGCCCGTTCGGGTCGATCTGGAAGTGCCCGATCTCGCCGGCGAACCCGTGCGCACCCCGGAGCAGGAGCCCGCCGCACACGATCCCGCCCCCGACGCCGGTGCCGAGCGTGATCATCAGCACGTCACGGCAGCCTCGCGCCGCGCCGTGCTCGAGCTCGCCGAGCGCCGCGACGTTGGCGTCGTTGTCGACGACCACCGGCATCGCGACGGCGTCGACGAGGCGCTCGCGCACCGGCGCAGCGAGAAACGCCGGCACGTTCGGTGAATAGTGGATGACGCCGTCGTGGTCGACCATGCCCGCGGCGCCGACACCCAGCCCCTGCGCGTCGGGGCGGGTCGAGCGCAACGCCGTGACACCCGATGCAATCTCCGCGACGATCCCGTCGAGCGTGTCGGGAGTCGACGCCTTGCGCTGGGCCGCGATCGTGCCGTCGGCATCGACGACGCCGACGCGGAGGTGCGTGCCACCGAGGTCGACGCCGAACGTCGCCGGTGCGCTCATTCGGCGCGGTCGTCGCCGCGGTCGTGAGCAGCGCGGTCGTCGCCAGCGCGGTCGTCGGCGCGGCTCGGGAACACGACATGGTCGGCCGCGTCGATGAGCGCGCGCGCTGCGTCGAGCAACGAGTCGGCCGCCGACAGGAGCGAGTCGCGCACCTCGGGGACCGCGGAGAGGAATTCCGTGATCAACAGCTCGAGGGTCGACGGAGGCGGCAACGGGTGCGACTCCGCGCCGACCTCGTCGTACGGCACCGACTCCGGATGGGGCTCGTGCGCGCTCATCCGCCGGCCTCCGCGGCCCGTTTGAGGCCTTGCAACGCTGCTCCGGTGATCATCCCGGCCGCCTTCCGCTTGAGGAGCCCGGGCAACGGCATCGCCAGATCGACCCGGAGGTCGTAGGTGACGAGGGTTCCGCCGTCGTTCGCCTCGAACTCGTATCGACCGTCGATGGCTCGCACGAGGTCGCCCTCGACCAGCGACCAGGAGAATGCGCGCGGCGCGGCCGCGAAGTCGTAGGCCAGCACGTAGCGCACCGATCGCCCGAGCGCCGACGCGTGGTACTCGACCCGTGTGGCCCGACCATCGGGAGCGTGCTCGAGCACCTCGACCGACTTCACGTCGGCCGCCCAGCTCGGATACTCCTCGAAGTCGGCCGCGATGCCGAAGCACATCGACGGCGACGCAGCGATCTGCACCTCTTCGTGGGCGGCGTCCGCCTTGGACGTGTCCGGCATGCGAGGCGCACGCTACCTGCGCGTCGTCGGGAGTCGGGGCGGGAACGTGCCGTACCGGGCCGCCCACACGCCGGCGAGCCCGAGCGGCAGCATGGGCACGAGGAACCCGAACGGCGCCCACACCACCGTGCCCATCGCGATCAGCAGGCACACCGAGAACATCGCCAAGAACTGGTGCTGCACGCCGCGGGGCGCCGACCCTTGGAGGAAGTAGAGGTTGGCCACCGCCACGTTGTCGCCGTTCGCGCTCCGGGTCGCGGCCACCACGAACGCGTAGACGAACGCGCCCATCCCCACGACGAACAGCACGAGCGCCACCACGATCGCGACACCTTCGAACGCGTCGACGCCCGCGGCCGCCGGCACCGCGGTCACGAAGAACACCGCGTTCGCGAACCACCCGAACCTGATGATGCCGCGGCCCGCGTCCGCGAGCGCGCCCGCACTCGAGGCCACGTCGTCGTTCACGTGAGCCTCCCCAGCGCATCGAACTCCGCGCGCGCGACCGGCGCCAGTCGTTCGACGAGGAGGTCGTACGAGAACTCGCGCACGGCGCGGTCGCGTGCAGCGTTGCCCATCGCGCTCCGGAGGTCGTGGTCGGCGAGCAGGCGCCCCAGCGCGTCGCGGAGGTGGTCGACCGTGCGGCCCTCGACCACCATGCCGGTCACACCGTCGACCACCGCCTCGTGCGATCCGCCACTCCGTCCCGCCACCGCAGGCACGCCGGCCGCCGCCGCCTCGAGGAACACGATCCCGAACCCTTCGGCCTCCAGGCCGCCCCACCGATCGCGGCACGGCATCGAGAACACGTCCGCGCAACCGAACAACGCGGGCAGGTCGGCGTCGGGCACCCGCCCCAGGAAGTGGACGCGGTCGGCCAACCCGGGGCGCGCGGCTCGTGCCTCGAGCCGCGATCGGTCGCGACCCGCGCCTCCGATCGCGAGGTGGACGCCGGGCAGCGCATCGACCGCGTCGATCAGCCCGTCGAAGCCCTTCCGGGGCACGAGGCGGCTCACGCCGACCACCAGCGGCACGTCGGGATCGAGTCCGAAGCCGACCCGCGCCTTGGCCCGCGCAGCTGCGTCGAGCGGGATGAACCGTGTCGTGTCGACGCCCGGCGGGACCACCACCCCGGTGAGCGCACCGCGAGCCGCGCGCGTCGCTTCTCGCGCGGGGTACTCCCCCGCGGCCACGACCGCCGCCGCACCCCGCAACACCCGGCCCCCGAGCTCGCGGGTCGCGGGAAGCCGACCGGGCACCGTCACCTCCGCGCCGTGCACCACGATGGCGTACGGCGCGGCACGCAGACGCGGCGCCAGCGCGCCGAGCGGCAGCCACGGGTCGAAGAAGACCACGTCGGCGCGCACGTCGCGCGCCAGTGCCTCGACGTCGGCCGCCAGCGCGCGCGTCGGCAGGAACACCGAGTGTCGCGACCGAACGACGCGAAACGGCTGCTCGGCATCCCAGTCGAGATCGGCGTGGAACCGCGTCGTGAACACCGTCGTGTCGTCGGGCGGCAGCCGACGCCACAGCTCGTGCAGATACGACTGGATCCCGCCGAGCTTCGGAGGGAAGTCGTTGGTGACGAGGAGCGAGCTCACGCCGCGGCGCGTGCGTGCTCCAGCGCGTCGGTGAACGACGCGCCGTCCATCAGCAGGCGCCGGTACTGCATGACCTTGGCCGGCATCGAGAACCCGAGCGCGCCCACGAGGTGACCGTCGCGACCGAAGATCGCCGTGAATCGGCGCTCCTCGATTGACCCGTGCACCACCGACATCTCGTCATCGCCCCGGAACTGCCCGACGGTCTGGATCTTGCGGTCGTACTGGTCGGACCACACGAACGGCACCGGCGCATAGACGGGCGCGTCGGGCGCGTCGCCGTGCAGCAGACGCCGAGCCGCCGCGACACCCTGGTCGGACGCGTTGGTCCAGTGCTCGAGTCGCACGAGCTCGTCACCGAATCGTTGATTCGGCCACCGGGCCACGTCACCGGCCGCGACCACGCCCGGCGCCGCGAGCAGCGTGGCGTCGCACACCACCCCGTTGTCGAGGGTGAGCCCCGATCCTTCGAGCCAGTCGGTGACCGGCCCGACGCCCACACCCACGACCACGAGATCGGCGTCGACCGACGATCCGTCGTCGAGGCGGACCCTCGTCACCGGGCCGGTGCCGTGCGGGCCGCGTCCGTCGAACCCGGCCACCCCGACGCCGAGCCGAAGTTCGACACCGTGGTCACGGTGGAGCTCGCCGCAGACCGCACCGAGCACCGGGCCCAGGCCGCGCACGAGCGGCGCGCTCAACGCTTCGAGGAGAGTCACGTCGAGCCCGCGCATCCGACACGTGGCCGCCACTTCGGAGCCGATGAAGCCCGCGCCGACCACCACCACCTTCGGGTTCGCATCGAGGCGCGCGCGGATCGCCAGCGCGTCGTCGAGCGTGCGGAGCACGAACACGCCGTCGGGCACGTCGCCGTCGACCATCGCCGGCAGCAGGCGCGGCGTTGCGCCGGTCGCGATCACGAGGCCGTCGAACGGCAGGCGCCGGGCGCCCGCGAGCGTGACCGTACGGTCCGTGAGGTCGAGTGACTCGGCGCGTTGGCCCAGCTCGAGGTCGAGCTGCAGATCGTCGAACCCCGCGGGTCGCAGTGCGAGCCGCTCGGGCTCCTGCTCGCCTGTGAGGAGCTGCTTCGACAACGGCGGCCGGTCGTAGGGCTCGTGGGCCTCCGCGCCGACCAGCACGATCCGACCGTCGTAACCCTCGTGGCGCAGCGTCTCGGCCGCCCGCAGGCCCGCCAACGACGCTCCCACCACGACCACCGTGCGCAAGCTCACCCGTCGTGCTCCTCGTGACCCGATAGATCGTTGACCCGGCTGGGTACCGTCCCCGGACGCGCATCGACCCCTGTCCAGGGGGGCGGACAAGGGTCGATGCTACGGCGCACACCGCACCTTGCGGCACGGGCGCTCGTTCTGGGCCGGCCAATCCGTCGGATCAGGTCCTTCGGATCACCGGTGTCGCCACACAGAGAGTATCTACTCCATAGTATCCGTGTCAAATGATTGATGAACCCACCCCT
>JBEVIU010000033.1:0-24308 GCA_040510575.1 Acidimicrobiia bacterium | reverse complement strand
AGGGGCCACAGTTCTCGGAGTCGTAACGGTTCATTTGGGTCGTTCGGGTGCCGATACTGGGACAATGGCAGCAATGGCTCTCGCTGCCCCTGCGGGCCAAGAAGTCCAGGCGCGCTCGGCTCCCCGCCAGCGTGACCCCTTCCTCGACGTCGTGCGTGGCGTCGCGACCATCCGCGTCGTGCTCTGGCACATGTACGGGTTCGCGGTGCTCAGCTACTTCGTCGCCGCCATCCCCGCCATGTTCTTCGTGTCGGGAAGCCTCTTCGGCACCTCCTTGTTGCGGCGCTCGTGGCACACGGTCGTCCTCGACCGCTTCCGCCGCGTCCTGATCCCCCTCTGGCTCTTCGCTGCATGCGCGTGGGCGCTGATGGTGGCGCTGGCCGGCAGCGGCGGGCTCGGTGTGCCATGGGCGCGCATCGCGCCCTGGGTGTTCCCGATCATCGACCCGCGCGGCCTCGGCGCACTCGGCGAGTGGCTCGCGTCACCGCTGTGGTTCCTGCGCATGCTCACCTGGCTGCTCCTGTTGTCGCCGGTGATCCTGTGGGCGCTCGACCGCTTCGGTGCGCGTGTGCTCGCCCTCGGCCCGGTGGCGGTGCTCGCCTTCGACTGGGCCGCGCAACGTGGGACCCTCCACGCCGACGGCCTGCCGCGCCTCTGGTGGTACCTCGGCGAGCTCGCGCTCTACGGCACCTTCTTCACTGCGGGACTCCTGCACTGTCGCACCGAGTTCCGATCCGTCTCGCCGAAGGTCTGGGTGCTGGTTGCCGCGGCGTGTGCCGCGCTCGCCACGGGATGGCGCCTCACCCAGCCGGTGCCCGACGGCATCGTCAACAACTCGCAGCCGCTGCACCTCCTCATCGGCGCGACCTGGCTCGCCGTCGCCTTCGCCGCGCGCGGCCCGATCACCAACTTCGCTCGTCGCCCGGTGCCGGCCCGCGCGGTCAGTGCGCTGAGCCGCCGCTCGTTCACCATCTACCTCTGGCACACGCTCGTGATCTTCGCCGTGCTCGAGTTCCTCGAGCAGCGGGGCTCTGCGGTGCCGTGGCTCAACGATCTCGTGTACCCCGTGCTCGTGATCGTCGGTCTCGTCGCGGTCACCGCGGCCGTCGGCTGGATCGAAGACGTCGCCGCCCGTCGCCGTCCCGCGCTCGCGCCAGTCCCCCTCCCGTCACGCCGGAGCGTCGCCGTCGTCGTTCTCGTGTTCGTCACCCTCGCCGCCGGCGCGGTTGCCGCCGTGGAGCCGTGGGCCGCCCACAGCGCGCAGGACCGCACGGCCGCGGCCTCGGTGTACCGGCCCCGTCTCCCGTCCCAGCAACCGCCGCTTCCCCAGTTCGTGCCCGAAGGCCTCGCCACGAAGCGCGCCGCGCCCGCTGCTGCGCCGTCGATCGCGTCGCTCCCCGCTTCGCTGCACAAGACCCTCGTCGCGTGGCAGCGAGCACAGGAAGCCACCGGCGTCGCCGTGGCCGTGCGCTCACTGTCGACGGGCACCGAGTGGTCCGACGCGATCGGCCAGACCCTCGAGGGCACGCCGATGGCCGTCACGGATCGGATCGACGTCGCGTCGGTCACCAAGACGTTCACCGCCACCCTCGTGATGCAGGCGGTCGACCAGGGCCTCATCGACCTCGACGCGCCACTCCCCTGGCTCGAGGCGGTGCCCGACTTCCCCTACACCGACGCGCTCACGCCCCGTCTGCTCCTCGAGCACCGCAGCGGCCTCGTCGACTACCGCGACACCGACGAGTGGGTCGACGATCCGTCGGGCGTCAACAGCGCTGCCGAGGCGGTGAACGCGTCGGGCGCGATGTCGCTGGTGTTCGAACCCGGCACCCAGGTGCAGTACTCGAGCGTCAACTACCTCGTGCTCGGCCTCCTGCTCGAGCAGGTCACCGGCGCCTCCTACGACGACCTGCTCGCGCAGGGCATCGTGGCGCCGCTCGGTCTCACCCAGACCACCCACCTGAGCTCCGAGGCGGCCGCCCCGCGCGACGGCGCGTCAGGCATCGAGAGCACCCTCGCCGACCTCCTCCTCGCGTCCGACGGCCTCCTGAAGCGACACGCGACCGTGTCCGACGCGGCCTTCGCCGCCATGACCGCGTTCGACCTGTACAGCGGCCTCGGCGCCGGCATCTCGGGCTACTGCCCGTGCACCGTCGCGGCCGACGGCAGCCACCACTTCTTCACGGTCGGGATGACCGGTTCGGCCACGTTCCTGGCCTACGTACCGAGCCTCGACATCGCCGTCGTGTTGCAGGTCGGTGACGACCTCTGGACCCGTGCCGGGCGTGCCAACGCCGCCGTGGACCTGGTCCACAACCTCGCGACGACCCTCGCATCAGCTCGCTGAACCGGGCGGTTCGAATCCAGCTTTGGGTTGCAATGACGTCGTCCGCCGTGGTCTGCTGCCTCGGTGCGGGGGAAATCGGGAGTCGGCGGGTCAACGCGCGCCCGGATGCTCCCTCTGCGCCCCGTCCTGCGTTGCGTGATCCTGAGCGCCTTCGCGCTGCTCGGTGTGGCAGTTCTCGGCACGGCAGTGCTCGTTGTGCCGGCCGCCGCGCGGTCGGTCGCCTCGCCGCCGGCACCCGATTCGATGTCGCTGCTCCCGCCGACTACCTCCGCCTCGGGCCCGCTCGTGATCCCGATGGGCCTCACGGTCGACGGCATCCCGCGCCGCTGGACGCTCGTCGTCCCGTCGTCGGCACCCAAGGGACCCATCGACCTCGTCGTTGCGCTCCACGGTGTCGGTCACACCGGTGACGAGATGCGCGCGTTCGGGCTCGAAGACTTCGCGGTCCCCGCCGGTGTCGCCGTCGCCTATCCGGACGGCGCCTACGGCATCTGGAACGACGGACGCCCCGGCGCCGAGGTGCTCACCCCGAGCGGGCAACCCACCGACGACATCGAGTTCCTGCGCGACCTCATCGCGCTGAGCGCGTCGCAGATGCAACGCCGAATCGCGGCGGTGGGCGTCGTCGGATTCTCGAACGGCGCCATGATGGCCGCGCGTGTCGCATGCGAGATGTCCGATGTCGTCTCGGTGGTGGCGATCGTCGCCGGCTCGGCGGGCGAAGGTTTTCAGGGACAGTGCCGTCCCGACGAGGCGGTCTCGGTCGCAGTGATCGCCGCCCGCAACGATCCGGTGGTGCCGTACGCCGGAGGGACGGTCGCGTCGTTCCAGGGGCACGCGCGGGGCCGAGTGTCGGGGGTCGATGCCACCACCTCGTTCTGGGCCGCGGTCGACGGATGCGTCGTGACGCGCGACACGGGTGTGGCCGCGTCGTCGCCCGTCGTGCTCGGTGCGGCTGCCGACACCTGTTCCTCGTCACGTCACGTCGTGCGCTACGCGATCGACGACACCGCGCACGCATGGAAGCGCACCGCCGGGTTCGACACGACCGCGGTCGTGTGGTCGTTCGTGCGTCAGGAGCTTCCGCGCATCCCCAGCCTCCTGCAGGTCGCGCGCGGGGCGCTGGGCACCGCGCCGTAATCCGTCCTGCGGAGTGCGCCCTCGGCGTACTGTCGAGCCATGCGCGAGATCGAGTTCGTTCCCGAGGCAGTGCGCGCCGCGTTCGCGGGTGGGGCCGAGGCGTACGTCGACGTGGTGGGTCGTATCTCGCCGTCCGCATGGGACGAGCTCGCGCTCGGAGTGTGGAACGTGCGTGATCTCGTCGGCCACGCCAGCCGCGCGCTCGTGACCGTCCCCGCGTACCTGGAAGCAGGCGCGGGCAAGGACGTCGACGTCGCCAGTCCGTTCGACTACTTCGCGGTGCTCACGTCGGCCTACGCCGACGAGGCCGAGGTCGCCGAACGCGGGCGTCAGGCCGGCCGCGATCTCGGTGACGACCCGGCTGGGCGCGTGCTCGAGCTGCGTGACGCCGCGATCAGCGTGGTGGCGGCTGCGGCCGACGACGCGCCGGTCGCCTCCCCAGCCGGTGTGATGCGACTGATCGACTACTTGCCGTCGCGCATCTTCGAGCTCACGATCCACACCGCCGACATCGCACGCGCTGCCGACGTGCCCTTCTCCCCCGACCGCGGCGCCACCACGATCACGTTCGCGTGCCTGGCGTCGGTGGCCGTCGCCCGCGACGTCGCGCTCGATGCCGTGCTCGCAATCGCCGGTCGCGGTCCCCTCCCCGAGGGCTACTCCGCCCTCTGAGCTCGTTGGCGAGCTCGAGCCCAAAAGGCTTGACGACGAACGTACGTTCGTCTAGGATGAGGGTTCGCCTCGAAGGTCTGGCAGATGACCTTCCTCTGAACCAACGCTCGTGCGCAGGCTGAGTCACGTCGCGCCGAGCGATCGCTTCGAGAGTTGAGAGGTGGTGAGCCGTGAGCCAGGTCGACGTCGGGACTGAATCGTTCTTGGCGCGGCTCTGCTCACTCCGCCAGGAGCTCACGCGCTTCGAACCAGGCGTGTACGAGACCGATGCATGTGCGCGTCTGGCCGAAGCGCTCAGCGCGGCGGCACGGGCCTGTGACGCGGCTGCGCTGCGCGCCGCCGCTCGGGCAGCCGAAGGAGGCGAGCATCGCCAGCGCGGGTTCACGGACGCGCGTGACTGGGTCGCGGCGATGGCCGGCTCGACCGCGAGCGAGGCGCGCGACGCGCTGCACACGATCAGCGCCATCGAGGACACGCCCGAGACGCGCGACGCGGTGCTCGCCGGCGAGGTGTCGCTCAGGCAGGCAGCCGAGATCACACGGGCCGATGCCGAAGCCCCGGGCTGCGAAGGCGAACTGCTCGAGCTCGCGAAGGGCGGGAGTCTCGGACCGGTGCGTGAGCGGGCGCGTGCGCGGCGCCTCGAGGTGATCGACCGCGAAGAGCTGCACGCCAAGCAGCGGGCGGCGCGCTCCTTCAAGCACTGGCGCGACGACATGGGCATGGTGTGTGGCACGTTCGCGCTCACGCCCGACGTCGGTGTGTCCCTCGTGAACCGGATCATGGCCGAGACCGACCGGCTTCACCGGGCGGCGAAGCGTGGCGGCGCGATGCAGCCACGGTGCGCGTTCGCAGCCGACGCGCTCGTGTTCCTGTTCGAACGAGCCGAGTCGGAAGGGAAGGCCTCGTCGACGGCGGGTGTGGCCGCCAACGTCGTGATCGACTGGCCGGCGCTGGTCCGGGGTCACGCGCATCCGGGCGAGCGGTCGCACGTCGTCGGGGGTGGGCCGATCCCGCCCCGTGTCGTTCGGTCCATGATGGAGAACGCCTTCTTGAAGCTCGTGCTCACCGATGGCGTCGAGGTGCAACGAGTTGCGCATGTGGGTCGACACATTCCGGCCGAGCTGCGTACCGCGCTCGAGCTCGGTCCGCCGCCGGAGTTCGAAGGGGTGACCTGTGCCGAGCTCGGGTGCGACCGTCGTTACGGCTTGCAGTGGGATCACAAGGATCCCGTTGCCAACGGTGGCGCCACGTCGTTCGAGAACCTGCAGCCCCTCTGCGGCCCCGACCACTGGGAGAAGACCGAGCGCGACCGCGCCGCCGGCCTCCTCGGCGCCAGCATCAGCTCGTCGCGGAGCACGGCCCGACGGCGCGGCACTGGCCGGCCCGAACGCGCACCTCCGTAATGCGAGGCACGCACGATGTGATGCCGCGGTGCGCCTCAGTCGATGACGTGGGTGTCGCGGAGGAACTCGTAGAGGCCGTCAACCAGGCGGAGCTCGGTGATGTCGGCGAGGGGCACCCAGCGGGCCTCCGCGGCGTCGTCACCCGCGACCAGGGTCTGCGTCGGGTCGAGTGGGGTGATCGCGAAGTCGAGGAGCACGAAGTGGTGTGGGGTGCCAGTGGCGGGATCGTCGCCGATGCGTTCGGCCCAGCCGAGGAAGTGGTCGACCACGACCTCGAGGCCGGTCTCCTCGTACGTCTCACGCACGACGGCGAGGTGCACCGCCTCGCCCGGTTCGACGCGCCCACCGGGTACCGACCACTCCCCCTGCGCCGGTCCCCTCCCCCGCCGAACGAGGAGGATGGCGTCGTCGACGATCGCCACGGCGCCGACCGCCACGACCGGCGCGCTGCTCACCGGTCCGGGTGTCGCGAGCGCGTCGCTCGCGGGTCGGCGTTCACGGGTCGAGGCGGCGGTGCATGGTGAGCGCGCGTGCGGTGAAGCCGTTGCGCTCGAAGAAGTTCTTGGCTTCGCGATGACCGGGGAGCGCCAGTGCGTCCACGCCGATGCAGCTGCGCTCCACGCAGAACGCAATCAGTTGCAACGCCATGCACTCCCCGATGCCGACGGCCCGCGCGCCGGACTCGACGAACAGATCGGTGATCACGCCGAGCTGCGCGCCCGACCGCAAGGTCTCGATTGCGACCACGCCGTACCCGATGATCGCTTCGTCGATCGTGCCCACCACCACGAGCGTGTCGTCGGCATCGATCAGGTTCGCATACGACTCCCTGAGTGGCTCGGGCCATGCCTCGCGCCGCAGCCACAGCTCACCGCCCTTCATCGCAGCCAGCTCGAGCCGTAGGAGCTGCGCGAGCTCGACGATCCGAGCGACATCGCCCATCACCGCCGTGCGACTCGCCTCCACCATCAGGCCGCCAGCGCGGCGCGCAGTTCGCCCACCGTCAGGTGAGCTGCGCGATCTTGCCGAGGATGGTGTTGCGTCCGCGGTGCGCACCCTCGTAGCGGCGGATGGCATCGAGCGACGCGGCGTCGAGTCCTTCGAGCCGCTCCACCACCTGCGACGCCGACAGCTCGTCGTAGTCGGGGATCGCCAACGCGTCGACGGGCGGGAGCGCGGCGCCTGGGTCGCCGGCGGAGCTCCCGGAGTGCTCGCCGACCACGGGAGCGCTCGAGCCGATCACCGGACCAGGGCTCGACACGCTCGGCGCACTCGGCGCCGGTGCACTCGCCGCCACTCCCCCGACACCCGCGACCGTCCCAGCCGACGTCGGCACGCCCGTCGTCGGCGACGCGGCAGGTGCCGCGCCCGACGGAGCAGCGGAACGGGCCGTAGCCCCCGGCGTGGGTGCGGGAGGAGAAGCAGCGGAGGCGGAAGGGCTGGCGTCAGGCCGCATGGCGCCGAGGCCTTGCACCGCGGTGCCGGCGAGGTCGCGGGCGATGCCGAAGCCGCTGCCCGCCACACCCTTGGCGACGCCGACGCCGCTCTCGGCGACGATGCGAGCGAGGCCGATGCCCTCTTCGACCTTGCGCCGCATGTCGGCGGGGCTCGGCGTCGGTGGCATCGGCGGCGCGGGAGGCGGTGTCTGTCCGGGCAGGTGCGACTGCACCTCGCGCTTCCCGCGTGACACGAACACGCCCATCATCATCGGCAACATGTCGCGCACGTAGAGCGCGACCCCGACCGGCGCGTACACGAACATCTCGAGTGCGCGGTCGTGAGCTGCCTTGTCGTCGGCCACAAGCGTTCCCCTGGCTCCCGTGGTGGGCAAACGTCCGCTGGTCGCGGCAGGGGTCAGTCTACGGTGCGCAACGCCATGTCGTTCTGGGAAGGCGTCCTCATCGTCGCGGTCGGCTTCGCGGCCGGGACCATCAACACGATCGTCGGCTCCGGCTCCCTCCTCACCTTCCCGACGCTCCTCGCGCTCGGGTACTCACCGGTCGTGGCCAACGTGAGCAACACGATCGGCCTCGTGTTCGGCAGCGTCAGCGGCGCCGTCGGCTACCGGCGGGAGCTCGCCGGCCAGCGGCGGCGCGTCACGGTGCTCGGCGCCGGATCCTTCATCGGTGGCATCACCGGCGCGGTGCTGCTGCTCACGCTCCCGAGCTCGGTGTTCGACGCCGTCGTGCCCGTGCTCATCCTGATCGCCTGCGCCCTCGTGGTGGTGCAGCCCCGACTCAGCCGCTTCATCACCGAGCGCAGGCGCCGCCCCGTGGAGCACGGTGGCGCCGTCCTCTGGATCGGCATCCTGCTCACCGGCGTGTACGGCGGGTACTTCGGCGCCGCGCAGGGCGTGATCCTCCTTGCGCTGCTCGGCATCTTCATCGCCGACGACCTGCAGCGCCTCAACGGCGTGAAGAACGTGCTCGCGCTGATCGCCAACGGCGTGGCGGCGATCATCTTCGTCTTCGCGGCCGACGTGGCCTGGGACGTCGCCGCGCTGATCGCGCTCGGCTCGATCGTCGGTGGCCAGGTGGGCGCGCACGTGGGGCGAAGGATCCCCGAGCGATGGCTACGCGTCGTGATCGTGGTGATCGGTGTCGTCGCTGCGGTGCGACTCATCGTCTGACGCCCACGCCACCACCGGCCGGCGCATCGCCACGATCGTCGCGACGACGAGGCCGAGGGCACACGCCCACACCAGCCAGTCGCCGAATCGCACGTAGAGGGTCTCGCCGGTGGTCGTGGTGATCGTCGCGTCGACGACCGCCTGCTCGAACAGCTTCGTGCGGTCGTGCACGGTGCCGTCGGCGTCGATGACACCGCTGATGCCCGAGACCGACGCCTGCACCACCGGGCGGCCCGTCTCCGCGGCCCGGAACTGGCCGAGCGCGAGATGCTGCTCGGAGTTGCCCGAACGCCGGTAGGAGCGGTTGTTGGTGCTCACCACGATCGCTTCCGCACCGTCGCGCACCTGCTCGCGCACGAGGGGGCCGAACGCCGACTCGAAGCAGATCACGTTGCCGACCGGTGTGCCCTTCACGTCGAACACGACGGGCTTGTCGCCGGCCGTGAAGTCGTACGGCACGTTCGTGCGCAGCGCATCGAAGTCGCCGAGGGCCCATCGCATGGGGACGTACTCGCCGAACGGCACGAGATGTTGCTTCGCGTACTGCCCCTGCAACGTGCCGTCGGGCTCGTAGAGCAGGTCCGCGTTGTAGACCTCGCCCCTGTTGCTTTCGAAGCTCTCTCCCTTGGTCGGAGCAACGGGGACGCGGGCGTTCACGAGCACCGCGGCATCGTGCTTCGCCGCGAGGTCCGTCAGGATGCTCCGCAGCTGCGGGTCCTGCTCCGGGTTGGTGTCGAGCGCGCTCTCGGGGAACACGATCAGGTCGTAGCGGCCCTTCAGGCCCGCCGCCAGCGCGAGGTGGTTGCCGGTGAGCTGCTGTGCGCGTTGACCGGCGAGCGACAGCTCCTGATCGTCGCCCTGGAGCACCGCGACGCGGAGCTCACCCGTGGAACGGGGCTCGAACCGGGTGGCGACCGCGACCAGACCGATCCCCACGACCGCCACGATGCCGACCCCCGCCAACACCGCGGCGCGGGTGTGGTGCGATCGGAGCGCGAGACCGGCGTCGAGGACGAAGCCGGCAGCCGCGACCATCGCGTAGCTCACCAGGAGCACACCACCGACGCTGGCGAGGGCCCGCGCCGCGCTCACGTCGTGGAGGGCGACCCCGACGTCGGCCCAGGGCATCCCGCCGAAGGGGAACCGCCCCCGCAGCGCCTCCGCGACGACCCATACCGCGGCGGTCAGGAGGGGTGAGGCGATCCCGCGACGTGCGAGCAACGCGGTGACGAGTCCGGCGAGCGCGATGTAGGCGGCCATGGTCGCGAGCAACGCGACGTAGGCGAGTATCCCGAAGTAGCTGATCCACTGCAGCACCACCGCGCACGACGCGAGGCCGAACGCGAAGCCGTAGAGCGCAGCGTGCGCGGGACGCGCGTGGTGCCACGTCCACAGGAGCGCGACGAGCGGGACGACGATCAGCAGGCCGAGCGAGTACGGCGGTTGACAGAAGCCCGCCAGGAGGCCGGCCGCGAACGCGACCGCCAGGCGGATCGCGCCGGTTCGACTCAGGCGCAGTCGTCGCAGAACTGACGTTCCTCGTCGGCGAGGCGACGCAACGGGAGCACGAGGAAGCACGACTTGCACAGGAATTCATCGGCACGTCGGGGCACGATCCGCGCGGGACCGTCGCCGCGATCGTCGCCGTCGACCTCGTCGTCCTCGACTTCTTCCTCGTCGTCCTCGAGCGTGGCGCTCGCCGTGCGTTCCTGGAGCAGCACGTCGAGGGGTTCCTCGACGTCGTCGGGGTGCAGCTCCTCGTCGAGGTCGACGACGCCATCGTCCTCGTCGTCGTCGGTCTCGACTGCTGCGACCGCGGGTGTCTCGTCGGTGATGACCGGGACCGGGATCTCGACGTCGGGCAGCGCGAGGTCGTCGTCGTCGAGCAGCGCGACGTCGTCGACGTCGTCGTCATCATCGTCGCCGGGGATCTCGTCGACCTCGAGCTCGTCGTCGAGCTCGTCGTCGAGATCCAGATCGGGAACGTCTTCGAATTCGTCGTCGCTCATGGTGAGTGGGGGCTCCGAGCCGGTGAAGGGGCGCGGAATATACACCGCAGCCCATCGAGCCTCGGGGAACAAGGTCTCACGGCGCTCTATTCCCCCTGCAGGGCGTTGTCCGCGCTCCGAACAGAAGCACACTTGGGAGGTGGAGAGACTGGGGATCGGTGTGGGGCCCAGAAGACCGTTGGGGCCCGATGTGTTGGTGCCGGCCCTGCAACGCGGGTGGATCGGTGTGGGGCCCAGAAGACCGTTGGGGCCACTGTTTGGCCGTTCCTGCCGAGCAGGTCCGGTTATTCCAGCGTTCTCTACTTGGTCTCCTGGGCCCCCCGATCCCTCTCCTCATCCAGCACCGCGGGACTCCCACGAACCGGGTTGGCGAGGACGCCTCGTAGTGAGCCCGATCGGAGGGGTCCGTGTCAAGCCGTAGCCGCGCGAAGTGCGACGCCGTGACCTGCGTCGACGCGCGTCGATCCTGGTCAGCGAGGCGCGATTTTTTTCGCGGATCGTGACGCTTGACGAAAGGTTCGTCAGTCAGACGGGACGGCTGGCGCGACGTGCATCGGCCGCGCGCTCCGCGGCCAGGCGCTCGAGCTCGTACGTGGTGTGGTCGACGTGCGACATCGCCGCCGCGATCGAACCGTGCCCGGCTTCCTCGGCGATGAGCCGGTGCATCTCCTGACACACCTGCCGGTACGCGGGGTGACCCGACGGCATCGTGCGAAGTTCGAGGAGGTGCATCGCTTCGCGCGCGTTCATCTGCATCGCGAACCGGATGCGGTACGCGAGCGAGACCGCGTACGACGCCTGTTCCGGGAACGGGTCGAGCAACGCGTCGTAGAGCGCGGCCGACGTGGCCATCGCCTCGTCGAAGCGATCGCGCAAGCCCGCTTCTTCGACCGCGTCGGGGACGTCGTACCCGTGCAACGTGGAGAGCGGTTGCCACTCGATCGTGAGCATGCGGTGACGTTGCAGATCGCGGAACGCGCCGTAGTCGGCGACGATGTCGAAGCGGTAGTCGACCCGTTCGAAGCTGCGGCCCGGCCGGTGACGACGGTTGCTGCGATCCCCCACCGCCGCGGTGAGCAACGCGACGCGGTCGTCGGCACTGAGCCGGCGCACACCGGCCAGCACCTGGTCGTCGGGCAGGCGGGTGTACGGGTAACAGATCGCCGCCAGGAGCTTGTCCTCGGCGTCGGGATCGAAGTCGGTGAGGGTCACGGCCGGCCGGGGCTCGGGCGTCTCGGCGCCGAAGATCCGTTCCACGGTGGCGGCTGTGGAGGCCCGGACGTCGGCCAGGTAGTTGCTCCAGGCGACGCCCCGGTCTTCCCGGTCGACCCGCACGACGAACGACGGGATCACCTTGCGGAGCTCCTCGAGGATCATCGTGGCGTAGCTGCGCGCCTCCGGCAGCGGGTGGGCGCGCATGCGCAGCAGCAGCGCTTCGAAGGCCTGGCCGCTCCCGTACACGCCGACGTTCGAGAGCGTCGCCGCCGGAAGGATGCCGCGCAGCGCGTCGCACGCCTTGGCGCGGATCGTGTTCTTGTACACGAAGTCGGAGTCGCCCGGTTCCTTCGGGTACCGCTCGCGCGCCCAGTCGAGCATGGTCGGCAGGAGGTCGCTGTACGTCTCGAACATCGAGTCGATGTCGGCGATGTAGCGGAACGCGAGATCGGGCGACTTCAGCACCGCGGTGTCGCGGTAGTAGCGGAAGCGGCCGTCGAGCTTGGTGTCGTATTCGATGTAGCGAGTCGACTGCTCCATGTACGACATCACGCGGCCCCACTCGAGGACCTTGGTGAGCACGTTCGATGCCTGCTCACACGCGAGGTGCACTCCACCGAGCTGCGCGACGGAGTCGTCGCCGTACTCGAGGAACACGCGCTCGTAGAGCGCCTCGGCGCGCTTCAGCCCGACGGTGGCGTCGACGGTGAGATCACCGGTCAGGTCGAGGTCGGCGACGAACTCGTCGAGAAAGAGACGGCGCAAGCTCTTCTTGCTGCGCGAGTAGCGCGCGAAGAGCGCGCCCTTCACCACCTCGGGCAGGTTGACGACCGCGAAGACCGGAAGGTCGAGATTGGTGAAGTAGGGCCGGAGGATGGCCTCCTCGTCGGCGCTGAATTGCTCGACCGGATAGACGCCCACTACGCAGTTACCGTCCCTCGCTCCGTTCCCCGGGTGGGGGCTTGGCGATGGTATCGGCGCGCCGACCCCCAGTGGTGGACGCCGCTGGTGGACCGCAATTCAGATCAGCAGTGCGAAGCGCTGGGCGACGACCCGGACCGTGACCGACGACGTGGCGGGGAGCTCGATGCCGTCGAGCTCGAGCGGCCACGACGGGCCGTCCAGCTCCACGACGACCTCCGTGGCGGCCGAGGCCTGGCGGATGCCGGGGTGCGGCACGTGGGTGCCCTGGGGCAACCGGTGGCGCATGGCCGCACGCTCGCCGGCGGTGACGGCGTACACCTGGATCTCGACCCTCCCGTCACCGGGATGACCCCGCGGGATCACGTCGGCCCCGCGCAGGAATTGCCCGTTGCCGACCAGCACGCCCGTGGCCGGGCCGTCGTGGACGATTCGGCCGTCGGCGGTGACCCGCATCGACGCGGTCCGCGTGAGGCGCCCGGTGCGGTCGGGCGAGGTGCCGAGCACCACCGCGTTGACCGCGAGCAGCGGCTCGCCGCCGTCGGGCTGTGCGGGCACCCGGACCCCGAGCGCGTCACAGGGCAAGGAGAGCCCCATCCGGTCGTGCTCACCCACTCCGAGGCTCACCGCGCGGGCGAAGTCGGCGTCGCCCACGGGCGCCCATTCGACCGTCGGGTGCGGATGCGTCGCCACCGCGGACGCGAGGGCCGCGTCGGTGCCCGACACGGTGACGTCGGGTGGCCCGCTCCACGGTGTGCCCCACGGCTGGCCCTTGCTGATCCCCACGGGTCAGCGTCCGTTCGCTGCCACCGCCGCCGCGGCGACACCGCTGACCGCCACCACCCCGCGGTAGCACGCGTCGGCGGCTTCCCGCGCCCGCGCTCGCGTGGTCTCGTTCGGTGCGACGTCGGCGATCTGGCGCAGGAGGTCGACGCACTGCTTGATGTGGCGCACGAAGTCGCCGCCGGTCATCTCGTCGTCGTCGAGCACGTCGGCGAGCTCCTCCCCCGCGGCCCATTCGTACACGTGCGACGTGAAGCCCGGGTCGGGCGTGCGGGTCTCGGGGAGCCCGGCGTCGTCCTCGTTGGCGTTGAGGTCGGCCGCGAGCTTGTCGATGGCCCGGTACCGGAGCGCGACCGTCTTGCTCGGCCAGCGCGGGGGCGGCATCGGCTCGTCGCCCTCGGGCCCGCGCCGCTCGTAGGTGAAGCACGACACCACCGCGGCGAGCTCGGGCATGCGCAGGCCATCGAGCAGCTCCTCGCCGATCGCTTCCGCGAGGAGGAGGTCGGTCTCGGTGTAGAGGCGCGTCAACCGCTCGCCCGCGTCGGTGAGCGTCCAGCCGTCGACGTACCCCCACGACTCGAGCACTCGCAGGACGCGATCGAGCTGACGGGCAAGGCTGTCGTTCCGGCTGCGGATCCGCCGCTCCAGCCGCTGCACGTCGCGATCGAGACGCTCCGCTGCGTTGGCGGCCCGCAGGCGGACCCGCAGCGACGGGTCGGCGGCCACCGGATGCTCGGCGAGCGCCTGTTCGAGCTCGGCCACGCGCCGGTCGTGACCCTTCCCGCGCCCGTTCTGGTCGCGGAGCTTGGCGTGTCGCAACCGATCGGCAACCTGCTTGCGGAACGCCGGGTTGCGGGGCGCGTGGGGTTGGGGCAGCTCGACGGTGGCGACCTTGCGCGGCGGCGCGTCGAAGTCGTCGGGCCCGAGGCGCACGACGTCGCGGCGGAGGTCGACGGCCACGATCCGCGGCGTCTGCTTGCGTCGTTGGTCGTGCGACAGCACCACCACCCGCCCGCCCCGACCGCGCACCATGACGACATCGCCCGGGCGCAACGTCTCCAACGCCTCGGCGATCCGGCGCGGCCCGCCACCCCGGTTGGCGCGCGCGGTCTCGAGCTCGGCCTGCAGCCTCGCGTACTCCTGGACGTCGCCCAGGTCGCTCTGCGCGAGCTCGCGTTGGCGATCGAGGTGTCCGCGGCTGCGATCGAGCTGGCGTTCCAGCGCGACGACGTCGCGGTCGGCGTGGAACTGCGCGAACGAGAGGTTCAAGAGGTGGTGGGCTTCGAACTTCGAGTACCGGCGCACGAGGTTGGCAGCCATGTTGTACGTCGGTCGGAACGCGGAGGTGAGCGCGTCGGTTCGGCGCGACGCGAGCGTCGCGACCTGCTCGAAGGCCACGAACGGGCTCCACAGCACGACCGCGTAGCCAAGTGCGTCGATCCCCCGCCGTCCCGCCCGACCCGTGAGCTGCGTGTACTCACCGGGGGTGAGGAACTCGTGGCGCTCGCCGGTGAATTTCGACAGCTTCTCGATCACCACCGACCGTGCCGGCATGTTGATGCCGAGGGCAAGGGTCTCGGTCGCGAACACCACCTTCACGAGGCCGGCTGCGAACGCTTCCTCGACCGCTTCCTTCATCGGCGGCACCATCCCGGCGTGGTGCGCGGCGAAGCCGTTCTCGAGCCCCATGAGCCAGTCCCCGTAGCCGAGCACCTCGAGGTCGGCGTCGGCCAGATCGCGGGTGTGCGCGTCGGCGATGGCGCGCAGACGGGTTCGCTCGCGGCTGTCGGTGAGGCGCATGCCCGCGGCAACGCACTGCTGCACCGCGCCGTCGCACCCGGCCCGGCTGAACACGAACACGATGCCCGGGAGCATGCCCTCGGCGTCGAGGCGGTCCACGGTCTCGACCCGACTCGGCGTGCGCAGGTGCGACCGATGGCGGTTGGGCGGCCCACCGCGTCGCGGCGACGGGCGACCGCGGGAGCCGTCGAGCTTCGCCACTTCGGGGTTGGGCAGGATGCGCCCGTGGTCGTTGACGAAGGTGGGGAGCAGGTGGACGGTGTCGCTTCCCCGCTCCGCGACGAGGTAGCGGTGCTCGAGCGTGACCGGCCGTTGCTCCTCGATCACCGCGGCAGTGGGGCCTCGGACGGTCTCGATCCACGCCGCGACCTCCTCGGCGTTCGACACCGTCGCGGAGAGGCACACGAGACGGATCGTGGAGTCGAGGTGCACGATGACCTCTTCCCACACCGGCCCGCGGTAGCGGTCCTGGAGGTAGTGCACCTCGTCGAGCACGACGACCGAGAGCGTGTCGAGCGTCGGAGACGACGCGTACACCATGTTGCGCAGCACCTCGGTGGTCATCACGACGATGGGCGCCTCACCGTTGATGGAGTTGTCGCCGGTCAACAGCCCCACGTGGGCGGCGCCGTACGCGCGCACGAGGTCGCCGTACTTCTGGTTCGAGAGGGCCTTCAGCGGCGTGGTGTAGAAGGCCTTGCGACCGGCGGCCCGGGCGTGCTCGATCGCGTACTCGGCGACCACGGTCTTGCCCGATCCCGTCGGAGCAGCCACGAGCACGTGCTGGCCGGCGTCGATCGCGTCGAGGGCACGTTCCTGGAAGTCGTCGAGGGGGAAGCCGCGCGCATCGGCGAACTGCTCTCGGAGCGCGGGGCGCGACGTCATGGGGCTCAGCCGCCGTCGGGCGCGGTGGTGTCCTGGGGTGTCGTGTCCTCGGTCACGGTGGAGTCGGTGGCGGCGGGGGTGGTGTCGGTCGGCACCGTGGTGTCGGTGACGGCGGTGGTCGTCGTGATGAGTGGCGACGACGGCGTCGACGTGGATTCCCGGTTCGGGCGGAGGAACCAGACGAGGGTCGCGGTGACCACCACGAGGAGCACACCGACCGCGATGGCGGTCGCGAGCTCACGGCGATCACGTGGCGCCTTGTAGGGCACGCGCTTCGCGCTGGAGGGGCTCGAGCTTCGACTCGGGCTCATCGTTTGAGGAACCTCCCGATGATGATGCAGCACTCGTAGAAGAAGTACATGGGGATCGCCATCGCGAACAACGAGTATGGATCCTGGCTCGGGGTGATCACCGCCGAGAACGCGACGATCCCGACTGCCGCGTAGCGTCGCCACGAGCGGAGCTGCTGCGTGGAGATGATGTGCGCCAGCAGCAGGAACACGATGATGACCGGGAACTCGAACGAGAGCCCGAACGCGATGATCATCAAGCTGACCAGCGAGATGTACTTGTCGGCGGTCAGCAGCGGTGTGAGCTCGGAGCCGCCGATGTTCAACAGGAAGTTCAGCGCCGGCTCGAGCGTCAGCATGGCGACGACCGCGCCGCACGCGAAGAGGAACATCGACGCGGCCACGAACGGGATCGCGTACTTCTTCTCCTTGGGGTTGAGCCCCGGGGTGATGAAGCGCCACAGCTGGTAGAGCCACACCGGCAACGCGAGCACGATGCCGCCGTAGGTCGCGATCTTGAGCCGGGTCGCGAATCCGTCGAGGGGGCCCGTGAACACCAGCCGCTGGCGGCGGCCGTTCGTCGCGCTCTTGTAGAACTCGACGAGGAACGAGATGATCTCCGGCGCCAGGATGAAGCAGATCGTCGCCCCGATCGCGATCGCGATGACCGAGATCATGAGCCGCTTGCGCAGCTCGGTGAGGTGCTCGACGACCGTCATGCGGCCGTCGGTCTCGCCTTTCTGGCGGGGCACTGGGCGGATCAGGCCGGGTCGGCCGGCGGCGGGCTCGACGGGGGCAGCGGATCAGTGGCCGACGGTGTGGCAGCTGGTGGTGTCGCGGCAGGTGGCGTGCTCTGCGAGGGTGGCGTGCTCTGCGCGGGAGGTGGCATCACCGAATCGGATGAGGGCGCGGCGTCGGGGTCCAGCGCGGGCAGCATCGGTACTGGGTCGCCGCTGGGCGCGCTCGCGGATTGCGACGAGCCGTCGAGGTCCGACATCGCGCCGCTGATCTCGGAGCGGAGGTGCTGTTGCACCCGTCGCAGCTCCTGGAACGCCTTGCCTGCCTGCTTCGCCACGTCGGGCAATTTGTTGGGGCCGAACACCAGCAGCGCGATCACGAGGATCACGAGGATCTCGGCCGGGCCGAGCGAGGGCATCAGGGTTCCTTTCGCCGGGCTGACCCGACGTGAGCCTAACCCCAGCGATCGTGCTCGACGGGACGGGGATGCGTCTGCACGTCGAGGTGGGTGCGGGTGGCGCGGACGTCCGTGTCGAGGCCGACGACCTGCTGTGAGAGCGCGTCACGGAACTCCGCGAACTCACGCACGGTGGGCTCGGCATCGATCGTGTGGCGACGAGTCGCGATCACGGCTGCGACGGCTCCCACGCTCAGTACACCGAACACCACCCAGACGGCCACGGAGCGAGACTACTCGGGTGTCGTTCTGCGCACCAAGGCCACGAGCTGGTCGAACCAGGCGTCGTCGGCGAGGAGCACGTGGAGGTCGAGGAGATCGTCGGGCGTGAGCGGCGGTCCGGACGGGCGTTCGGCGAGCTCGGCGGGCCAGCTCCAGCGCTCTTCGGCGGCGCCGGCCGACATCAGCAGGTCGACGATCCGCGGGCTCGCGGGTCGCGTCACCGTCTGGGCGCACTCGGGGCACCGGAAGCGGTAGTCCCCTGCCGTGTCGTCGTCGTGGACGCGCACGGTGAGATCGTTGATGCCGAGTTGCACGTCGCCGCACACCGGGCACTGGGCTCGGACCGTCGTCATTTCGGGCCGACCTCCCGCACTCGTGGCCCCTTAGGCTCTCCGATCGGCATGGCCCCCACTCCACTTGAGCCGAACCCTCCGAGGTCACGTCCCATCACGTTTGCGCACCGTGGAGCACGGGCGGAACAGCCCGAGAACACGCTCGCTGCCTTCCGCCGGGCGCTCGAACTGGGGGCGGCCGGCCTCGAGTCGGATGCCCGGCTCAGCGCCGACGGGGAGGTGGTGCTGGTCCACGACGCGGTCGCTCGAGGGGGTCTCTGGCACCGGCGCCGGGTCAAGCAGTCGTCGGCGGCCGAGCTCGCTGCGCTCGGGGTGCCGCGCCTGGCCGACCTCTACGACGAGCTGGGGACCGGATTCGAGCTGTCGCTGGACCTCTACGACGTCGCTGCCGCTGCGCCCGTGCTCGCGGTGGCGGGGGCAGCGGGCGCCCTCGACCGCCTGTGGGTCTGCTCAGGACGGCTGAGCACGCTGCACAGCATCCGTGAGATCGACACCACCGCCCACCTGGTGCACAGCACGAAGCGCAGCGCGCTCGGTGCGTCGGTCGAACGCCATGCCGACGTGCTCGCGCAGGCTGGGATCGAGGTGTGCAACATGCGTCACCTCGAATGGACCGCGGGCCTGGTCGGGTTGTTCCACCGCTTCGCGGTGCGCGCGTTCGCGTGGGACGTGCAGGAGGTGCGTCACGTGCGCGCCATGCTCGAGTTCGGCATCGACGCGCTGTACTCCGACCACGTCGACCGCCTGGTCGCCACCGTCGCCGAATGGACCGACGGCTAGCTCAGGAAATCGATCAGAGGAAGCCGAGGCGGTCGAGGGGCCAGATGCGCACGAAGACGCGGCCCACGATGCTCGACCCCTTGATCGGTCCGTGGATGCGCGCGTCAGCCGACTTGCCGCGGTTGTCGCCCAGCACGAAGTAGTGGCCGGCGGGCACGGTGCACCCGTTCGGCGGACTGTCGGGCTCGCAGCCGGGCGGCGTCGAGTCGAAGGTCGTGGTCGTGCCCTTCGGCAGGTAGCTCTCGTTGAGGACGCGGTCGTTGATGCAGACCTTGCCGGTCTGACACTCGGTGATGGTCTCACCGGGCATCGCGATGATCCGCTTCACGAGGTCGTCGATCCCCGCGGTCCTCCACTGCGCGTTCGGCTCCGCCGCGAACACGATGATGTCGCCGCGGTTCACGTCGTGCAGGTCGTAGCTCAACTTGTTGACGAGCACGCGGTCGCCGACCTCGAGGGTGGGCACCATCGACTCCGACGGGATGTAGAAGGCCTGGAAGAGGAACGTCTTGATGACGATCGCGATGACGATCGCGGCGACGATGAGCACGACCCACTCCACCGCGGCGCGATTGATGCCCTTCTTCTTGGGCGGTTCGGCCGGACGATCCTCGATCGCGGTGGAGGTCGGCGCAGCGCCGGCGCCGTTCGATGCGGGAACCGTGTCGGCGGGAACCGTGTCGGCGGGTGTCGAGCCGGAAGATGTCGAGCCTGAAGATGTCGAGTCGGTGGGCGTGTCGAGGTTGTCGGTCACGCCATCTGCTCCACTCCCCCATCCTCGCAGATGAAGTGGTCCGCGGCCGACGCAGGGCACCGACTGCACATGCCGGACATCAGTGCGTGTATCGCGCCAGCACGCGCGTCGCGGCGGTTGCCGCCATGCCGCGTGCCTCGGGCGGCCCCACGATCGTTGCACGATCACCGAGCGTGAGGAGGAGACGCTCCAGCCACGCCGGCTCGCTGATCGCGAGCACGACCTCGGACCCGCCGTCGGCGAGCTCGCGGACTGCCTCGTGGGGGTAGCTCTCGACCACCCATGACGCTTCGGGGGAAAGGCGGAGCGTGACGCGGGGATCGTCGGGTCGCGGTCGGTACACCAGCTCCACGGCGTCGGTGTCGGTGTCGAAGGAGGACGCGTGCTCCGTCGGGTCGAACTCGACGCCGGTCGCGCGCACCGCGCGCACCCGATCGACGCGGAAGAGACGCTCGGCGCCGGCGCGGTGACACCACGCGGCGACGTACCACGCGCCGAACGCGTGGAAGACCCGCCACGGGTCGATGATCCGGGTCGTCATCTCGTCGCGGGCGAACGAGTAGTAGTCGATCTCGAGCTGGGCGTGATCCTGGACCGCGTCCTGAAGCGTGGTCAGGCCGCCGGTCGAGCCGACGTCGACGGCCAACGAGCCTTTGGCGCCGAGCACGTGCTCGAGCTTCTCGAGCGCGGTGGCGAGCGGGCCCTCGTCGTCGGAGCCCGGCACCGAGAGCAGCGCTCTTCCCGCTGCGAGCAGCGCGAGCCCCTCGGCCGGTGCGAGACGTAGCGGTCGCTCGAAGTACTCGGCGAGGCGGATCTCCACCTCGCCGTCGATCACGGTGACGTCGATGAGACGATCTGCGGTGTACGGCGGCAACCCGCAGAACGGGAGCAGCGCCAGGTCGCGTTCGAGCTCGTGCTCGGCAACCTCGAAGCGTTCGGCGAGCTCCGCCACGCTGATCCCCGGATGGGCCAGCACCCAGGGCACGATCGCGAGCACGCGCTGCAGCCGTGGGCCGACGAGCGGACGCGGGCTCACCGCTTCCCCTTCCGCGCCGGCGGATCTGCGAGTGCCTGGAGCCAGTCGACGATGCTCGTGCGCAGCTCGGGCGGGCCGAGCACTTCGGCGTGGTCGAGCAGGTCCAGCACCCAGCTCCGGAACGCCTCGCGGTTGACCACCGGGAGGCGTACCTCCACCGATCCGTCGTCGCGGCGCGCCACCACCGCCTCGTCGCCGAGTTCGTCGACCACCAGCGCCGCGCGCGTGGCGTCGACGAGCACGTGCGCGTCGACGGGGCGATCGTCGCCGTAGGTGAGCGGTTCGCGCACCATCGCACCGGGATCCACGTCGCCCGGCATCTCGAACGCACCCGGTGTGCTCGTGTCCGGCGTGCCCTCGATGCGATCCACGCGGAACGCCCGCGGTCCGTCGCGGTCACGGTCGTGGCCGACCACGTACCAGTGGCCGTACCGCAACACGACGCCGTAGGGGTTCAGGCGGCGGGTCGCGCCGCGGTACTCGAACGTGAGCGACGCTCGGCGACTCACCGCGTCGAACAACGCCGGCACGAGCGGCGCGAGCTCGACCTCGGCGAGGGTCGCCCCGGCGCCTTCGCCTTCGAGCCCTCCGAGCTTCGCCAGCCCGATGAGGCCGGCGCCCCCTTCGAAGCGCACCGCGGTCACGGCGACGTGGAGCGCAGCGAGCTCTGCCTCGTCGAGCCCGAGATCGGGCAGGTAGTAGTCGTCGGGTCGGATCCGGTAGGCCTGCTCGGCGCCGAACCCGTCGGCCGACTCGACGGTGATCGGCACCCCGAGCTCGCGCAGCGTCTCCTTGTCGCGCTCGAACTGACGGCGACGGGCGGTGAGATCCTCGGGGTACCGCGGCTCGACCCGCTCCGCGAGCTCCTCGAGGCTGAGACCGCGACGCGTGTCGAGCAACGTGGCCGTGAGGTTGACGAGCCGTTCGAGGCGGTCAACCATCCTGGTCGTCTCCACGAGCAGTGGCGCCGAGACGTGTCGCGGCCAGCGCGCCCGCGGCGGCTGCCGCCTGGAACAGCGCCGGGTCGTCCTCGGCCGGACGTCCCATCGACTGCACGCGCAGGCCGAGGCTCGCGAAGAGCTCGATCGCGTCGGGGGCGTCGACGTCGACCAGCTCGTGGCGACGGTCGATCCCTGCCGCGACGAGGTCGGCGCGCAGCTGTGCGTCCTGCGCGGCGTCACCCAGCCGTGGCACTGCGATCAACGCGCGCTCACGCGCCGCGAGGCGCAGGGCGGTGGCGGTGTGGTGCGAGAGACCACGGTGGCGCGGACGCTCGTCGGCGAACGAGATGCGCAGGCACGCGATGGGTGTGCCTCCGAGCGCGTGCGCGGCGTCGAGGAGCGGCCCGACCTCCATCCCGCTGAAGCCGAGCCGCGTGTTGGTGCCGACGATGCCGGGGCCCATCACCACCACCGCAGCGTCGGCGTGAGCCGCGTGGCGGGCGACCGCGAGGGCGGAGAAGGCCGACACCGCTTCGTAGTCACCACCGAACGCATGCCCACAGGTGACGGTCGTGTCGACGAGCCCCGCCTCTCGCACGTTGACGACGAGGTCGGACAGCGCGAGCGGGAGGCCTGCGCCGTCGGTCATCACGTAGGCGAGGCGCGCGTCGGGGGCGAGCGCCTTGAACGCCGCCGCCACCGCCGGAAGCTGGCTGTGCAGCGCCGCCACCACCACCGGCATGCCGTCGATCGACTCCACCTCGGCCAGCGCCTCGAGGTGCTCCTCGGTGCTGCCGACGTCGGCCTGGAGGCTCGTGTAGCGGCCCTTGATGATGTGCCCCGGTCCGCGCTCGGTCCAGTGGTCACGTTCGAGGTTCCAGTGCACGACGTGCCAACCGCCGGTGCCGAGACCCAGCTCGACGGCGGTGGTGTTCACCACGACCTGGTCGCCGAGCGCGACCGGGCCGGTGAGTTGCAAGAGCGCGTACGCCCGCTCGGGACCGGCGCCGAGGTCGACCTCGACGCGCTGGAGCCCGGTGCGCGCCTCGATGACGCGCACGACCTTCCCGGTTCGGTACGACGGCACGGCGGTGACCTACGAGCTCGCGGCGGTCACAGACTGGCGATCAGGCGCTCCACGCGGTCGTCGCGTGATTTGAACGGGTCCTTGCAGAGCACCGTCCGCTGTGCCTGGTCGTTGAGCTTCAGGTGCACCCAGTCGACGGTGTAGTCGCGCTTGCGCTCCTTGGCCCGCTTGATGAACGCGCCGCGCAGCCGGGCTCGTGTGGTCTCCGGCGGGTTGTCGACCGCGTGGTCGATCTCCTCGTCGGTCACCATGCGCTCGACGGCTCCGCGCCGCTCGAGCAGCGAGTAGAGCGAACGCGCCCGGGTGACGTCGTGGTACGCGAGGTCGAGCAGCGCGACACGTGGGTGCGTGAGCGGGAGGTCGTGCTTCTCGCGGTACGCCTCGATCATGTGGTACTTGATCACCCAGTCGATCTCGGTGCTCAGTTTGAGCGGGTCGTTCTCGAGGTGGGTCATCACGTGCTCCCACATCGCGAGCGCCTGCTCCTCGAGCGGCGACAGGCCCCGGCGCTTGGCGAACTGCAGCGCACGCGAGAGGTACTCGGACTGCAGCTCGACGGCCGAGAGCTCGCGCCCGTTGGCGAGGCGGACCTTGCGGCGGCACGTGATGTCGTGACTGATCTCCCGGATGGCCCGGATCGGGTTCTCGAGGGTGAGGTCGCGCCACGGGCGCGGATCCTCTTCGAGCATGCGCAGCACGATCGACGTGGTGCCCACCTTCAGGAACGTCGTGTACTCGCTCATGTTGGAGTCGCCGACGATCACGTGCAGACGGCGGAACCGCTCGGCGTCCGCGTGCGGCTCGTCGCGCGTGTTGATGATGGGCCGCGAGCGCGTGGTCGCGCTCGACACGCCTTCCCAGATGTGCTCGGCGCGCTGGCTCACGCAGTACATCGCGCCGCGAGCCGTCTGCAGGACCTTGCCCGCGCCGGCGTACACCTGCCGCGTGACGAGGAACGGGATCAGCACGTCGGTGAACTTCGTGAAGTCGCCTTCGCGCTCGACGAGGTAGTTCTCGTGACAGCCGTAGGAGTTGCCGGCGGAGTCGGTGTTGTTCTTGAAGAGGTACACCTCGCCCCGGATGCCCTCTTCGCGGAGGCGCTGCTCCGCGCTCTTCACCAGGCCTTCGAGGATCCGCTCCCCCGCCTTGTCGTGCACGACGAGGTCGCGGATCGAGTCGCACTCCGGCGTGGCGTACTCAGGGTGGCTGCCGACGTCGAGGTAGAGCCGCGCGCCGTTCTCGAGGAACACGTTGCTCGAGCGTCCCCAGGACACCACCCGGCGGAACAGGTAGCGGGCCACTTCGTCGGGGCTGAGGCGACGCTGGCCGCGCAGGGTGCAGGTGACGCCGTATTCGTTCTCCAGGCCGAAGATCCGTCGTTCCACTGCGCCCGAGGCTACCGCCGCGTTCGCGAGCGTCGGTGCCGCTCCGTCGGTGCGGTCGTACGATCGTGGGGTGACTCCGTCGACCCCGCTCACGCGCCTCACCTGGGTGAGTGGCTCGTTCCGCGCCCGGGTGCTGGTGGCGCGCCTCGCGTCGGAGGGGATCGACGCCCGCCTGTCGGGATCGATCGACGGCTTCTACGGCGTCACCGTGGGCGACATGGCGCGCGTCGACGTGTTCGTGCCCGACGATCAGGTCGAGGACGCCCGCTACGTGCTGCTCGCCGACGAGGTGGATGCTGCGCTCGTTGCGCCCACGGAATGGTGGGACTCGGGTGAGGTGCCGCGGCGCCGGGCCCGGTGGCCGTGGCTCGTTGCCGCCTTCGTGCTCGTCGGCGCAGTGCTCGGCCCGCTGGCCGGCCTCGTCAGGAGCTGGTAGCGGCGAGGATCGCCTCCAGCGCTTC
>JBEVIU010000032.1:0-10904 GCA_040510575.1 Acidimicrobiia bacterium | reverse complement strand
CGATCTGCTCGTGAGCAGCGACGGTCGTCTGCTCACCTACTCGCAGATCGCGCTGCAGATCCGTGCCGACGGGACGGAGGTCGACCAGGGCACCTTGCGCGTGTTCGTGGCGCAGCTGCGCAAGAAGCTCGGCGACGACGCGACGTCACCGCGCCTGATCGTCACCCACTTCGGCTTGGGCTACCGCTGGATCGCGGGCGACCCGGTCTGACGACCGCGGACTGCGAAGCGGATCACTTCACAGCGCCGCCTTCGCGCAGCTCGGCGATGCGCGCGTGCCGTAGTCCGGCCCGAGGGGCGAAGATGGAGCGATGACCGAGGCAAGCCTCTCTCCGCTCGAGCCTCGAGGGCTCCTCCCCGACGGGCTCGTCGCAGTGGTGAAGGCAGACTGCCCCACGTGCGCGTTGGTGCGACCGGTGCTCGAGGGCCTCGGCGCGCACCTCGTGTCGGAGGACGACGACGCCGGGCTCGAGCGCTCCTACCACCTCGGTGTCGACACCGTCCCGACGCTGCTGCGCGTCGACGGCGGCGTCGAGCAGGCGCGCACGGTGGGCTGGTCGCGCGAGCAGTGGGAAGCGCTGACCGGCGTCGCCGGGCTGGGGGGCGACCTGCCGCCGAGCCGGCCCGGGTGTGGCTCGCGCACCCAGGATCCCGGCATCGCGGACGAGCTCGTCGCACGCTTCGAAGGCGCGCGGTTGCAGAGCCGCCGGGTCGAGCTGTCGGCGTACGAGGACGACGCCGAAGCGATGTTCGAGCGCGGCTGGACCGATGGCCTACCGGTGGTGCCACCGACGGAGGCGCGCGTGCTCCGCATGCTCGCGGGCACGACGCGCGCACCCGACGAGCTCGTCACAGTCGTGCCACCTGATCTGGTCGCGTGCACGGTCGAGAAGGTCGCCATCAACGCGGTGATGGCGGGCTGCAAGCCCGAATTCCTCCCAGTGGTGCTGGCGGCGCTCGAAGCCGCGTGCACCGACGAGTTCAACGCGCACGGCGTGCTCGCGACCACGATGCCGGTCGGCCCGCAGCTCATCGTGAACGGGCCGATCCGCCGGGCGATCGGGATGAACAGCGGCGTGAACGTGCTCGGCCAGGGCAATCGCGCGAACAGCACGATCGGGCGCGCGCTGCAACTCACGATCCGCAACGTGGGCGGCGGTCGACCGGGAGGGGTCGACCGGGCCACGCAGGGCAACCCCGGCAAGGTGGGCCTCTGCTTCGCCGAAGACGAGGAAGGTTCGCCGTTCGAGCCTCTCCACGTGTCGCGCGGTTTCGCACCCGACGCGTCAACGGTCACGCTCTTCGCGGGAGAAGGTCCACGCGGCGTGGTCGACCAGCTGAGCCGAGAGCCGGAGTCGCTCGCCGGTTCGTTGGCGGGATGCCTCCGCGCCGTGCAGCACCCGAAGTTGGCGCGCCGGTACGACGCGGTGATCGTGCTCGGGCCCGAGCACGGGCACGTGTTCCGCGACGCGGGGTGGGACCGCGCCCGGCTGCTCGCGGCGCTCGAGGAACGACTGCAGCTCCCGCGCGACGAGATGCTCCAGGGCGCGGGCGGCATCGCCGAGGGGATGCCACCCGATCGCATGGGCGACGTGACCGCCAAGTTCCGACCCGGTGGCATCATCGTGGTGCACGCCGGCGGTGGCGCAGGCCTGTTCTCGACCATCATCGCCGGATGGGCGAACGGCACCACCGGCAGCCACCCCGTCACCAGGGAGATCACGCCATGATCCGTCTCACGACATGAAGGTGCTGGACCCGACGGCCGAGCGCGCACCCGCGACGCGGGAGCGCGCCGCGCGTCCGGCCAGCCTCGAGGGCCGAACGATCGCGCTCCTCGACATCAGCAAGGCACGCGGCAACGTGTTCCTCGATCGCATGGAGGAGCTGCTGCGCGCCAGAGGTCTGGCGGTCGAGCGCTACGCGAAGCCGACCTTCACCAAGCCCGCGCCGATCGATCTGCGTCACGAGATCTCGACCAAGTGCGACCTCGTGATCGAGGCACTCGCCGATTGAGGTTCGTGCACGTCGTGCAGTGTGCACGACATCGTGGATCTCGAGGGACGCGGCATCCCGGGCGTGTTCGTCGCGTCGCGCGAGTTCGTCGAGGCGGCCGCGACCCAGGCCGCCGCGCTCGGGTTCCCCGACGTCGCGCGCGTCTTCGTCGATCATCCGATCCAGGACCGCACCGATGAGGAGATCGAGGCGCTGGCCGACAACGCAGTCGACGCGGTGCTCGACGCGCTCCGGGCTGACTGACCCGACCCGGGCGCGACGTCCTCGCCGTCTGCAGCTGGACTGCTTCCCAACCCTGCCGGTTTGGCTTCACCTGGGTCCGCCGTTCGGCCGAGGGCGCTCAACTCTTCACGATCCGCACGCAGAGCATCTTGGAGATGTTGAACAGGAGTTTCGCGGCGACGGCAGGATCTTCGTCGACCATCGTGCGAATGGTGTGCTCACTCAGGCTGAGGACCCGCACCGAGTCACTGGCCGCATAGACGTCGAGCGTCCGCGGTCGCTCGAGGAGAAAGGCCATCTCGCCGAGCACCTCGCCGGTGCGGATCACGCCGACGACCTGCTCCCCGTCCCGTGCTTCGAGCGTGCCGTCGAGGACCACGAAGATGTTGCGGGCCGCGCCGCCCTTCTTCAGCAGCCGGTCGCCGACCGCGCACTCGATCACGTTGCTGCGGGCCAGGCAGCGTTCGACCTCTTCGTCGGTGAACGCATGGAAGGCCGAGATGCTCTGCGCTTCGATCTCGTGCATCGCGGCGCGGAGGTGCAGCACGTAGTCGTCCTCGCTCGTCATCAGCGGGCTCATCACCGCGCCGCCGCCCCCGCTGACGATCTGCTCGATGCAGTCGGGCATCTCGTCCGGGCCGGTGGTCGCACCGACGCCGCGAAATGCCTCTGGCCCTCGCGGGAACGCGACGAGCGGGATGAGGTACCCCGCCTCAGGCGTGTTGATGTTCGTCGTGGAGTAGGTGCGCCGTCCGCGGCCGAGGTACAGCGACAGGAGGTGCGGCTCGCACGCACCGAACTGGATGAGCACGTCGTGCTCGAGCGCGGTGTTGTTGCTGAGGTCCAACACCTCCTCGATGAGCCCGGTGCCGCGCAAGTCGGGCTTGACCATTGCTCGCTCACCCAGCGCGATGTGCTCGGGGGGCAGCTCGGCCAGGAACGGATCGAGGCGGTACTCCTCGATCTGACGCTCGGTGAAGCCGGTGCCGCCCCAGCTCAGCCGCGCGGTGCCCACGACCTCTCCGTCGTCGGCACGCGCGTAGAAGATCCAGCTCTGCTCGTCGTCGGGCTCGACCAGACGGCGACCCACGTGGTCGGCGCTGCCCTGGTAGCGCCCCATCTCCTCGACGTACACCGTGTACCGGAAGCGATACACCGCTTCCTTCTGCTCGTCTGTCTCCGCCAGCCCGACCTCGTATGCCATGGACGAATGCTGACAGCCACCGCCCCGGACGTCGACTCGAGCAGCGGCGGATGCTTCGCCGCTGGTTGCGTCGGCCCTGTTCTCGCCCCATACTCCGGCGGGCTTCGCAAGGATCGATCGGTGACACGAAAGGGCGTGGGTGATGAATGACGCAACGGAGCTGACCTGGGAGCCCATCGGCCCGGGACCGTGGGCCAACGACCCTGTGCACTTCCCGCGGCCGGTCACGCGCTACTGGAGCGAGACCCACCCTGAGGCCTTCGCGAAGGGCACCCGCGCCTTCGCGACCTACTACGGCCTGTTGCTCGAGGGGCTGTTCACGTCCTACGTCAACGGCTTCGCCTTCAACCAGCCGCGCCCCGTCGCCGACGAGGAGGTGCCGCCGCGCTTCGCGCGCGCCGAGGAGGTGATCGAGGGGAAGTTGTGGCGTGAGCAGCTGCGGGAGTGGGACGAGGAGAAGAAGCCCGCGGCCATCGCGAAGCACCGCCAGATCCAGGCCGTCGACCCCGCGTCGCTGGACGACGACGAGCTCTGCGAGCACCTGCGCTCCTGCCGCGACCACCACGCCGCGATGATCACGCAGCACATGACCTACACCGCCGGCGCGGTGATCCCCACCGGCGACTTCGTGGCGCACGTCGGTGAGTGGACGGGCATCCCCGCCGCCGAGCTCCTCGGGCTCTTGCGCGGCGCGGCCGACGTGTCGGCAGGCGGCTCCGACGAGATGCAGACGCTCATGGGGATCGCGACCGATCCGGCGGCGATGGCGCTCCTGGAGTCCGACGACGATCCCGGCGCGGTCCTCGAGCAGCTGCGCGCGCTGCCCGGCACGTCGGGCGCCGCCGTCGCGGGATGGCTCGACCTCGTCGGCAACCGGCCGGCCGACGGCTTCGACATCTCCGAGCCGCGGGTGATCGAGATGCCGGAGGCGCTGCTCAAAGCCATGCGCGTGACGATCGGCGGGCGCGACACCGGCGGCGAACGCCACGAGGACCTCGTCGCGGGCGTGCGCGAACGAGTCCCCGAGGAACATCGCGCGTTCTTCGACGAGCTGCTCGGCGAGGCTCGCCTCATGTACCGCCTGCGCGACGAACGCGGCGTGTACAGCGACATCTGGGCGTCGGGGCTCATGCGGCGCGCCGCGTTGGAGGCGGGCCGGCGCGCCGCCGCGCGTGGCTCGTTGACCGACCCGCTGCTCATCGTCGACGCGAGTGTCGACGAGATGTGCGACCTCGTCACGGGCACCGGTGGCCCGGCGAGCGACGAGCTCGAGGCCCGCGGCGAGTACCGGCGCACCCATTCGGCGAAGGATGCGCCACCGTTCGTCGGCGAGCCCCCGGTTCCGCCGCCCGACCCGTCGGGGCTCCCGCCGGCGCCACGCCGCATGATGACCGCGATGGGCATCTCCCTCGACATGTTGTTCGGGAGCTCGCAGGCGGAGCACGACGAGGACCGGCTGCGCGGCCTCGCCGCGAGCCCGGGGGTGTACGAGGGCCCGGCGCGCCTCATCGCCGGTCCCGCAGAGTTCGGGCGCATCCAGCAGGGCGACGTGCTGCTCACGCCCGCGACCACCGAGGCGTTCAACATCCTGCTGCCGCTGCTGGGTGCGATCGTCACCGACAACGGCGGCCTGCTGTCGCACTCGGCGATCGTCGCCCGCGAGTACGGCATCCCCGGAGTCGTCGGCACCCGTGAAGCCACCGAGCGGATCGCCGACGGCGCGCGGGTGCGCGTCGACGGCACCGCCGGCGAGGTGGTGGTGCTCGGGTGAGTGACCTGCTGCCGCTCGCCGAGGCGAGCGACACGTCGCTGTTCGGGTCGAAGGCCGTCGGCCTCGGCGACGCGATCCGCGACGGGCTCCCGGTGCCGCCGGGTTACGCGCTCTGCGGCGCGGTGGTCGAGGCGGCCGCCTCGGAGGACGAAGCGACGATCGCACGCATCAGGGCGGCGGTGGCCACCCTGCCGACGCCGCTGGCGGTCCGGTCCTCGGCGGTCGACGAGGACGGCAAGGAGGCGAGCTTCGCCGGCCAGCACCTCACGCTGCTCAACGTGTCGTCCGTCGACGACGTGCCGGCCGCGTTGCGCGAGATCTGGTGGTCGGCCAACTCCGACTCCGCGATCACCTACCGCCAACGCGTCGGGCTCTTCACCCGGCCCAGCGTCGGGGTGGTCGTGCAGTCGCTGCTCGACCCCGTCGCGGCCGGTGTGATGTTCACCGAGAACCCGGTGACCGGCGCCGACGAGCGTGTGATCGAGGCGAGCTGGGGCCTCGGCGAAGCGGTGGTCGCGGGCCTGGTGATCCCCGACACCTTCCGCGTCGGGCGCGACGGCGCGGTGCTCGAGCGAACACCCGGCCTGAAGCGCATCGCGATCAGGACGCTGCCCGACGGCGGCACCTTCGAAGAAGAGGTGCCGAAGGAGCGCACCGAGGCGCTCTGCCTCACCGATGATCACCTCGCGCAACTCCACGCGCTCGCGTCCCGCTGCGTGGGGGTGTACGGCGAGGCTCGCGACATCGAGTGGGCGCTCGCCGACGACACGATCTTCCTGCTCCAGTGCCGCGCGGTGACCACCTCCGCCAAGGAGAAGGCCGCGATCGACCCGATGCTCACGGTCGCGGAGAACGACCCGGCCGAACTGGTGCCCGAGGTGCCCCTGTTCGGCGGGCTCAGCGACGACGAGACGGCGGCGATCGCGTCACTGTTCAAGGCACGGCGCTTCGACGCGGGCGACGTGATCATTCGCGAGGGCTCAGGCGGCGCGGCCTTCTACCTGATCGACTCCGGGGAAGCGGAGGTCTCCATCCGTGGTCAGGTGGTGGCCACGCTCGGGCGAGGCGACCACTTCGGCGAGATCGCGCTGATCGACGAAGGCGTGCGCGCCGCGACGGTGACCGCGACGACCGAGCTCGTGTGCCACGGCCTCACGTTCTGGGAGTTCCGCCCTCTCGTGCAGCAGAACGGCGCCATCGGGTGGAAGCTGCTCCAGTCGATGGCCAAGATGCTGCGCGACGCAGAGGGTGCGCCGCCCGCCCCCGCGCCCTGAACACCGCTGGGCGCCTGTCAGTCGAGGCGGGTCGGCGACCAGTGGATGTCGGCCCCGTGCGGTGTGAGCGTCGCCAGCCGGGTGACGTCACCTTCGGGCCAGCGACGCACAGTGAGCTCCGCGCGGTCGCCGGCGTCGGTGATCTCGAACGCGACCCATGCCAACGCGTGCTCGTCGTCGGCATGCTCGCCGGCGTCCGCGATGGTCCGGGCGAGCTCGGCCCGTTCGGCAGCCGAGAGGTACGGCATCACGATCGAGTGGTACACGACGGTGCGGCCGGGACGCAGCTCGTCCAACTGGCGAGCGCACCATGCGGCAGCGCCTTCGGCGTCGATCGACACGTTGCCCGCCGTCGCGATCGCGGCGTCGAGCCGGCGCAGCCGCTCGGGCTGATCGGGCCACACGAACGAGCGGAGGATGCGCATGGCGGACGGATCGTCGGTGCGCAGCGGTGACGGGTCGCAGCCGCGTCGCTCGCCCACCACGAACGAAGCGGTCGGTGGGCTCCCGTCGCGGAACAGACCGTCGAGCACGACGGCGGCATCGTCGGGGCCCCACGCGCCGTCACCGGCGACGACGCGGAACCGGTCCATCCAGAGGTTGAGGCCCGCGCTGGCCCCGACCTCGTGGAGGTGCACCAACCCACCGAGCCAGTTCATCCCCGCCGACAGCGCGCCGGCACGCGCGACCTCGTTGGTCTGCACCGGTCGTGCGAACTCGATCGCGACCGTGTCGCTCTGTGCATCGACGAATTCCAGGAACACGGCGCCCACACCGGGCGGGTCGGGGCGCCCGCCCGCCGTGGCGAAGTAGCGACCGAGCGGCACCGTGGGATCGTCGAGCACGAGACGGTGCACGGCGCCGAGGAGGCGCAACCAGACGGCTGACCCGTGCGGGTCGGCCTCGTCGTCGCGCAGCAGTCGGGCGGCCGCCGTGCCAGTGTCGAGGCGCTCGAGCACCGCGTCGATGACGGCCGCCCAGGTCGGCGCGCCCAGCGCGCGACACCACTCGGCCTGCCACTCGCCCTCAGAAACGATCTGTGTCATCTCCACGACGGATGCCATGATCGCGGCCATGGGACTCCGGGACAAAGTCGCCGTCGTCACCGGTGCGAGCCGAGGCATCGGCAAGGCAACCGCGATCGAGCTGGCGCGTCGGGGCGCCAACGTCATCGTCACCGCTCGCACCGTCGACGAGCCCGGCCCACTGCCTGGCACGTTGTCGGAGACGGTGGCCGAGATCGAGGCACTGGGCCGACGCGCGGTGGCGGTGCGCTGCAACGTCGGGAAGCAGGACGATCTCGACGCACTCGTCGAGCAGACGGTGGCCGCGTTCGGGCGCATCGACGCGTTGATCAACAACGCAGCGTTCGTGGGTGCGGCGGCCGGCAAGGGCGCGCGCGAGCTGTCGCGCAAGGAGTGGGACCTCATGTTCAGCGTCAACATCTCGGCGCCGTACTGGCTGACGATGGGCTTCCTTCCCCACTTCTCCCCTGCCGGCGGCGTGGTGATCAACGTCACGTCGGTGGCAGCGGAGCACCGTCCCGTGGGTCTGGAGTCGCAGGGGAACCCGGCCTACGGCGCCACGAAGGCCGCACTCAACCGGGTGAGCAACCTGCTGGCCACCGAGCTGCTGCCGGAGCACATCGCGGTGATCGCGCTCGACCCCGGCCTCGTGTTCAGCGCGACCATCGAGGCGATGACGCCGGCCGGGAGCGGGATGCCGCCGGGCCACGTGAGCACCGATGTGCCCGCGACGGCCATCGCGCACCTCGCCGCGCTCGACGATCCGATGCTGCTCACCGGCGACGTCGTCGACGGCGTCGAGCTGGTGCGGCGCCTCGGTCGCTGAGCATCCCGACGAGCACGGGAGCTTGCGCCGATCCGACATCCAACGGAGCCTTGCTCGGCAGCTGCCGCGAAGCGACGGCGTTACCATCGACGGACCACCGAGGGCGCAGGCGATGGAGGTGCGCGGTGAACACCACGTTCACGTTGCAAGCAGGACCGGTGCCCGACCTGGAGCCGATCCAGGTGCTCCGTGCCGACGGCCGTCTCGTCGAGGACCCCCGCGTCGACATCGAGCTCACGGCAGGGGAGCACCTCCGCATGTACGACGCGATGGTCGTCACCCGGGCGCTCGACCAGGAGCACGTGAACCTCCAGCGCCAGGGCCAGCTCGCGCTGTTCCCGTCGTGCCGGGGCCAGGAAGGCGCCCAGGTCGGCGCGACCTCCGCACTCCGGCCCGACGACATGCTGTTCCCCCAGTACCGGGAGCTCGGCGCCTGGGTCGTTCGCGGGGTCGATCCCGTCGGCATCGGCATGATGTGGCGAGGCACGTGGCACGGCGGGATCGGGTTGCTCGAAGCGCACTCGTCGACGATGTCGATCCCGATCGGCACCCACGCGCTGCATGCCGTCGGCTACGCGATGGGGATCGCACTGGACGGCGACGACGCCATCGCGGTGGCGTGCATCGGCGACGGCGCCACCAGCGAGGGCGACGTGCACGAGGCGCTCAACTTCGCCGCCGTGTTCGACGCACCCTGCGTGTTCTTCGTCCAGAACAACCAGTACGCCATCTCGGTGCCGCTCAGCGAGCAGACCCACTCCGCGTCGATCGCGCACAAGGCGGTCGCGTACGGCATGCCCGGCGTCCGCTGCGACGGCAACGACGTGCTCGCCTCGTACGCCACCATGCGGGAAGCCGCCGCGTACGCGCGGAGCGGCGGCGGCCCCGTCCTCGTGGAGGCGGTGACCTACCGGATCGAGGCCCACACCACTTCCGACGACCCGACGCGCTACCGCTCCGACGACGAGGTCGCGTCGTGGGCGCGCCTCGACCCGATCGATCGCTACCGCACCTACCTCCGGGCCATCGGCGTGCTCACCGACGACCTCGAAGCGGCCGCGGTCGAGCGGGGCTCGTGCGCCGCCACCCGCCTCCGCGAAGGGATCTACGACCGGCC
Source organism: Acidimicrobiia bacterium (assembly GCA_040510575.1). GTDB lineage: Bacteria > Actinomycetota > Acidimicrobiia > IMCC26256 > DASPTH01 > DASUMF01. The sequence goes on along the minus strand of JBEVIU010000032.1, from coordinate 1,449 downwards.
CGACGGCGACCCCCTCGAGGTGTTCGCGAACGTGTTCGCGGAGCCGACGCCCGCGCTCGTCGAGCAACGGGCCGAGCTGGAGGCCGAGATCGAGCGGGCCGGCGACTGATGGCGTCCGTCACCATGGTCGACGCGCTCAACGCCGCGCTCCGTGACGCGATGGCCGACGACGAACGCGTGCTCGTGTTCGGCGAGGACGTCGGCCGCATGGGCGGCGTGTTCCGCGTCACGGAGGGCTTGGCCGACACCTACGGCACGCAGCGGTGCTTCGACACGCCACTCGCCGAGAGCGCGATCATCGGCACGTCGATCGGGCTGGCGATGCGCGGGTACCGGCCGGTGCCCGAGATGCAGTTCGACGGCTTTTCGTATCCCGCGTTCGAGCAGATGGTGAGTCACCTCGCGAAGTTCCGCAGTCGCACGCGCGGGCAGGTGGCGATGCCGGTCACGATCCGCGTGCCGTCGTTCGGCGGGATCGGCTCGCCCGAGCACCACTCGGAGTCGCCCGAGACGTACTTCGCGCACACGGCCGGGCTGAAGGTGGTCGTGCCGTCGACGCCCGACGACGCGTACTCGCTCCTCCGTGACTCGATCTCGTCCGACGACCCGATCCTCTTCCTCGAGCCGAAGTGTCGGTACTGGGGCCGCGCCGAGGTCGAGCTCCCCGTCCGCACCGCGCCCATCGGCCAGGCCGTGGTGCGACGGCCCGGCACCGACGTGACCGTCGTCTGCTACGGCCCGACGGTCGCCACCGCGCTGGAAGCGGCCGAGATCGGCGCCGAGGAGGGCTGGAGCCTCGAGGTGATCGACCTCCGCTCGCTCGTGCCGCTCGATCGTGACGCCGTGATCGCCTCGGTCGAGAAGACGGGTCGTTGCGTCGTCGCGCACGAGGCACCGCGCACCCTCGGCTTCGGCGCCGAGATCGCGGCGCTCGTGCAGGAGCACGCGTTCTGGCGGTTGGAGGCCCCGGTGCTGCGGGTCACGGGTTTCGACACGCCGTATCCCTCCGCGCGCCTCGAGCACGTCTGGCTGCCCGACGCCGACCGACTGCTCGACGCGGTCGAACGCTCGCTGGACTACGGGATCTCCTGATGGCCACCGCCCGCTCGTTCGCGCTCCCCGACCTCGGTGAGGGGCTCGAAGACGCGATCCTCCTCGAGTGGCACGTCGCGACGGGCGACGACGTCGCGCTCAACCAGCCGCTCTGCACGGTGGAGACGGCAAAGGCGACCGTCGAGATCCCGTCGCCCTTTGCGGGCCGCGTCGCGGCGCGGATCGGCGATCCCGGCGACACGATCCTCGTGGGCGACGTGCTCGTCGAGATCGACGTGGGCGCGGCAGCCGACGACGTGCCGTCGATCCTCGTCGGATACGGCCCGCGCGCCGCGGGCGCCGCGCCGCGCCGGCGTCGACGCGGCCGGAGCGACGCGCCCGACGCGCCCGACGCGC
>JBEVIU010000031.1:0-10998 GCA_040510575.1 Acidimicrobiia bacterium | reverse complement strand
CGAGGAACGCGTCGCGCACGGTGCCGCCGACGAGCAAGCAGTCGTGACCCGCCGCTGCGAGACGGCGCGCGACCTGCTGCACCGGCGTGGCCGGATCGAACAGCGGGCGGAGGCGGGCGGGAACCGACGACATGACCTCCATTCTCGTCGGTGATCCTCCGCGGGCGCGCACCCGAATCACCTCAGCCGTCGGTGTCCCGTGCGCGGCGGGGTCCTCGGGCTACGTTCAGGCCATGGCCGAGCGGTGCTCTCACGTGCAATGCAGCGCAACGGCCACCGCGCGGGTCGCGTTCGACGCGCTGGCTTGCTTCGTGTGGATCGATCCGTTCGAAGCCGACGGCCCGCGCGACGTGAGCGCCCGGGGCGCCGGCGCGCTCTGCACACGGCACGCGGACCGGCTCGTACCGCCGAGGGGTTGGACGGTGCAGGATCGTCGCGGCCGCGAGATCCAGCTCTGGTCGGAGCGCCCGGTGGTCGATGCCCCGACACCGATCGCGGTCACGCCGCCCGAGGCGGCTCGGTCGACTGCCAGGGCGCGGGCGAGCAGCCCCGGTGCATCGTCCGGCAATTCGGCACCGGCGATCGCGGTGCTCGAGCCCGTGCTGCCGTTCGCGGATACGGACCCCGCCGATGCGGCAACGCGCGATGGCGACGGTCGCAACGCCGACATCGAGGAGCTCCTCGCCGCTCCGAGCAGCCCGTTGTTGTCGCGCGCGTTCAACGCCGCGCACAGCCGTCAGGCCGGCTGAACCACCGGCGCCGGAGCGGCGGCCGCGCCAGGCGCGCTCTGACCCCGCTCGAAGTCGGCACGATCCAACGTGAAGCGCAACTCGCCCGCCGCGTCGGCGTGCTCGAGCGCGTCGCCCCGCGTGACCAACCCGTCTCGATACAGCTGGGCCAGGCTCTGGTCGAACGTCTGCATGCCGTAGAGGTCGCCGGTCGCGAGCTCGTGGTCGAGCTCGACCATGCGCGCCGGATCGGCGATGCGTTCGGTCACGCGAGCGTTCGCCACCAGCACCTCGACTGCCGGCACGCGGCCTCGACCCCCGGCTCGCGGCACCAGGCGTTGCACCGCGATCCCACGCAGCGCAGCGGTGATCGACGAACGAACCTGACGGTGACGGTGTGGTTCGAACATCTCCACGAGCCGGTCGATCGTGTCGACGGCACTGATGGTCGAGAGGCCGGCCAGCACGAGGTGGCCGGTCTCGGCTGCCTGCAACGCCGCCCACACTGCGTCGGCGTCGCGCAACTGGCTCACCATGATCACATCGGGGTCCTGACGCAGGGCGTGCACGAGCGCGGAGTGCGCACTCGGCGTGTCGCTGCCGATCTCTCGTTGGTCCACCACCGAGCGCTTGTCGGCGTGCAGCACCTCGATCGGGTCTTCGATCGTCACGATGTGGCACTCACGGGCGGTGTTCACGTGGTCGACCATCGCGGCGAGCGTGGCCGTCTTGCCCGAGCCACCGAGCCCGGCGACGAGCACGAGACCGTGCTGGTGCTCGGCGAACGATCGCACCGCGGGCGGCAGGTTCAACGCGTCGAACCCGGGCACGCCGGGCAGCACGCGGCGCAGCACGAGGCCGGTCCAGCCCCGTTGACGGAACGCACTCACCCGGAATCGGCCGAGGCCGGTGATGCCGTACATGAAGTCGGCTTCGGACGTCGTGCGAAATTCGTCGGCTCGGTCGGGCGCCATGATCGCGGCGCACACCCGTTCCGTGTCCGTCGGTTCGACGGTGTCGAACGGTCCCTCGCGGAGACGTCCATCGATGCGCAGGCGCGGGCGCGCGCCGACCTTCACGTGCACGTCGGACGCACCCTGCTCGACGGCGAACCGCAGCAGACGATCAAGATCCAGCACAGCAACTCCACGGCGCCCGAGAATTGGCGACACCCGGCTATCGACCTCCGCGACGGGCGTCTGTAGGGCGCGAGGGCCGCCAGGGAGGCCGCGGTTACCCTGATCGGGCATGTCCGGCCTCGGTTTCGCCCGTCGATCAGGGCGTCGGAGCCCGGTCTCGCGCCTCGATCGGTCCGCTGCCCGTCGCGCCGCGCGCCTCTCTCCTTGGCGCGGCGATCCCGAGGTCGCCCACCTCGTCGTGGCCCCCGACGCGGTGCTGACCGCCGCCGACGTGGGCGGATACGTCGAGCGAGCTCGGGCCCAGGGCTACCGGGGCATCGTCACCGGCGCCCTGAGCGAGCGGGAGACCGCCCCCTTCGCTGCGCACGACTTCACGGTCCACGAGCGTCTGCATCTCCTGGCCGCCGAGCTCCACGAGGAACCGCCGCGCCCCGGGGTGACGATCACGCACGTTCGACGGCGGGAGCACGACACCGTGCTGCAGCTCGACGCCGCGGCGTTCACCGGCTTCTGGCGCCTGGGGCCGGTGGGTCTCCGGGATGCCCTCGCGGCCACACCGGCTCGGCAGTTCCGCGCCGCGCGGTCGGAACCCGACGGCCGCATCACCGGGTACGCCATCACCGGGCTCGCGCCACCGCACGGCTTCCTCCAACGGATCGCCACTGATCCGACCGTGGTGCGATCCGGGATCGGCCGCGGGCTGGTGCTCGATGCGTTCCGGTACCTCTGGCAGCGCGGTGCGACACGCGTGCTCGTGAACACGCAGCTCGACAACGCGCCCGCGCTCGCGCTCTACGACGCGTGTGGCTTCGAGCTCCTGTCGCACGGCCTCACCGTCATGGAGCGCGCCCTGTGACCCGGCGCGGCGGCGCCTCGCTGCTCGTTGCGCTGATCGCTGTGGTTGCCGCGCTGGGCTCCCTGCCGATGAGCTCAGCCGCGGCGCAGACCGCCGCCGCGACGCCGAAGCTGGTCCTCGTCGGACAGGACGCGTGGACGCCGGCGGGTGGCGCCGTCAAGCTGCAGTTCCGTGCTGACAACGCGCCGCCCGGGCTCACCCTCGCCCTCACCACCCACGCGCAGGTCAGCTCGCGCAATGCATTCGACGACACCATCGATGGCGGCGCGCTCGGCTCCACCCTCAAGCTGACGCAGCTCGCGTTCGACAGCCTCGAGGTCGATCCCTCAACGGGAGCAAAGGTCCTGACGATCGGCCTCGACGACCTCAGCGCGCGGCTCAACCCCCGCCAATCAAGCTCCGGGGTGTTCCCACTCGAAGTGGAGCTGCGCGACGCCGACAACCACGCCGTCTCGCACTTCGTGACCCACCTCGTCGTGGCCGACGTGACGCCGGAAGGGGCGCTGACCGTCGGTCAGCCGCTCGACGTCGCGTGGGTGTGGCCGCTGGTGGCGGACCCTGCGTACCTGCCGGCCGGCAACCCTGATCCGGCGGTGATCGCCGAGCTCCACACCGACGGGCGCCTCGGGCAACAGGCCGAGCTCATCGCGGGCAACGCGGACGTGCCGTTGACCCTCGCACCGAGCCCCGACACCCTGAGCGCATGGGCAGCAGTGTCGGGGCAGGACATCACCGGTTCGCTCGCCGGTGGTGTCAACGCGCTGCGCGCCTCGTTGCCGCGCAACCAGGTGCTCGTGGGCCCCTACGTTCCCCTCGATTTCCCGTCGCTCATCGCAGGTGGGCTCGGCGCGGCGATTCCCGGCGAGCTGGCGAGCGGTGTGAGCACGCTCGAGGAGTTCTTCGGCGCGCTCCTCGACCCCAGCACCGCTTCACCCGGGCCGGTCGACGTCCCGTCGCTCACCGCGCTGCGTGACGCGTCGCGGCGGCGGCTCGTGCTCCCCGGGTCCGCGCTCACCGCCGTCGATGAGTCGTTGACTCCGGCGCGGCCCTACACCGTGCAGACCGACCCCAGCGACGAGTCGACCGCGATGACCGTGGTCGCGAGCGACGAAGGGGTCGAGCGCTTCCTCACCACCGACGACGCTCCCGCGCTCCGAGCCGCGCACGTACTCGCGGCGCTCGCGGTGATCGCCGGCGAAGCACCCAATCGGCTGCGCGGCGTCGCGTTCGCCAACCCCAGCCGTTGGGACGCCCCCACCGACCTCGTCACGGCCGTCCTCACCGGGCTGCGGGGCAATCCGCTGCTTCGTCCCGTCACGGTCGACACCCTGCTCTCGCAGATCGCGCCTGCGACGGTCGACGACCAGCCCGACAGCGCCAAGATCGTGCGGGGCCTGGCCCCGGTGGCCGCCGCCACGCCGTCGGTCAACGCCACCGCGTACGCGCGGGCACTCGGTGAGCGCAACGCCGTCGCCAACCTCTTTCCGGCCACCGACGAACGGGTGCAACGCGGCGACCGCGCGATCCTCGCCGCCTTGAACTCCTCGTGGGCCAACCCGAGCGGCCGACGCAAGGCCAAGGCGCTGTTGGACGGGATCGGCGCGTCGGTCGACGGGTTCCTCGCCCACATCCGGATCCCCGAGCAGTCGAACGTGACGCTCACCTCGAATTCGGCCGAGATCCCGATCACGTTCGACAACGACACCGGGCAACCGGTGAAGGTGCGCATCCGGCTCCAGAGCGACCGGCTCCTGTTCCCCGACGGTGCCGAGCGCGTCGTGGAGCTCCCACTGAAGAACCACACCGAGCGCATCCGCGTGGAGACGCGGGGGCCGGGAACCTTCCCGGTCACCATCGACGTGACGACCGAAGACGGCCTCCCGATCCAGTCGACACGCCTCAGCGTGAGGTCGTCGGTGGTGAGCGGGGTCGGTGTGTTCCTCATGATCGGCGCGCTCACGTTCCTCGCCGGGTGGTGGGGTTGGGACATCCACCGCCGCCGCAAGCGCCGGGTGCGCGACGATGCGCCGCGTGCAACCGTCCCCGCCCCGGCCTGATCCCGAGGTGCCCGCGCCCGGATCCGAGCCTGACGCGGCACCCGGCGCCTCATCCGGCGACGTGACGCGATCCGATCCCGAGCTGGAGTCGCCCCAGTTCGAGGCGCCCACCTTCGAGGCGCCGCAGTTCGCGCGGCCGGCCCGTCGGACCCAAGGTCGAGACGGTCCGGGCGAGGCCAGCGGCGACGACCTCCTGCGTTCGAGCGCGGTGGTCGCGGTCGGCACCGCCCTCTCGCGCGTCACCGGCTTCCTCCGGATCGCGGCCGTTGCCTACGCGCTCGGCGTGACCGCCCTCGCCGGCACCTACAGCTACGCCAACGAGACACCCAACATCGTCTACGAGCTCCTGCTCGGCGGAGTGCTCACCGCCACGTTGGTGCCGCTGTTCGTGAAGCACTTCGAGTCCGAGGACGACGACGCGGCGTCGGCCATCTTCACCGTGGCGATGCTCGCGTTGCTCGCGATCACCGTGGTCGGCGTGGTGGTCGCGCCGTGGATCGTCGACCTCTACACACTGCGCTCCACCGGTGCAGGTCTCGCGGCGCAGCGCGAGCTCGCGACCACGCTGCTGCGCCTGTTCATGCCGCAGATGATCTTCTACGGGATCGTCACCCTCGCCACCGCGATGCTCAACGCGCGGCGCCGGTTCGCGGCCGCGGCCTTCGCGCCGATCCTCAACAACGTCGTCGTGATCGCGGTGTTCCTCGTGCTCCCCCGCGTCGCCGAGGGCGATCTCACCGTGGGGAGCGTGAGCGGCGACACGTTGCTCGTCGCACTCATGGGCGTCGGCACCACGGCGGGCATCGTCGTGATGTCGCTCGCGCTCCTCCCCCCGCTGCATCGCGCCGGTGTGCGCCTGCGCTTCCTTCCCGCCTTCCGGCACGCCGCGGTGCGCACGATGCTTCGCCTGTCGGGATGGACCGTCGGGTACGTGGTCGCGAACCAGATCGCGCTGCTCGTGGTGACCATCCTCGCCAACGGCACCGCGGGCGGCCCGTTCGTGTACGTGAGCGCGTACGCCTTCTTCCAGCTCCCGCACGGGTTGTTCGCCGTCTCCTTCATGACGACCTTCGCCCCGGAGCTCGCCTCGGCCGCGGCCCGGGGCGACATCGACTCCCTCCGCGCCCAGCTCTCGCGCGGATTCCGCCTCACCGTCGTCGTGATCGTGCCCGCGGCGGCGATGTATCTCGGCTTGGCGCGTCCGATCGTGGTCACGCTGCTGCAGCGCGGTGCGTTCGACGCCGGCGACGCGACCCAGGTGGCCGACACGCTCGCCGCCTTCGCTGTCGGCCTGCTCCCGTTCTCGATCTACCTGTTCGCGCTGCGCGCGTTCACGTCGCGTCTCGACACCTTCACGCCGTTCTGGCTCAACTGCATCGAGAACGCGGTGAACATCGGCCTCGCGTTCCCGCTCTACGCGTGGCTGGGCATCCCGGGCCTCGCACTGGCGTTCTCCCTCTCCTACTTCGTCGCCACCGCGGTCACCCTCGTGGTGTTGCATCTTCGCCTCGACGGCATCGACGGCCGCCGCCTCGCGTCGACCACGATCCGTGCCGTGGTGGCAGGAGCCGCCGTGGCCGGCCTCACCTGGCTGGTGGCCGACACCATCGGGTCGACCGACACGCTCGACGCAGTGCTCGCCACCGTGGTCGGCGCCGTCGCCGGCACGATCGTCTACGTCGTCATCCTCGCGGTCCTCCGGGTCGAGGAGCTCCGTGCGCTGATCTCGCTCGTCACGCGACGTGGCCGTGTGCAACGATCGTCGTCCTGACCGGTACGCCGCTCACCGACGCCCCGCGCACGGAGCCGGCGGTCCGTCGTCCGAGCCCAACGAGAGAGAGCAGGTGCCGTGGGCATCCGCGTGGTGACCGACAGCTCGTGCGACCTGCCGCCCCAACTGGTGGCGGCACACGGAATCTCCGTGGTGCCGCTGAGCATCCGCTTCGGCGACGAGGAGTTCGTCGACCAGGTCGAGCTCACCACCGACGCGTTCTGGACGAAGGTGTCGGAATCGAGCACCCTCCCGGAGACGGCTGCGCCCGCGCCGGGGGCGTTCGAGGCCTGCTTCCGGAAGCTCATGGCACGCGGCGCCACCGGCATCGTGTGCGTGAGCCTCTCCTCGCACCTGTCCGGCACCATGCAATCGGCCCAGGTCGCCGCGGCGGCGGTCGCCGCCGAGTGCCCGGTGCAGGTGATCGACTCGCAGAGCGCGTCGATGGGGCTCGGCAACCTGTGTCTCACTGCCGCCCGTCGTGCCGCGGATGGCGACTCGCTCGAGTCGATCGTCGCCGAGGTCACCAACCGCCGCGATCGCACCCGCCTGTTCGCGACCCTCGACACCATGGAGCACATCCGCAAGAGCGGGCGCATCGGCAACGCACGCGCACTGCTGGGCTCGATGCTCTCCATCAAGCCGGTGATCGAGATCCGCGCGGGTGTCGTCGACGAGGCCGGGCGCGTCCGCACCCGCTCGAAGGCGCTGAAGCTCCTCGCGTCGAAGGCGGCCGAGCAGCCGATCGAGCACCTCGCCGTGCTCCACGCCAACGCGCCCGATCTCGACGACCTGCTCGACCTCCTCGCGCCGATCTTCCCGCGCGACGAGATCGTCACCGGGTCGATCGGGCCCGTGATCGGTACCCATGCGGGCCCACGCGTGATCGGCGTCACCTACCAGCTCGTCGCCGACTGACCCGACGCCCCGCGTCGTGGGCACCACAATGGTCAAGTGGACCTGACCTCGCCCGGCCATGTGCTCGGGAACCGCTACCAGCTCGTCGAGCCACTGGCGAGGGGCGGCATGGCCACCGTGTGGATCGCCGACGATCCCGTGCTGTCACGGCGCGTGGCGGTCAAGATCCTCCGCGCCGACCTCGCGGCCGACGACGCCACCCGCGCGCGGTTTCGCAACGAAGCGATCGCAGCCGCGCGTCTGAATCACCCCAACATCGTGGCCACCTTCGACACCGGCGACGACGACGGCACGGCGTACATCGTCATGGAGCTGGTCGACGGCACCAACCTCCGCCACCTCATCGACGAGCACCCTGGTGGCCTGCCCGTGGCCGACGTGCTGCGCATGGGTCGTCAGGTCGCCGACGCGCTCGACGCCGCGCACCGCGCCGGCCTCGTGCACCGCGACGTGAAACCGGCGAACGTGCTCGTGCCGGCCGCGATCCCGTCGGGTCACAGCGACGACCACCGCGCCCCCAACCCGCCGGTGAAGGTGACCGACTTCGGCATCGCGAAGGCGGCCGGCTCCGACGAGCTCACGCGGACCGGCACCGTGATGGGCACGGCGCGCTACCTCGCGCCGGAGCAGGTCAACGGGCGCACCGCGGATGCCCGCACCGACGTGTACGCGCTCGGTCTGCTCCTCTTCGAGATGAGCACCGGTCATCCGCCGTTCGGTGGCGACACCGACATCGCGACCGCGATGGCGCGCCTCACCACATCACCGCCGTCGATCCGCGCCGAACGGCCCGACGTGCCGCGCGGCCTCGACGACCTCGTGCACCGCTGCCTCGCGCGCGATCCCGCACAACGATTCACCTCGGCCGCCGCGGTCGGCCACGCCCTCGACATCGTGGCCAGCGGAGCGGGCGCGCCTGGCGCGAAGACGCAGACCGCGGCTGCCCCCGCGCCCCGCTCGACCCCCGCGGCCGCCAGGCCCCGCCCTGCCGCGGCCACCGCTCGCCCCGCACCTGCTGCCGCGGCTGCGACCGCCCCGAGCCACCGGCGCCGCCGCGGTTCGTGGCTGTGGATCGTCGTGGTGTTGATCGTCGCTGCGGCCGCCGGAGTCGGCGCCTACCTGCTCGTGCGCGACCAGGCGGGGAGCAGCGGCAACGGATCCGGGAGTGGAAGCGGAGCTCCCGCGGCCAGCGCCGCGGCGGTGACGGTCTCCGACTTCGATCCCTCCGGCGACGACGGTTTCGAGGATCCGGAAGGAGCACCGAACGTCGTCGACGGAGACACCGGTACCGCGTGGTCGACCCAGCACTACAACGACTTCAGCGAGAAGCCCGGTGTCGGTCTGGCGCTCGCGCTGGACCCGACCTCGAGCGTCAGCACGGTCACCGTGTCGACGCGCCAGAACGGATGGAGCGGCGCGATCTACGTGTCGACCGCCGACGTCTCCACCCTGACGACGCTCGCCGATTGGGGCGACCCCGTGGCGACCGGCTCGGATCTCTCCAGCCCGCACACGTTCACGATCGACCCGTCACAGACCGGCCGTTCCGTCCTCGTGTGGTTCACCGCAGTTCCTGCTCACGACGACGGGCAGCAGTGGCTCGAAGTCACCGAGGTCGAGCTTGCGTGACGACAGCGACGCGCTCGCCGCGCGCGCGGCGGGCGGTGATCGCCGCGCGCTCGAGACGCTCCTCGATCGTCACGCCGACCGCATCCACGCAGTCTGTCGACGAGTGCTCGCCGACCGCGAGGACGCACTCGATGCAACGCAAGAAGCGATGATCGCGATCGCGCGTGGGATCGCGCGATTCGACGGTCGTTCCGCCTTCACCACCTGGATGTACCGCGTCGCCACCAACGCCGCGCTCGACGAAGCGCGGCGCAAGCAACGGCGGCCTCGCCCCGTTGACGACGTCGCCGACACGCCCGGACGAACCTCGCCGTCCAGCTCGTCGGGCGCTTCCTCCGGGGACGGCGAGTTCGACGCAGTCGTCGCCGATCGTCTCGACATCGACAACGCGCTGCGGACCCTCCCCGACGACTTCCGCGTCGCCGTGGTGCTGCGCGATCTGTGCGACCTCGACTACGCGGAGATCGCCGACGTGCTCCAGATCCCACCCGGCACGGTCCGATCCCGGATCTCCCGTGGCCGAGCGCTGCTGCACGACGCCCTCGCCGACGCCACTGCGCCCGGAGCAGGTGAGCGGAACCAAGACCCACCCCCCGTACGTCGGAGTGGTGATGACTGACGACCGGCGCGACGACGAGCTCGCGGCCCGGCTCGACGTGGAGCCGCTCGACGACCTCACGCGCCGCCGCCTGGTGAGCCGCGCGATGGCGGAGTCCGCGACCGACGGCGCGGCAGCAGCGCATGGCCGCGACCGTGCGATGCTCACCCGCCTGGTCGCCGCCGCGGCGGTGCTCCTGGTGCTCGCCGTCGGGGTGGTGGGCCTGCTCACGACGACTGACGGTGGCAACGACACCACCGTCGCAGGCCGCAAGGCCGATCAGGCGGCACGGGCCACTCCTCAGGCGGGCTCGGGGAGTGTTGCCGACCAGGGCGCGTCCGCGGCGGCCGAGGTCGCGCCGTCGGCCGATGCGACCACGCGCGGCTCCACGACCCCGGCGACTTCCGCCCTGGGAGCGGACCTCGGCGACGTCGGCGACCTCTCGACCGCTGCCGCGCGCCGCCGGCTCCTCGACGACATCGACGCCGCTACCCTCGCCGCTCCCGTCACCGCCGATGCTGCGACCGCGTTCGGATTCGCACCGTGCCCACCGCTCAACGTGTCCTCGCTCATCGCGTCCGGGACCGCCACGTTCGACGGACGCCCTGCGACTGTCGTCGTCAACGAGCGGGCCGACGGCTCGAGGCGGGTCCGCCTCCTGCTGCGCGACCCCTGCGAGGTGCGTCAACTCCGTTAGCCGCGACGAGTTCCGGGTACGCTCTCGCTCGTGGCCGACTGGACAACCGACGCTGTCGACGCGCTCGATCAGGCCGTCGGCCTCGTACGCGACAAGACCGTCGTCCCGGCACAGAAGGCGTCGCGCGCCGTCGTGTCGGGGCTCCTCGTCGCCTTCTTCGTGCTGGTCGCCGTGTTGATGCTCGCGATCGCGCTCTTCCGCGTGCTCGTCGTGCTCACCGACGAGGTCTGGCTCTCCTATCTCATCCTCGGCGGAATCTTCGTGATCGCCGGCGTGTTCTGCTGGGCACTGCGATCTCCCCGCACGAAGGATGCGAATGCCTGACGTCCACGACGTCATCATCATCGGAGCCGGCCCCTCGGGGTTGACGGCCGCCGTCTACGCGGGTCGCGCCGACCTCGAGCCCCTCGTGATCGAGGGCATCGCCGCCGGCGGGCAGCTCATGCTCACCACCGACGTCGAGAACTTCCCCGGCTTCCCCGACGGCATCCTCGGTCCCGAGCTCATGATGAAGTTCCGTGAGCAGGCCGAGCGGTTCGGCGCCCAGTTCCTCACCGCCGACGTCGACCGCGTCGACTTCTCCGCCTCCCCGTTCGGCGTGTGGG
>JBEVIU010000030.1:0-6739 GCA_040510575.1 Acidimicrobiia bacterium | reverse complement strand
CGATGCAGAAGATCACCGGCAGCGAGTGCAGGCCCACGTCGTAGACGAGTTGGTCCCACGCCCGGCTCAGGAAGGTGGAGTACAGCGCCACGATCGGGCGCAGCCCCCGCATCGCCATGCCCGCGGCCGCGGTGACGGCGTGCTGCTCGGCGATGCCGACGTCGAGGCACCGGTCGGGATAGCGCTCGGCGAAATCGAGGAGCCCGGTGGATCCCGGCATGCCCGCGGTGATCGCCACCACCTCGGGGTGCTCGGCACCGAGCTCCACGAGCTTGGCCGCGAACGCGCCAGTGAACGACGCCGCGCTGCTGCTGTGCGGCACACCGGTTTCCGGATCGAAGGCGCCGACGTCGTGGAGACGCTTCTCCTCGTCGGTCTCCGCAGGGCCGTAGCCCTCGCCCTTGCTGGTGAGCACGTGCACGACGACCGGGCCGTCGGCCGCCGCCGCGTCGCGCAGCGCGACTTCGAGCGCCGCGACGTCGTGACCGTCGACCGGGCCCGCGTACGCGAGGCCGAGCGCGGTGAAGAACGAGCGGGGGTCGGCCGGTTCGGGGCCGACGGCGGTGAGCCGCGACACGGTGGGCGCGTAGCAGCGGCCGTTGTCGTTGAGCACGACGACCACCCGGCGCTGTCCGAAACCGATGTTGTTGAGTGCTTCGTACGCGAGCCCGCCGGTGAGGGCGCCGTCGCCGATCACTGCCACGACCTCGGCGTCGTCATCGGTGAGGTCGCGCGCCACGGCGAGCCCGAACGCGTAGCTCAGCGCGGTGGACGCGTGACTGTTCTCGACCACGTCGTGCTCGGACTCCGCACGCGACGGATAGCCGGACAGGCCGTCGGCCTGACGGAGACGCGCGAAGCCTTCGCGGCGCCCGGTGACGAGCTTGTGCACGTACGCCTGGTGCCCGGTGTCCCACACGAGCGCGTCGCGAGGAGAGTCGAACACCCGGTGGAGGGCCAGCGTGAGCTCGACGGCGCCGAGGTTGGACCCGAGGTGCCCGCCGTGCTTGGCCACCGACTGGATCAGGACCGCCCGGATCTCGTGCGCGAGCGCCGCCAGGCCAGTGGCGTCGAGCTCTTTGAGGTCCTCGGGACCGTTGATCGAGTCGAGGAGCACGCCGCGATCCGTCCGATCAGGTGGGTGGGCGTGTCGATCGTACCGGGGTCCCCGTGCCGCCCGTCGAGCCAGGCTCCCCCTCGATGCCGGCATCGGACGGGACGACGTCGACGATCGGGCGGCCCATGTCGACCCGGTACGGGATCGAGGTCACCACTGTCTCCCTCACGAACAGCAGGCGGGCCTTCAACAGCAGCGAGCTCTGGTTGTGCAGGAGGTGCTGCCACCAGTGGTCGACGAACAGCTCCGGGACGACCACGGTCACGGTGTCGTTCTCCCAGCGAGCGTGGACTTCCTCCACGAACGACAGCGTCGCCGCGGTGAGGGCGCTCGTCGGCGAGAACACGATCTCGAGGGGCACGTCGATGCCTTGACGGGCCCAGTCCTTCTCCATCCGCTCCGCGGCTTCGGCATCGGGCACGACCGTGACCGCGAGCAGGTGGTCGGGATTGGTCGCCCGCGCGTACGCCAGCCCATCGAGCACCCCGGCATGCACCGACTCGGCGAGGACGATGGCGGTGTGGCGTCGGCGGGCCGGCCGATAGTCGGTCGGCACGCGCAGGCCCTCTTCCACGTGCGAGTAGTGGCGCTTGATGGCTTTGAAGACCATCACGATCAGCGGGATCACGACCACCGGCAGCCATGCGCCGCTCGTGAACTTGGTGATCGCCACGATCATCAGCACCACGAACGTCGCGACCGCGCCCACGCCGTTGAGCCAGGCCTTCCAGCGCCACCCCGGCGCCTTGTCGGCGAAGTGGTGCTTCACCATCCCGATCTGCGACAGCGTGAACCCGGTGAACACCCCGACCGCGTACAGCGGGATCAACGCATTGGTGATGCCACCGAACGCGATCACCAGCACCGCGGCCGACGACGCGAGGAACACGATGCCGTTGGAGAACACGAGCCGGTCGCCGCGGTTGGCGAACTGGCGCGGGAGGTAGCCGTCTCTCGCGATGATCGACGACAAGCCGGGAAAACCGTTGTACGCGGTGTTGGCCGCGAGCGTGAGGATGGCAGCGGTCGCGAACTGCAGCAACAGGAAGAACGGCCCGTTGCCGAACACCGCGAGGCCGAGCTGGGCGATGACGGTGCGCTCGTGGCTGGGGTACGGGTGCAGACGTTGCGCGAGCAGCGAGATGCCGAAGAACAGCGTGCCGAGCACGACGCCCATCCACACCATCGTCGCCGCCGCGTTCTTCGCCTCGGGGCGACGGAACATCGGCACACCGTTCGAGATCGCCTCCACACCGGTGAGCGCGACCGCGCCCGACGAGAAACCCTTGAGCAACAGGAAAAAGCTCAACGACCCGCCGAACTCCGCGTTGCCGGCGAAGAGCTCAGGGTCGAACGGCACCTTGTGCACGTCGCCGAGGTACGAGCCGACCAGTCCGATGATGATCAACGCGCCGACCACCACGATGTAGACGTAGGTGGGGATGGCGAAGATCTGCCCCGACTCCTTGATGCCGCGCAGGTTGAGGAGCGTGATGAACAGGATCAGCGCGAGCCCGAGCTCGACGCGGTGTTGGGCGAGGCTCGAGAAGGCAGGGATGGACACGATCGCCGCGACGCCCGCGGAGATCGACACCGCGACGGTGAGCACGTAGTCGACCATCAGCGACGCCCCAGCGACCAGGGCCGGGTACTCGCCCAGGTTCACCTTGCTCACGATGTAGGAGCCGCCGCCTCCCGGGTAGGCGAAGATCACCTGGCGGTACGACACGATCACGATGGTGAGCAGGATCGCGACGACCACCGCGATCGGCACCAGCTTGCTGAGCCCGAGGGCAAGGCTCGACGCGCCTACTGCGGTGACGAAGAGGATCTCCTCGGTGGCGTATGCGGTCGACGACAACGCGTCCGACGAGAACACGGGCAGCGCGATCGTCTTCGACAACCGCTGGTGCTCCATCTGCGTGGTGGCCAAGGGCCGACCCACGAAGAACCGCTTGATCAACTCCGCCATCGGCGTGCGCTCGCCCCTCGATCCGAGTGCGAGGAGCGTACTGGTGACTGATCCTGAACGAAATTCGCGAGCCCTCGCCGGTGGTCCGGGTCAGCCCGTCGTTCGTGATCCGGCCACCAGGGGAACCTCGCACCACACGGTCTTGCGCCCCCCGACCGGCGAACACCCCCACGCCGACGCGACTGCATCGACGATGTGGAGCCCGCGCGCCCCGTTGTCGTGGGGCACCTTGAGCCGCGGGTACTCACGAGCGTTCGCGTCGGACACTTCGATGCGCAGCCAGGGTTCGTCGACCGACACCCGCACGATCACGACGCCGTGTCCGCCGTGCACCACGGCGTTCGTGACCAGTTCGCTCACGAGCAACTGGGCCGGTTCGATCGCCATCTCACGACCCCAACCGGCCAAGGTTTCCCGCACGAATCTCCGGGCTTCGCTGGGCGCGTCGACCGAAGCGGAGAACGTGGAGGCGGCGGTTCGATCGACGGGCACATCTCCTGGTGTACCCCGGCAGCCCGAGAACGACGCATGCTGAACGTGCACCCAGGCCCCGTTCCTGCGATCCTGGGGGTCACGCGTCGCGAAAGGGAGCACATGACGGTCACCGAGGGTCAGGCACCGGCCGAGAGCATCGACGATTACACCGCCCGCGTCCGGGCCTGGGCCGTCGAGCACCTGACGCCTGCGGGCGCGGTCGGCGCCACGAACGGCGACGACAAGGTCGGCGACTGGATGCGGGCCCGGGACCTCGATCCCGAGAACGACATCGCCCGCGGTCGCGCGATCCTCAAGATCGCGGCCGACGGCGGGTTCGGCGGCATCGCGTTCCCGAAGGAGTACGGCGGTCAGGGCCTGCCCCTCGCTTACGGCCGGGCGTTCAACGCGGGCGTGGCAGGCTTCGACTTCATGCCGCTCGCGCAGTTCAACCTCACGCTGGGCATGAACGCGCCCGCGATGATCGAGTTCGGCACCGAGGAGCAGAAGCGGCACTACCTCCCTCGCATGTTCGACGGCACCGACCTGTGGATCCAGTTCCTCTCCGAGCCCACCGGCGGTTCCGACCTCGCCAGCGCGATCACGCGGGCCGACCGCGATGGCGACGAGTGGGTCGTGAACGGCTCCAAGATCTGGACGAGCACCGCCGACAAGGCCGACATGGGCATGTGCCTCGTGCGCACGAATTGGGACGTGCCCAAGCACCGCGGCATGAGCGTGTTGATCATCCCGATGGACGCGCCAGGGCTCGAGATCCTGCCCCTGCGCCTGGTGAGTGGCCAGACCGGCTTCTGTCAGGAGTTCTTCACCGACGTGCGCGTGCCGGCCGATGCGCTGCTCGGCGAGCTCAACGACGGCTGGAACGTGGCGACGCGGTTGTTGGTGCACGAGCGCAACGTGCTGAACGGCGGCTCCGAGTACTTCCTGCCGCCGGGCGGCGGCTTCGCGGCGATGGCGTCGGCCGGTGCCGGTCGGCGCGACGACCTCCTCGATCTCGCCGAAGCGCGCGGCGTGAACAAGGACTCGCACACGCGTCAGCTCGTCGCCGAAGCGCACATCAACTCGAGAGTCGCCGGTCAGGCCGGGCCGCGCGTCACCACCGCGATGCGCAAGGGCCTCGTGCCGCCCGCGGCGAGCTCGATCCTCAAGCTGCTCAACTCCGAGAACAGCATCCGTCGCTCCGACATCACGATGGAGATCGCCGGCACCCCCGCGGCCGTGTGGGAGGAAGACGACACGCGCTCGGCGATGCGCGGCATGGGCTATCTGTCGCGTCAGACCGCGTCGCTGGTGAGTGGCACCACCGAGATCCAGCGCAACATCATCAGCGAGCGCGTGATGGACCTGCCCCGCGAAGCGTCACCCGATCGCACGATGCCGTTCAAGGACGTGGCTCACAACACCATGCCGACCAGCGAACGCTGATCGAGGCGCCTCCAGGCGCTGCACCGAGGCGCTCGACCGCGAACCGGCGTCAGTTCGGCAGGATTATCCGGCCATATTGACGCCAGTTCGAAATTGGGCTGAGGAAGCCGTGTCCGACGTCGCGCTCGAGACGGTTGCCACGCGTGCGGGCCGTTTCGACGATGCGAGGGAAGGGCACATGTGGATCACGACGGGGCAGGTCGCTTCACCCCGGGAGACCGACCATGCAAGTACGGCGCACACACGCGATGGCCGAGCAACTCATGCGCCTCTACGCCGTAGCGACCGATGACGAAACAGCCGTGCTCGATCGCCTCGCGCTCAGGGCCGGCATCAAATGGCACTGCGTCTGCGGCTGGCACAACCTCGAGCGAGTCTCGTACTGCGAGGACTGCGAGGCACCTCGTCACGACACGGCGGGCACACGCCCACCGAGATCAGGGGCTGTGGAGTAGCCACGAGGTCGGCGGTCAGCCGCTGCCGCCGATCTCGGTGACGGGTGCGCCGCAGTCGGGGCACGTCCGTGCCACTTCGTCGTCCGGGTGCACGAACCCGTGCTCTGTGCAGAAGTACCGCTTCGAGGATCGCTCCGTCGCTGCCATCACGCCTCCCATCCCCGAGACCCAACAACTACAACGTGTGGAAGGGATTTTACCGAACGAGATCGACGCGAAACAAGGCGGCATTCACTCGACGAGCCCCCTCCCGGCGCCACAGGCACCTTCAGCGAGTCCCCTTGAGAGTTCCTCGTCGCGGTGATCGTGGTGATCGTCACGCAGGCGTGACACAAGGCGATCGAGATGCGCGAGCGGCACGCGAGGCTGACCAGCAGTTTCGTGGTGGGCGGTAGGCGACTTGAACGCCTGACCCCTTCCGTGTCGAGGAAGTGCTCTGCCGACTGAGCTAACCGCCCTTGGTGAGCCAGTGATCGTAGCGCCGACTCGCGCCTGAGCCCGGAGCCACCTGTTCCTGTTCGGTGGTCTACTCCGTCGCGATCGCCTCGAGGACGTCGAGGCGTGACGCCCGCCAGGCCGGCACGATCGCCGCCACGAGGCCTGCGACGAGCGCGAACACCACGAAGACGAGGATCTCGGCCACGGGCACGCTGAACACGCTGAGGCCCTCGCTGCGCAACGACCGGGTGAACGCCCAGCCCCAGAAGAGGCCCAGCGCGAGCCCGACGACCGCACCGATGAGCGCGATCACCACCGACTCCCACCGGATCATCTGTCGCAGCTGACGACGCGACATCCCGACGGTGCGCAGCAGACCCAGCTCGCGGGTGCGCTCGAACACCGACAGGGCGAGCGTGTTGACGATCCCGAGGATCGCGATGATCTCCGACAGGGCGAGGATCGCGATCAGCACGGTGAGGAACTGGTCCACCTGGTCCTGTTGCTGCTGACGGAACTCGTCGCGCGTCAACACGTCGATGTTGGGGAAGTCGCTCGCCAACGCCTTCTCCATCTGCGCGCGAGCGGCATCTTCGTCGCCCGGTGCGGCGCGCACGAACACCACGGTGTCCTGCCCGTCGACGGCACCGAGCTCGAGCGTGCGGGGGCTCACGATGATCGGGATCTCCTGGCCGAAGAGCCCGATGAAGTTGTCGTTGCGGAACACGCCGAGCAGCGGCACCTCGATCAATCCCCGTGACAGCTGCAGCGCGACCATGTCGCCGACCTTCACCCCCGCGCGCTCCGCGGTGACGTCGTCGAGCAGCACACCACCGG
>JBEVIU010000029.1:0-34890 GCA_040510575.1 Acidimicrobiia bacterium | reverse complement strand
GAAGCTCCGCTCTTCGAGGAGTACGAGGCCTGTCTCGCGCAGCGCGGCCTCCCGGGTTGGGAAGCGAAGCTTCCGACGTGGGAGCCGGGCGAATCGGTGGCCACGCGCCGGGCGTCGGGGAAGATCCTGAGCGCGATCGTCGACGTGGTTCCCGGGCTGCTCGCGGGCGGCGCCGACCTCAGCGAGAACACCGGCACGCTGCTCGACGAGAGCGAGGTGATCGGCACCCACCAGTTCCGAGGTCGCCAGCTGCATTTCGGTGTGCGCGAGCACGGCATGGGCTCGATCATGAACGGCATGTCGGTGAGCGGGGTGCTCCCCGCCGGCGGCACGTTCTTCGTGTTCAGTGACTACATGCGCCCCGCGGTGCGCCTCGCTGCGCTCTCGCAGTACAAGACCGCCTTCGTGTGGACCCACGACTCCGTGGGCGTCGGCGAAGACGGCCCGACCCACCAACCGATCGAGCACCTCGCGTCACTGCGTGCCATGCCCAACCTGCGCGTCATACGGCCCGCCGACGCCAACGAGTGCGCGTTGGCGTGGAGGCTGCACATCGACTCCGACGGGCCCACCGCGATGGTGCTCGCTCGCCAGAACTCGCCTGTGCTCGTGGGCACCGCCGAGCGCGGCGCTGTCGGGCTCGCTCGCGGCGCGTACGTGCTCGTCGACGAGACCGGCGACGTCCCGGAGCTCGTGCTCGTCGGCACCGGATCCGAGGTGTCGCTGTGCGTGAACGCGGCTGAAGCGCTCGCCGCCGAAGGCCGCTCGGTGCGGGTGGTCTCGTTCCCCTGCTGGGAGCTGTTCGACGCCCAGCCGGCCGACTACCAGGCGTCGGTGCTCCCGAAGGGCGTGCCGACCCTTGCCGTCGAGGCGGGCTCGAGCTTCGGCTGGGACCGCTACGCCGACGACACCGTCGCCATCGACCACTTCGGCGCGTCGGCGCCGGGTGGCACCGTCCTCGCCGAATTCGGTTTCACCTCTGACAACGTCGCGGCGCGCGCACGCACGCTGCTCGACCAGGGAGCACGTTCATGACCAGTGCCATCGCCAAGCTCAACGATTTCGGACAGAGCCCGTGGTACGACAACCTGGCGCGACCGTTGCTGTCGGGCGGTGGCCTGCAGTCGCTCATCACCGTCGACGGCATCCGCGGCGTGACGTCGAACCCGACCATCCTCGACAAGGCGATCGACGCGGGCGAGGGGTATGACGAGGCGCTGGCGGCGGCGGCGACGTCGGGCCTGTCGATCGAGGACACCTACTGGAGCGTGGTCGTCGACGACATCAAGGCGGCCGCCGATCTGCTCCGGCCGGTGTACGACGCACTCGACGGCGGCGACGGCTTCGTGTCGCTCGAGGTGTCGCCCGAGCTGGCACACGACACGGCCGGCACGATCGCCGCCGCGCGTTCGCTGTTCGCGCGCGTCGACCGTCCCAATCTCATGATCAAGATCCCCGGAACCCTGGAGGGGATCCCGGCGGTCGAGGAGACGATCGCGTCGGGCATCAACGTCAACGTCACCCTGATCTTCTCGATCGCCCGCCACGAGCTCGTGATCGAGGCGTACCTCAAGGGGCTCGAACGCCTGGCGGAGACCGGCGGCGACGTGTCCAAGATCTCCTCGGTCGCGTCGTTCTTCGTGAGCCGGGTCGACACCGAGACCGATCCGCGCCTCCCCGACGACTCCCCGCTGCGCGGCAAGGCGGCGGTGGCGAACGCCAAGCTGGCCTACGAGCTGTTCCGCAATCGGTTCGCCGGTCCTCGGTGGGACGCGCTGGCGGCGGCTGGCGCGCGGTTGCAACGACCGCTCTGGGCGTCGACGTCGACCAAGAACCCCGCGTACCCGTCGACCCTCTACGTCGATGAGCTCATCGGCCCCGACACCGTCAACACACTTGCGCCCGCGTCGATCGAGTCACTGCAGCGCGGCGAGGGCAACCAGCGAGCGGACACGGTCGCGCAGGGCGTCGACGAGGCGCACCAGGTGATGGCCGATCTCGCCGCCGCGGGTGTCGACATCGACGACGTCACGGCAACCCTCGAGCGTGAAGGCGTCGAATCGTTCGCGAACTCGTTCCGTGACGCGTTCACGACCATCGAGAAGCGCCGGGCCGAAGTCGGCAACTGACCAACGTCGGCCACCGGGATCCAGCCGACGATCATTGCGACGCGAGCCCCAGTGAATCGTCGGCGAGCTTCGCGGCGGCGCGGAGATGGTCGGCGAGCTCGGCCGGTGTCGTCCGCGCGTTGAGGCCGCTGGTGCTGGGCATCACGTAGCTGGGCACGTCGCCGAACCGCTCCGGCTGCACGCCGGGCACCGCGCTGCGATCGACGGCCGCGCGGTAGCCCGCGAGGCCGACGAAGCAGACCGCGCCGGGGCGCAGCCATTGCACGAGCCGTTCGACGCGAGCGGCCCCCTCGCGGTACTCGTCGCGGCTGAGCTCGTCGGCGCGGGCCGTCGCCCGCTTCGCCAGGTCGGTCATGCCGACGCGGTGGTGCACCAGTGCGTCCCGAGGGTCGCGGTCGGCGGTGACGATGCCGGCGTCGAGCGCGGCGGGCCAGAACCGGTTCCCACGGCGGGCGAAGCCGACACCGACGTCGGCCGAGAGGACGCTCGGGTTCAGGCCGCACACCAGCAGCCGCATCCCCGGGCCCACCGTGTCGGGCAACGTGCGCGCCCGCTGCGCGAGCGCGTGGATCCAGGTGTCGTCGTCGGGATCGAGCTCCAGCGAGACCACGTCGAAGCCGGCTCCGACCAGGACGTCGTGCAATGCGTCGAGCGACCACCGGGCGAAGAACCGGCCCGGGAACGCATCGTCCGGCGCGGTTCCGTCCTCGCTGCCCGGCTCCATCGAGAGGTGGACGTAGCCGTCGACCGCGGTGGCGCGGTGCAAGTCGGCAAGCGCTGCCGGAAGGTGTGTGCGCGGCACGTGCAGGTAGCTCGCTCGCGCCCACGCGCCACCGAGTGCGCCTCGCCGGAACGGGAGGTGCTCGAGGTCGGCCTGCACGCCCATCGCGTCAGCGGCGACGTCGCGGGTGATCCTCACCATCGCCGCGGCCGCATCGAGCGCGACGGCCGGACGACCCAGGAACGGCAGATGCAGTCCGGCGCCACATCCGAGGTCGGCGGTGACCGCGCCGTTCGGCACGAGCGCCGCGAGGTGCTCCGCGCGGTCGAGGAACTTCGCGGGTCGCTGGTCGCGCCACTCGGTCGCGGCGCGCTCGTACGCGGCGACCGTCGCCTCATCCATGGTTTCCATCATCGCCGTTAGGCTGCCTCGGATGCCCGTCTCATCGCTCGCCGCGCTCGCTGCCGACGACCCGCACGCGCTGATCGACGTCCCACTCGGGGACCTGATCGAGGAGGCCGGACGACTCCGCGACCGCTTCCACGGTTCCCGCATGACCTTCTCGCCGAAGGTGTTCGTCCCGCTGACCATGCTGTGTCGCGATCGATGCGGCTACTGCACGTTTGCGAAGCCGCCGGCCCGCCTCGACGCCCCCTACCTCACGCTCGACGAGGTGCTCGCGATCGCGCGCCGCGGCGCTGCGATGGGCTGTCGTGAGGCGCTCTTCACCCTCGGCGAGGCACCCGAGGCGCGGTACCCGGTGGCGCAGGAATGGCTTCACGCTCACGGCTACACCTCGACCGTCGACTACCTCGCCGCGGCGTGCCGAGCGGTGCTCGAGGAGACGGGGCTGCTCCCCCACGCCAACGCAGGCGCGCTCGACGAGGCCGAGCTCGAGCTGCTGCGGGCGGTGTCGCCGTCGCAGGGGATGATGATCGAGACGCTCGCGGCCCGGCTCGGCGAGCCGGGAGGCCCGCACGCCGGCGCACCCGACAAGACCCCCGAGCGCCGGCTGGCCACGTTGGAGGCGGCGGGCCGCGCCGCGGTGCCGTTCACCACCGGCATCCTGGTGGGCATCGGCGAGACGCGCGCCGAACGGATCGACGCGCTGGTGGCCATCCGCGACTCGCACGCTCGGTTCGGCCACGTGCAGGAGGTCATCGTCCAGAACTTCCTGCCCAAGGCGGGCACGGCCATGGCCAAGCACGACGCCTGTGACCGCGACGAGTACCTGCGGGCGATCGCCACCGCCCGCCTCCTGCTCCCGCCCGAGGTGCACGTCCAGGCCCCGCCGAACCTCTCCGACCCCGACGAGCTCGGTGCCCTGGTGGCGGCCGGGATCGACGACTGGGGTGGCGTCTCCCCCGTCACCGCCGACCACGTGAACCCCGAGCGCCCGTGGCCCTCGCTCGAGCTGCTGCGGGCGGCCACCGAAGATGCAGGCAAGACGCTCGCCCCGCGGCTCACGGCCTATCCCGAGTTCGTGCGCGACGCCGATCGCTGGCTGCACCCCGACGTGCGGTTCCCGGTGCTCGCGCTCTCCGACATGGACGCCCTCGCCCGCGACGACGACTGGTCGGCCGGCAGCGAAGCGTCGCCCCCCACTGTCCTCACGCCGGCGGCGATCGCCGCGGCTGCGGGCGCCACGTCGGCGCGTCCGTCCGCGCACCTCGGCTCGTCGGTCGACGTCGTGCTCGACGGCGTGCGCGCCGGCGAGGAGGTCGGTGTCGAGGAGATCGTCACATTGCTCTCCGCGCGCGGTTCGGAAGTCACCCGCGTCGCCGCACTCGCCGATCAGCTACGCCGCGAGGCGGTGGGCGATGTCGTCACCTTCGTGCGCACCCGCAACATCAACTACACGAACATCTGCACGTTCAAGTGCAAGTTCTGCGCCTTCTCCAAGGGCCCGCTCTCACTGAACCTGCGCGGCACGCCGTATCTCCTCGACCGCGAGGAGATCCAGCGCCGCGTCGTCGAGGCGGTCGACTGCGGCGCCACCGAGGTGTGCCTCCAGGGTGGCATCCACCCCGACTTCGACGGCGAGTACTACCTCTCGGTCGCTCGCGCGGTGAAGGAGGCGGCACCGTCGATCCACCTGCACGGGTTCACCGCGCTCGAGGTCACCGAAGGCGCGCGTCGCCTCGGGATGCCCCTCGGGGAGTACCTGCTCCTGGCCAAGGATGCCGGCCTCGCGTCGTTGCCCGGCACCGCGGCAGAAGTGCTCGACGACGAGGTGCGGGCGATCATCTGCCCCGACAAGGTGAACACCGAGGAGTGGCTCGAGGCCCATCGCGTCGCCCACTCCGTCGGGCTTCGCTCCAACATCACGATCATGTTCGGCACGGTGGAGCAACCCGTGCACGTTGCTCGCCACATCGTGCGGACGCGCGACCTCCAGAAGGAGACGGGCGGGTTCACGGAGTTCGTCCCGTTGCCCTTCGTGCACATGGGCAGCCCGCTCTACCTGCAGAAGCGGTCGCGTCGAGGCCCCACGATGCGCGAGCTCGTGCTCATCCATGCGGTGGGTCGCATCGCCTACCGGGGCTGGATCGACAACGTGCAGGTCTCGTGGGTGAAGGCGGGCATCACCGGTGCGCGCCAGGCCCTGCTCGCCGGCTGCAACGACCTCGGCGGCACCCTGATGGACGAGAACATCTCCCGCGCCGCGGGTGCGAGCCATGGCCAGGAGCTCGACGACGCCGACTTCGCTCGCATCGTCGAACCCTTGGGCCGGCCACTCGAGCAGCGCACGACCCTGTACGGCCGCGTCAGCACCGTCGGACGACGGCTCCGGCCGCCGCCTGAGCAGGCGCACGAGCACGACCACGGGCCGGTGCAGGGCACGCCGGTGTCGCTCACCTCCCGCGTGCCGGTGACCCTCGGCGGACCGGCCCCGGCGGACCGGAACGACGCGTGACCCGCCTCGACGTGGTCGGGATCGGCAACGCGCTGGTCGACGTGCTGAGCCACGAGCCCGACGCCTTCATCGGCGCGCACGGTCTCGAGAAGGGTGCGATGACGCTCATCGACACCGCGCGAGCCGAAGAGCTCTACGCGGCGATGGGGCCGTCGACCGAGATGTCGGGGGGGTCTGCCGCGAACACGATGGTGGGGATCGCATCGTTCGGTGGCGCAGCCGCGTTCATCGGACGGGTCAACGACGACCAGCTCGGCGCGGTGTTCGGTCACGACATCCGCGCCGCCGGGGTCGAGTTCACCACGAAGCCGGCAGTCGACAGCGACCCGACCGGTCGCTGCCTGATCATCGTCACTCCCGATGCGCAACGCACGCTCAACACCTACCTGGGCGCGTCGTCGCGCCTGGGCCGGCCCCAGATCGATCCCGACACGCTCGGTCGAGCCCAGGTGCTGTTCCTCGAGGGGTACCTCTGGGACGAGCCCGACGCCAAGGACGCGTTCCGCCATGCCGCGCAGGTCGCGCACGACGCCGGGAACCGGGTCGCGTTCACGCTCTCCGACTCCTTCTGCGTCGATCGCCACCGCGCCGAGTTCGTGGAGCTCATCGAACGCGACGTCGACGTGCTGTTCGCGAACGAAGCAGAGATCACCTCGCTGTACGAGGTCGCCGAGTTCGACGACGCACTCCAGCATGTCGCGCGCCACTGTGAGATCGCCGCGTTGACCCGCAGCGAGAAGGGTGCGGTCGTCGTCACCCGCGACGAGGTGCACGTGATCGACGCCCATCCCGTCGCACAGGTCGTCGACACCACCGGCGCTGGTGATCTCTTCGCCGCCGGCTTCCTCTTCGGTCTCACCCACGGCTACGACCTCGGCACCGCCGGGCGGCTCGCCGCGCTGGCCGCGGCCGAGGTGATCGGTCACCTCGGTGCGCGCCCCCAGACCTCGCTGGCCGAGTTGGCGTCGACACTGCTGGACCGGTGACCGAGCCGGCGCGACCCGCCGGACCGGCGGCATCTCGGCCGGCTCGCGCGTCCCGACCCCGCGTGCCTCGCTACCGCACCGGCGACCGCGAGCTCGACGCCGCGGTCACCGACCTCGTCGAGCGCATCGCCGATCCCGACGACGCCGACCTGATCTTCGAGCTCGTGGTGTCGGCGCTCCGGCTCGCGCGCGACCGCGCCGACCGTGGCGATCTCAAGATCGCCAACGCGGCGTTGAAGGAGATGCGCCACTCCTTCCACGTGTTCGCGCCGTACCGCTTGGCCCGCAAGGTCGCGATCTTCGGATCCGCCCGCACTCGACCCGACGATCCGCTCTACCTCCACGCCCGCGATCTCGCCGCCGCGCTCGCCGCGCTCGACTGGATGGTCGTCACCGGCGCAGGACCGGGGATCATGGAAGCCGGCATCGAGGGCGCCGGGCCGGAGCACGCCTTCGGCGTGAGCATCAAGCTGCCGTTCGAGGCGGCCACCAGCCAGTTCATCGACGGCGATCCGAAGCTCGTGAACTTCCGATACTTCTTCACGCGCAAGCTCGCGTTCATCAAGGAGTCCGACGGATTCGTCCTGCTGCCGGGGGGCTTCGGCACCCTCGACGAGGCGTTCGAGCTGCTGACGCTGTTGCAGACAGGCAAGGCGCAGCCCGCGCCGGTGGTGCTGCTCGACACCCCCGGCGGTACGTACTGGAAGGAGTGGCACGCGTTCGTCGTCGCGGAGCTGCTCGCCACGGGGTACGTGTCGAACGACGACCTCCGACTCGTCCACGTCACCGACGACGTCGACGATGCGGTGCGCGAAGTCCTCACCTTCTACCGGAACTACCACTCGCTGCGCTTCGTCGACGGCCAGCTCGTGCTGCGCGTGTACGAGCTTCCCGACGCGTCCACCATCGCTGCGCTGTCCGACGAGTTCGCCGACATCGTGGTGCGCGGCTCGCTCACTCCGATCGCCACGACGCCGGCCGAGCTCGCCGACGAGGATCACGTCGAGCTTCCACGCCTTGCGTTCCGTTTCGATCGACGCGGGTGGGCGCGGTTGCGGATGTTGATCGATCGCCTCAACGAGATCGAGCCCACCGCGACCTGACGGCTCGACGAGTGCTCGTCAGTCGAACGACGGGTGTCCCCCGAGCGCGGTGACCGCGCGAGCGATGGCGCGACGGGCCTGCAGGAAGCGCTTCTCGTCGGCCAGCGCGTCGGCATCGCCGTCTTCGGTCGCGGCGCGCAGCCGTTCGAACGCGAGGTCGCGCAGTTCCTCCTCGATCGACTGCAGCCGTTCCACGAGATGCTCGACGTCGTGCATGCTCATCGGGGTGTCGTCTCCTCCAGTGCGCCCAAGTCCAGTGCAGTGGCGAGCAGCTCGGCCGGGTGCCGAACGTCGAGCCCCGCCGCCGCGAGATGCATCGAGCACCCCGGATTGGCCGACGCCACGACCGGATCGCCGGGGACGCCGTTGGTTCGGCCGGGGGCAGCCGCGGCACGGATGGCTGCGACCTTGCGATCGCGGATCTCCCCTGCGATCTCCGGGTGGAGCACGGCATAGGCGCCACCCGCGCCACAGCAGAGGCCGTCGTCGGCCGTCTCGCGGCAGTCGTACGCCGGCGCGAGGACGGCGTGCACCGCTCCGTGGGCGCGCTGCACGTGGCGCAGGTGGCACGGGTCCTGGACCACGACGGTGCGACCGGTTGCCCGCAGCGGGAGGGGCGCCTGTTCGCCGACCCACTCCGAGAAGTCGCGCACGCGCGCTGCGAAGGCGCGGGCTTCGACGGTGCCGAGCAGGCGCCCGTAGTCCTTCATCGCAGCCCCACACCCGGCGCTGTCGACCACGATCGCGGCATCGCCGGGCATCGAGCGGATCACTCGTCGCGCCAGCCGCCGCGCGTCGTCGAGACGACCCGCATGCACGTGGAGCGCACCACAGCAGTCGCCCCCCTTGCCGGGCAGACCGACCCGGGCTCCCGCCGCGCGCATCACCTGCGTCGCGGCACGGTGCACGTCGCGCTGCCAGGCGTCCATGACGCAACCGGTGAAGAGGAACGCGTCGGCGTCGGTGTCGGCGACGAGCGGAGTGCGCAGCGTCCGCCGAGACAGTTGCGGTATGCCGAACCGACGGGGCACGAGGCGTAGCCGTTGCCCGAACCAGATCACCCACGTGAGCGCGAGGAGGAGCCAGTGCCGCGGTAGCACGATCACGTAGGCCGACCACTCGACGATCCGCCGGAACACGCCGCTCGGAGCGGAGCCGGCCGTCGGATGGGCGTGCAACGCTTCGCGCGCGCCCTCCATGAGATGGCCGAACGGGACCCCCGACGGACATGCCGCCTCACAGCCGCGGCACTGGACGCACAGCTCCATCGCGTCGCGGAAGGCGGCGTCGAGTGGCGCGCCGTCGAGCTCGACCGCACGCATGGCCGCGATCCGGCCGCGTGGCGACGCCAGCTCGAGGCCCGTGACGCGGTAGGTCGGGCAGTGCGGGAGGCACAGCCCACACGCGACGCAGCTCACGAGCTCGTCCTCCGACACGGGGAGCACACCGTGGCGCACGATCGGGCCGCTCTCGACGTGCAGGTGAGCTTCAGCCACGCGCACCCTCCAGCTCGACCTCACGTGGACACAGGAGCGGGTCGAGACGTCCGCGCCCGAGCTTGTGCGTCGGGTCGAACGCGTCGCGGATGCGCGCCATGAGGGCGCGGTTCGGTGTGGTCACGCCGAACCCGTCGAGCCCCGGCGCGCCCGCTTCGCGGAGCATCCACCCGCCGACGGCCTCGGTGGCCGTCCGGGCTGCGGCGAGCTCGGACTCGTGGTCGGCGGCGACGTGCACGGTGCCGACTCCCACCTCGGCCAGCCACCGCACGCCGCACTCGTCGAGTGCCGGGCCGAGAGCGGCGAGTACCGCCGGCCGGACCGACACGCGACCGCGATGCGGGCCACGCGGGAGCTCCGGAGCTCCACTCGCCGGCGAGGTGCCGGCGGCGGCGCGCTCGGCCCTGAGGTCGCGCGCCACCCCTTCGAACAGCACGGTGGTGGTGGAGCCGTCCCACGCGATGCACGACGGCCGGAACGCGCGCCGTCGCACCTCGAACGGATCGAGCGCCGTGGTGCTCCACTCCGCGTCGGCGGCCAGCGGCTGACAACGAAGCGTGACCTGCACGAGCACGCCCAGGGTGCCGAACGAACCGACGAGCAGGCGCGGGATGTCGAAACCGGTGACGTTCTTGACCGTCGGCCCGCCCCCCTTGACGACGCGGCCGTCGGCGGTCACGAAGCGAACTTCGAGCACCCGGTCGCGCAGCGGCCCGTAGCGCAGTCGTCGGTGTCCGGACAGCCCGCACGCGAGCACGCCACCCAAGGTCGCCAGCGGGTCACGAGGATCGAGCGGGCATTCCTGGCCGTGCTCCGCGAGCGTCGCGCTCAACTCGGCCACCGACGTGCCCGCACCCACGGTGACGGTGAGGTCGCGGGGGTCGTAGCTCACGATGCCCGACGGCGCTCGCACCTTCACGGCATCGGGCTCGCTGAGCCCGCCCACCTCCCACTGCGTGCCTGCGCCGATCGCGACCACGGAGGGCGCGTCGGCGACGGCGGTCGCCAGGGCGTCGATCCCCTCGAGCGGGGTCGCGGGCGTCACACCCATGCTCCATCGGGGATGCGCTGGAGCTCACCGCACCGGCTCCCCGCCGGAAGGATCTTGGTGGGGTTGGCGCGCCCGGACGGATCGAACGCGTCGCGGAGGCGCGCTTGCGCGTCGAGGTCGTCTGGTGTGAACACCAGCGGCATGGCCTCGCGCTTCTCGAGGCCGATCCCGTGCTCACCGGAGAGCACACCACCAGCGGCGATGCACGCCGCGAGGATCTCGTCGCCCGCCCGGTGCACACGCTCCCACACGCCGGGTTCCCGCGCGTCGAACACGATCAACGGATGCAGGTTGCCGTCGCCGGCATGGAACACGTTCATGATCGTGAGGCGCTGCTCGGCCGCGATCGCGTAGACCTGACGCAGCACTTCGACGAGTCGCGTCCGCGGCACGACCGCGTCGTGGAGGTAGTAGTCGGGCGCGATGCGGGCAATGGCGCCGAAGGCCGATTTACGGCCTTTCCACAGCAGCGCGCGCTCGGTGTCGTCTGCCGCGACGCGCACCGTGCGCGCTCCTTCGGCGCGGCCGACGGCGTCGATGGTCGCGACCTGTGCCGCGACACCGTCGGGCAGGCCGTCGACTTCGACCAGGAGCACCGCCGCCGCGTCGCGTGGGAAGCCCGCACCAACGAAGTCCTCGACCGCGCGGGTGATCTCGGCGTCCATCATCTCCAGCGCCGCGGGAACCACCCCCGCCGCGATGATGGCGCTGACCGCAGCACCCGCCGCTTCGATCGTGTCGAAGTCGAGGAGCAGGGTGCGGACGGTGGGTGGGTCCGGTGTGAGTCGCACCGCGATGCGGGTGGCGATGCCCATCGTGCCCTCGCTGCCGACGAAGCACCCCCTGAGGTCGTAGCCCGGTTGGTCGGGCTCGAGTCCGCCGAGCGTGGCGGTCGACCCGTCGGCGAGCACGACGTCGACCGCGAGCACGTGGCTCGACGTGACGCCCGCAGCCAGGCAGTGCGGACCGCCCGCGTTGGTGGCCACGTTGCCGCCGATGGTGCACGCCTGTTGCGACGAAGGGTCGGGGGCGTAGTGGAGGCCCAGATGGCTCACCGCCCGGGTGAGGTCGAGGTTGAGCACGCCGGGTTCGACCCAGGCGACGCGCGCTTCGGCATCGACGTCGAGCAGGTGGTCGAGCTGGGTGGTCACGATGACCAGGGGGTCGCCCACCGGGGTGGCGCCGCCCGCGAGCCCGGTGCCGCTCCCTCGTGCGACGAAGGGGCGGTCGTGGTGCGCCGCGACCCGTACCGCGCCGGCGACCTCGTCCGCCGTACGAGGGAAGCACACCGCTGCTGCTCGACCCTGCGCGACGCCCGCGTCACGTGCGTACAACGCCAGCTCCAAGGGCTCCGCGCGCGCGCGATCGGGACCGAGGACGAGCTCCAGTTCGGCGAGCAGCGGGTCGACCGACATGCGGTCGAAGCCTACGGCGCGACCCTGGACAGAGCGGGCCCGACGATGGTGGTTGACCGGCGGCGCGGACCATTACACCGCAAGGCGCCTGCGCGCGGTAAGAAGTATGCGTTGCACGAGTTGCACGGAGGAGTTGCATGGCACGCGCCGTTCGCGAATGGGTCACCTTCCCCGACCCCAAGGACAAGGGACGTCGGTGGCAGATCGACGTCACCTTCCTCTTGTCGAACTGGCAGTGCATCTTCGGGAACGGATGCCAGGGCGTGCTCACGGAGAAGGCGCCCGAGCTCGTGCTCGGGTGCTGCTCCTACGGCGCGCACTTCAGTGACGTCGCCGACCGCGACCAGGTCGCGCGCGCCGCGCTCGACCTCACGGCCGACGAGTGGCAGTTCGCCAAGATCGGCCGCAAGAAGGGCATCTACAAGAAGGCGGGCAAGGACGACGACGGCACGATGGAGTGGAAGACGCGTCTCGTCGACGACGCCTGCATCTTCTTGAACCGCGACGGCTTCGCCGCCGGTCCTGGTTGTGCGCTGCATCTGCACGGCATGAACACCGGGCAGCACCACGCCGACCTGAAGCCCGAGGTGTGCTGGCAGCTTCCGTTGCGCCGCTTCGACGAAGACCAGGACGACGGCACGGTCGTGACGACGCTCACCGAGTTCGCCCGCGACGGCTGGGGTGAGGGCGGCGAGGACTTCGCCTGGTGGTGCACCGAAGCGCCGGAGGCGTTCACCGGCGCCGAGCCGGTCTACGTGTCGATGCGCGCCGAGCTGCGCAAGATGCTCGGGAAGCGCCTCTACCGGTCGGTGATCGGCTACCTCGACGAGCGCGCCGCCGTGGGCGCCACGCCACCGATCCCCCATCCAGCGGCCGTGCCCGTGACGATCACGACCAAGCTCAAGTCGAAGCGCTGATCCTCAGAGGTACAGGCCGGTCTGGCCGTCTTCGCGCGACGACGCCACTGCATGCACGTCGCGTTCGCGCAGGATGAGGTAGTCCTCGCCCCGGATCTCCACCTCGAAACCGGCGTCGGGCGCGAACAGCACGTGGTCGCTCTCCTCGACGTTGCGCACCGTCGGGCCGACTGCGACCACCTCGGCCCACACCAGGCGCCGCTCGAGGTTCGCGGTTGCCGGGATGAGGATGCCGCCACGGCTCTTGCGGTCACCGCTGTCCCCATCGGGGAGCAGCAGCAGCCGGTCGGCGGTCATGCGGATCGACTGCTTCACATCGGACGTCGGCACCGTTGGCAGGGTAGCCGTGGTGATTCCGTGCCCGTGGAGAGGAGCGGACCTGCTTCGTGGGGCCTCGGAGGTCAAGGCTAGATTCGGCCCCGTGGCGCGAATGGTTCCCTCAGTGCCGGTGGCCGCACCCTGGCACCAACGGGTGGGCGCCACCGTCTGGTCGTACGTGCAGCTCACGAAGCCGCGTGTGATCGAGTTGCTGCTCGTCACCACGCTCCCCGCCATGATCCTGGCCGAGGGCAAGTTCCCGCCCGTGCTCCTGGTGATCCAGGTGCTGGTCGGCGGCGCACTGGCTGCCGGCGGGGCCAACACGATCAACTGCTGGATCGAGCGCGACCGCGACCAGGTGATGCGCCGCACCGCGCACCGTCCGCTCGCGATGGGCACGATCGCTCCGCAGCGCGCCCTCGTGTTCGGCTTGGTGCTCGAAGCGCTTGCCTTTGCCCTGCTCTGGTCGACGGTGAACCTGCTCTCGGCGGCGCTGGCGGTCGGGGCGATGCTCTTCTACGTGTTCGTGTACACGATCTGGCTCAAGCCGCGCAGCCCGCAGAACATCGTGATCGGTGGTGCCGCCGGCGCGGTGCCCGTGCTCGTCGGGTGGGCCGCGGTGACCGGCGAGGTCGCAGCGCCGGCCTGGGTCCTCTTTGCCATCGTGTTCTTCTGGACTCCGCCGCACTTCTGGGCGCTCGCGTTGCGCTACCGCGACGACTACGCAGCGGCCGGCATCCCGATGTTGCCGGTGGTGAAGGGCGAGCGCGTCGCGGTGCACAACATCGCGGCGTACAGCGTGATCGTCTTCGCGACCACGCTCGTCCTGCCCTTCGTGAGCGACGTCGGCGTGATCTACACGGTTGCCGCGGTCGCGCTCGGCATCGCGTTCGTGGCTCAGGCGTTCAAGCTGGTGCGCAGCGTCGATCCCGACAAGGCGATCCGCTTCTTCATGTTCTCGAACACCTACCTCGCCGCGCTCTTCGCAGCCGTTGCCGTCGACACCCTCGTCCGCGCCATCTGACGCTGCGGACGCGTCCGCCCGCTCCGCCGCTCCCCCGCCGGCTCCTTCGCGTCGTGCACGGCTCATGCTCGGCGGCATCGCGTTGGCCGTCGTGCTCGTCGTCGCGGGGATCACTTGGTGGTCGGTGCGCGATGACGGCGACGCCACCACGGAGTCCCCCGCAGCGCCCGGCTCGCAGATCGACTCGCTCGCGGATCCCAGCGTCGCCAAGGTCGGTGATCCGGCGCCCGACTTCGAGTTGACGACGCTCGACGGTGCCACGTTGCGACTGTCCGATCTCCGGGGCACACCCGTCGTCCTCAATTTCTGGGCGTCGTGGTGTACGCCGTGTCGCGCCGAGTTCCCCGTGCTTCGGGCCGCTGACCGAGCTGCCGACGGCGAGTACGCCGTCGTCGGCGTGAACACGCGGGACATTCGCAGCGACGCGAAGGGCTTCGCGAAGGACGAGCACGCGACGTGGGAGAACGGCTTCGACCCCGACCGGGCCGTGGCCAAGGCCTACGGGGTCGCGCAGCTTCCGCAGACGTTCTTCATTCGCGCTGACGGCACCATCGCGCAACGGACGTTCGCAGAGCTCGACGAGAAGGCGATGCAGCGCGGGCTTGCACAGGCACGCTGACCAGGCTCTGGTCACTCGTCCCAGCGGAACCAATGCGCGGCGGCCAACGGGGCGGCGATGGCCCACACCACGAGCACGGCGAGCTCGCCCCAGTCGAACGACACGTGAGCATCGAGCACGCCGCGCAAGGTCTCGGAGAGTGCCGCCGCGGGCAGCAGCCGGGCGAACCATTCGAGCGCGTCGGGCAACCGTTCGAGCGGGTACGCCATGCCACCCAGGAAGAGCAGCACGAGGAACAAGCCGTTGGCCACGGCAAGGTTCGCCTCGGCTCGGAGCGTGCCGGCGAGGAGCATCCCGATCCCGGCGAACGCGATGGTGCCCAGCAGGATGAGCCCGAGCGCCGCAACGAGCCCGCCCGACGGTGACCAGCCGAGCAGGATGCCGGTGCCGACGATCACGATGCTCTGGAACAACTCGAGCACGAGCACGTTCGCCGTCTTCGACGTGAGGAGGCCGGCGCGCGACAGGGGTGTCGACCCGAGGCGCTTCAGCACGCCGTAGCGCCGCTCGTACCCGGTGGCGATGCCCAGGCTCACCATCGCGCTCGACATCACCGCGAGCGCGAGCACGCCGGGCACCAGGAAGTCGACCGGGTGAGCGAGCGTCGTGTTCACCGAGTCGACCTTGGTGAAGAACACCAGGATGCCGAGCGGGATCGCGAGCGTGACGAGGAGGCTCTCGCCGCGCCGGATGGTCAGCAGCATCTCGATGCGGGTCTGCGCGACCAGTGCGCGCGGCTTCACGCCCGTCTTCATGCCGGTCTTCACTCCCGCCCCTCGCTGGTCAGGCGCAGGAACACGTCTTCGAGTGTCTGCGTGCCGGCACGGAGCTCGCGCACCAGCACCCCCCGGTCGCGCATCCACTCGGCGAGGAGCGCGACCATCGCGGGAGTTGCCGCGGCGTTGATCACGTATTCGCCGGGATTGATCTCGTGCACCGTCGCGGGCGGGAGCCCGAGTGTCTTCGTGAGGGCCGTCACGTCGAGGCCGGCGGTCGCCGAGAAGTAGGTGTCGTCAGTGATCGCATGGTCCATGAGCTCGACCGGTGTTCCGCACGCCACCAGGCGCCCGTGGTCGACGATCGCGACGCGGTCGCAGAGGTGTTCGGCCTCGTCCATCGCGTGGGTGGTGAGCAGGACCGTGACGCCCCGTTCGCGCAGCTCGCGCACGAGCGCCCAGGTGGTTGCCCGGGCGTGGGGGTCCATCCCCGCGGTCGGTTCGTCGAGGAACAGCAACGACGGCCGACCGACGAGCGCGAGGGCAAGGGACAGTCGCTGCTGCTGACCGCCCGACATCCGACGCACCAGCGTGCCCCGGGAGCTGTCGAGCCCCACGAGGGTCAGGAGCCTCTCCGGGTCGTCGGGATCGTCGTAGTAGGACGCGAAGAGCTCGAGCGCCTCGAGTGGGCGGATGCCCGGGTACAGGCCGCCTTCTTGCAGCATCACGCCGATGCGGGAGCGCAGTGCGGGCCCGTCGCGCCACGGATCCAGACCGAGCACGCGGACTTCGCCGGCGTCGGCGCGCCGATAGCCCTCGAGGATCTCGACGGTGGTGGTCTTCCCGGCGCCGTTCGGACCGAGCAGCCCGAACACCTCGCCCTCGCTGATCGAGAGCGACAGGCCGTCGACGGCGCGGGTCGCGCCATAGCGCTTCTCGAGCGCGTCGACAGCGATCGCAGGCCCCGAGTTCACCGGCCGCGGAGCCTACACATGACCCACGGCTGAGGACTCAGCGGTCTCGCCAGGCGACGAACCGGGCGAGGTCACCGAGGGCCGCCCGTGCGGGCTCGGTGATCGGCATCGACGAGAGGGCGGCCAGGGCTGCGTCGACCCGGAGTGCGATCGCCTGCTCCACCTCGGCGACGGCGCCCGTGGTCACCAGCACCGACTGGAGCGCGGCGACCCCGTCGGCGTCGAGCCCGGGCTCGCCGATCCGAGTCAGCGTGATCTGGTCGTCGGGCCCAGCCATCGCGACCGCGGCGGCGACCAGCGGCGTGAGCTTGCCCTCCCGCAGGTCATCGCCGACCGGCTTGCCCGTGACCGCGGGATCGCCGAACACGCCGAGGAGGTCGTCACGCATCTGGAACGCCTCGCCGAGCGGCACGCCGAACGCACTGAGCGGGCCCCCGAGCTCGTCGAATCGACCCGCAAGCGCGGCACCGATGTGCAACGGGCGCTCGACGGTGTACTTCCCCGACTTGTAGCGCTCGATGAGCTCGGCCTGCCCGCGGTCGCGGCCACTGTTCGTGCTGCCGAGGAGATCGAGGTATTGGCCGACGCACAGCTCGATCCGCAGCTCGTCGTACAGCGGGAGCACCTGGGCCGGCGCCGCGGCCATGAGGCGATCGGCGTACACGAAGGCGAAGTCGCCGACCAGGATCGCCGCGCCCTCGCCGAACCGACGCGCCTCTCCCCGTGCTCCTCGTGCGCGGTGGTCGGCCGCGAACGCCTCGTGGACGGTGGGCTCACCCCGCCGGACGGCTGACCCATCCATGACGTCGTCGTGCACCAACGCGAACGCGTGGAGCAGTTCGATCGCGGCGGCGACGTCGGTGATGACCGGGTCGTCGGGATCGCCGCCTGCGCCGACCCATGCCCAGTAGCAGAACGCCGGTCGCAACCGCTTGCCGCCGTGCGCCACGAGATCGCGCAACGCACCCAATGGCGCGGCGAGCTCGGGTGCGATCGCACGCCACCGCTCCACCTCGACCGCGAGCGCGGCGTCGATGCGTTGCTCGACGCGCGTCCCGATCTCGGCCAGCCCGGTGGGAAGCGCGACCACGGGGCGCGAGACGCTGACCTCCACGTTTGCGATGCTAGGGGCGAGCCCTCCCGGTGCCCTGAGCGGACGGCCCGGTAGCGTGCACCGCGTGCTCCCCTTCGAACGCCTGCGCTACATCGCCCGCAGCGCGGAGGACGACCGCACCCTCGTAGCCGAGGCCGCCGACTGCCTCGCCGCCTTCGACGACGACCCGGCGAGCATCGTGGTTGCCTGTCGACGCCTCGTCGATCACCACACGGCGTCGCCATTGCTCTGGTGGCTCTGCGCGCGTGTGCTCGCCGCTCCTGACCCGTCGGATGCAGCGTGGGAGGCCGAAGCCCTGGTGCGCGACGACCGCACGCCAGGACGACTCGCCGGCGTGCTCCCCTTCCCACACGATCGACCGATCGCCGTGCTCGGGTGGCCGGAGCTCACCGGCGAGGCACTCTCGTCTCGTCCGGATCTCGATGTGCTCGCCGTGCGCGGAACGGGTGACGACCACTGGCACCGACGCCTCGCCCGTAGCGATGCCGTCGCGCGCCCGGTCGACGTGACCGAAGCCGCGGCGTTCGAGCCTTCCCACGTGCTCGTGGAGATCGCCGGCGGGAGCCCGACGAGCGCGCTCGTGCCGCACGGCACGACGCGCGTGCTCGAGGACCTCACCCGTGCGACCACGATCGTGTGGCTCGTCGCGGGCGTCGGCCGCGTGCTGCCCGCACGGTTGTTCGACGCGATGATGGCCCGGCTCGGCGCACCCGAGGATCACGGCTTCGAGCTCGTCGACGTGCAGATCGCCGACCGGATCGCGGGCCCAACGGGCCTGGAGCGGCCGGAGAACCTCCTGCGCCGGGTCGACGCGCCGGTGGCGCCGGAGCTGCTCCGACCGGTGTGAGGGCTCGCCCGACCTCGACGGGCGTTTTTTAGGGGCCGAGCTCCGGGTGCTGGTCCTGCACTCGCTCACCCCGCGGCCGCGAACCGACGTCGAGCACGTCGCCGCGGTTCCCCGCGCTCCCGCTCGAATGGACGGCCGCCACCACCCGGTAACGGCGGGCCAGCGCGCTTCTGACGAGTGCTCGTACCGGTGCGATGAGCAACAACACCGCGACCAGGTCGGTGACGAAGCCCGGGATCAAGAAGAGGAGCCCGGCGGAGAGCATCAGCGCTCCGTCG
Organism: Acidimicrobiia bacterium; assembly: GCA_040510575.1. Classification (GTDB taxonomy): domain Bacteria; phylum Actinomycetota; class Acidimicrobiia; order IMCC26256; family DASPTH01; genus DASUMF01. The sequence continues at coordinate 16,265 of JBEVIU010000029.1, read as the reverse complement.
ACGACGGCCGGTCCCGGAACTCGTCCGATGGCCAGTTCGGCGCGGATGCGTCGCCATTGTCCGATCCCCTGTTGCTTCACGATCCACGCGCCGAGGAACGACACCATGAGCACCAGGGCGATCGTCTCCCACCCGCCGATCCAGTGACTCACCTGGACCATCACCGCGATCTCGACGATCGGGAGCAGCAACAGCACGAGCAACAGCACCACGGTTCGATGGTACCCACGGCCCATCTGGTCGAAGCTTCACGCTCACGCTCACGGTCGACACCGCGTGTCGTTGTGGGCCGTGACCTCAGGCTTCGAGCGCGAGGGACGGTGCTGCCGCCGGATCGAGCGTGATGTCGGTGATGTCGAGGCGCTGGTCGCGGCGGACCGCGTCGATCTTGTCGAGCTCCCGCTCCAGCTGACGGCGGCGCGCGCCCTCGAGCTCGTCGAACGCGTGGCCGGCGGTCTTGAGGCTGCGCCCGACCTTGTCCATCTGCTCGACGAACTTGTCCCACTGCTTCTGGAAGCCGTGGAGCACGGCGAGGATCTCCTGCGACGTCTGCGACACCCGGAAGTTGTCGACGGCCTGCCGGATCACGGCCAGGACCGCGAAGAGGGTGAGCGGAGAGCAGAACACGACCTTCTGACGCAGCGCGTCGTCGAGCACGTCGCGGTCTTGTTCCTGGATGAACGCGTACACCTGCTCGTTCGGGATGAACAGCAGCACACAATCGACCGTGTTCGCCGACGGATCGACGTACTCGCGCGTGGTGACCTCGCGGAGCCGGAGGCGCACGTCCTTGAGGAACGCGCGGCGGTGATGCTCGCGTTCGATGTCGCTCGTCGCGTCGAGGTGACGCAGGTAGTTGCTCAGCGGGAACTTCACGTCCATGTGCACGCACAGTCCCTGCGGCAGGAGGAACGTGTAGTCGGGGATGCCTCCCGTGCCGGCGATCGGACGATGACGGTGATAGTTGATGCCGTCGACGAAGCCGGCGAGCCGCAGCACGTCGTCGGCCATGCGCTCACCCCATTGTCCACGTGCGCTGGTGCTCGACAGCGCCTCACGGAGCGACTGCGTCGTGTCGGCCAGCGCTCGCGTGTGCCGCCCGGCTTCCGCGAGCTGACTGCTCAGCTCCCCGGTGTGCTGGCGGCGCTCCTGCTCGAGCTGCTGCAACAACCCTGTGAGCTGCTGGAGGTCGCTGCGCATCTCCACGAGCTCCAGATCGATGAGCGACTTCGCGCCTTCGAGGTCGGCGGTCCCGAGCCGACGCTCCCCCGCGAGCATCTCCTGGTTCACGCGCACGAGATGGTCGATCGCGCTGTGCACGGCCGCGTCGCGTTCGGCCGCGGCCCGCGCCGCCGCGTCGCGCGCTGCCTCGGCGCTCTGCGCTGCCGGCCTGCCCCGGCGTCGACCCAGCACGACGCCGACCGATGCCGCGACGATCGACGGCACGACGAGAACTCCGAGCACCACCAGCAATCCGTCCATGCCCCGACGGTAAGTCGGGGGTGTGACAGTTATCCCCGACGCTCCGCGAGGCGCTCGGCCCGGGCCTGGAGCTCGGCCGCGCCCAGGCGGTCCGCCCAGGCCGCGAGCTCGGGGCTCGGCCCCGACCACTGCCAGTCGTCGACCGTGCCCACCACGGCGGTGCGCCGCAGGGTGGCGAGGTCGAGGAAGAGTGCGGCCGCGTCGCGATTGGCCGCGAGCGTCGCGGCGAGCTTCGGTGCGCTGCGCACCACCACACCCCACTGCGCCGGATCATCCGGGATGGCATCGACGTGCTCCCACCGCGCCAGCACGATGCCGGCCGACTTCGCGCCCCAGCCGGGAAGGCCGGGGAAGCCGTCGGCACTGTCGCCGACGAGGGCGAGGTAGTCGGGGATCGATGCCGGACCGACGCCGAAGCGTTCACGCACGCCGGCCTCGTCGATCTCGACCCCCTTGCGCCGGTCGAGCTGCACGACGATCGGATCCTCGACGCACTGACCGAGGTCCTTGTCGGGGGTGCAGATGAAGATCCGCTCGACGCGGTCGTCGGCCCGTGCGACCGCCGCGGCCGACGCCATCGCGTCGTCAGCTTCGAATTCGACCATCGGCCACACGGTCACGCCCAGCGCTTCGAGGCCCTCCTCCAACAGCGGGAACTGCGTGAGCAACTCGGGCGGCATGCCGTCGCTCGTCTTGTATCCGGGCCAGAGCTCGTTGCGGAACGACTCGACCAAGTGATCGGTCGCCACGCCGACGTGCGTCGCGCCCTGCTCGAGCATTCCCATGACGGAGCCGAGGACGCCGCGCACCGCTGCGACCTCGATACCCGCGCGATCGACGTGCGACGGCACGCCGAAGTGGTGGCGGAACAGCTCATAGGTACCGTCGACGAGGTGGATCTGCATCGGCGGGCACCATAACGCCGCGATGCGTGATCGCGAATCCGCGGAGCGGGCGGACTACCGTGACGGCGTGGACGACCAGACCCTCCTGCGCGAGCTCGCGCCCGCCGGTGAGCAGCTGCTCGCACGCCACCTCACCACCGCCAAGGAGTGGTTCCCGCACGAGTTCGTGCCCTGGAGCCGCGGTCGCGACTTCGAATCGGACGAGCCGTTCGACGCCGACGCGACGGGTCTGCCGACGGGCGTGCGCAGCGCGCTCTTGCTCAACCTGCTCACCGAGGACAACCTCCCGCACTACTACCGCGCCATCGTGTCGCACTTCGGCAACGACGGCGTGTGGGGCGAGTGGAACCGGCGCTGGACGGCAGAAGAAGGCCGCCACGCCATCGTGATCCGCGACTACATCACCGTGTCGCGCTTGATCGACCTGCGCGTGCTCGAGCGTGCCCGGATGGCGCAGGTGTCCAACGGCATCGTGCCCAACCCGCCGACCATCGCGGAAGGCATCGCCTACGTCGCGCTGCAGGAGCTCGCCACCCGCATCTCACACCGCAACACGGGCAAGCTGCTCGACGACCCGTCGGGTGAGGCGGTCATGTCGCGCGTCGCGGCCGACGAGAACCTGCATCACCTCTTCTACCGCGACCTCGTCGCGGCTGCGTTGGAGCTCGACCCGTCGGGCACCGTGGTCGCGATCGACCAGCAGGTGCGGTTCTTCGAGATGCCCGGCGCCGGCGTGCCCGACTTCGCCGCGCACGCGAAGGCGATCGCGGACGTCGGCGTGTACGACTTCACCTTGCACCACGACAACATCCTCGTTCCGGTGGTGGTGAAGCACTGGCGCCTCGACCAGTTGACGAACCTCGATGCTGCGGGTGAGGAAGCGCGCGACCGCGTCCTCAACTACATCGAGCGCGTCGGGCGAGTCGCCCAGCGCATGGGCTCCCGCCGCGCCCGCACCACCGCCTCGGTCTGAGGCCGACGCGGCCGCGTTCGTCCGGTCAGTCGAGCGTGGTCGGCTCGGCGAGCGCGATGGCCTCGAACTCCGCCAGGCCCCGCTCCACGATCCGGTCGTGGGCCCACGCCAGCACGGGCCGCGCGACGACTGCGAGCGGGCGGAGCAACGACGACCGCACCTCGAGCGTCCACGCCAGGCGCGCCACCGCCCCGTCGGCCACGGGTCGGAGCTCCAAGCGGGCCGGCCCTTCGAGGTCGCCGGTCACGTTCGCTGCGAGCACGTGCGGGGCATCGGCTTCCACCACCTCGATCGTGCAGTGGAGCTGATACGGCAGCGGCGCCTGGATCACGAGCTCCGCGACCGAACCGAGGCTGAGTCCGTCGCCCGTCACCCGGAACTCCCGCAGCCACGGCCACCAGGTCGGGTACTGATCGGTGCGGGCGAGGGTGGCCCAGAGCTCGTTCGGCGACACCGCGAAGTCCCACGACCGGTCGAAGGCGAACGGCGTGGGCATCGGCAGTCCTGCGCTCAGGTTCCCGCGAGCACCGGCGGCGACGAGTCGACGAGGGCCGCAACGGGTCGCCGATCGAACAGCCCGAGGTAGACCCACACCGTCGCGGTCCACACCGCCGTGGCCCCGGCGATGTGGATCCCGACGAGCAGTGGCGGGATGTCGGTGAAGTACTGCGTGTACCCGACGCCGGCCTGCACGACGAGCACGACGAGGAGCACGGTGAGGCGTTGCATCACGTCACGCGGCGCGCGGTCTCGATGCGCCACGACGACGGTGATGATCACGAGGCCCAGGAAGATCATCACCGCGGTGCCGTGCACGCGTGCGACGTCGGGGATGCGGAGGTCGATGCGCGTCACCTCGTCGGCCTTGCCGCCACCGCTGTGGGGACCGGCGCCGGTGACCACCGTGCCCGTCACCAACACGACCGACGCCACCGCGAGCAACCCGCGACCCAGCGCGACGATCCGGTCGCTGACGACGCGCACACTCGGGCGCTCCATCGCGTCGTCGTCGATGCCGGCGCGGTGATACAGGACCACCGCATTGGTGAGCAGCACGATCGACACGAGGAAGTGCGCCATCACGAACCCGGGCTTGAGCTCGAACAACACGGTGAGACCACCGAGCACCGCCTGCGCGAACACGCCGACGACCAGGCCGCACGACAGCCAGACGAGATCGCGCCGTCGGGGCGCGCGCACCAGGCTGCCGAGCACGGCCACGATCACCGCGATCGAGACGAGCCCGGTGAACATCCGGTTCACGAACTCGACCATCGCGTTGTAGTCGGACGCCGAGTGTGGGGTGAGGCGTCCGGCCTCGCAGTTCGGCCACGACGGGCACCCCAGCCCGGAGTCGGTGAGGCGCACCGCTCCCCCGGTGACGATGATGATCGCGAGGAGGATCGCCGCGAGCAGCGTGATCCGCCGGTACGCCTCGGGGCTGAGCGAGAAGCGCTTCATCGGGCCACGACGCTACCGGGACTCAGCGCTTGGCGTTGCTCCGGAGACGGCCGCGGATGCTCTGCTCGAGGATCACCTTGCGCAGTCGCACCGTGTCGGGCGTCACCTCGATGCACTCGTCGTCTGAGATGAACTCGAGTGCCTGCTCGAGTGACATCGGACGCGGCGGGACGAGCCGCTCCGTGTTGTCGCTGCCCGACGCGCGCATGTTCGTGAGCTTCTTCTCTTTGGTCGGGTTGACGTCCATCTCGTCGGACCGCGAGTTCTCGCCGACGATCATCCCCTCGTACACCTCGACGGAGGGACCGATGAGCATCTGGCCGCGTTCCTGCAGGTTCATGAGCGCAAACGTGTTGCTGAGCCCGCGCCGGTCCGACACCAGGCTCCCGTTCGGGCGGGTGCGGAGCTCGCCGTGCCAGGGCTCGTAGCGCTCGAACACGTGGTGCAGCATCCCCGTGCCACGCGTCTCGGTCATGAACTCCGTGCGGAAGCCGATGAGCCCGCGTGCGGGCACGATGTACTCCATGCGCACCCAGCCGGTGCCGTGGTTCACCATCTGCTCGAGCCGCCCCTTGCGCAGGGCGACGAGCTGCGTGACCACGCCGAGGAACTCCTCGGGCACGTCGATCGTGACCCGCTCGACCGGCTCGTGCTTCTTGCCGTTGATCTCACGCACGAGCACCTCGGGCTTGCCGACGGTGAGCTCGAAGCCCTCACGGCGCATCATCTCGACCAGCACCGCGAGCTGGAGCTCACCGCGGCCCTGCACCTCCCACGCGTCGGGACGATCGGTCGGCAGCACCCGGAGCGACACGTTGCCGACGAGCTCGCTGTCGAGCCGTGCCTTCACCTGGCGCGCGGTGAGCTTGGTGCCGTCCTGGCCCGAGAGGGGCGACGTGTTGATGCCGATGGTCATCGAGAGGCTCGGGTCGTCCACGTGGATCACCGGCAGCGGGCGCGGGTCGTCCGGATCGGCGAGCGTCTCGCCGATCGTGACGTCGGCCAGTCCGGCGATGGCGATGATGTCGCCCGGGCCCACTTCGTCGGCGTCGACGCGTTCCAGCGCCTCCGTCACGTAGAGCTCCGTGATGCGGACGTTCTCGATGGTGCCGTCGGCCCGGCACCAGGCGACCACCTGACCGCGCTGCATGAAGCCGTGACGGACTCGGCACAACGCGATCCGGCCGACGTACGGCGACGCGTCGAGGTTGGTGACCAACGCCTGGAACGGGTGCGTCTCGTCGTAGGCCGGTGCGGGGATGTGCTCGAGGAGCAGCTCGAACAGGGGCTTGAGCCCGTCGCTCGCCGCATCCTCGTCGTCCGACACGCCGCGGGTGAGACCGGGATCGTTCGGGTCGAGCGACGCGAGTCCCGCGCGAGCGTTGCAGTACACGATGGGAAACGAGATCTGGTGCTCGTCGGCGTCGAGGTCGAGGAACAGCTCCTCGACCTCGTGCACGACCTCGGCGACGCGGGCGTCGGTGCGGTCGACCTTGTTGATGACCACGATCACCGGCAGCCGTCCCTCGAGCGCCTTGCGGAGCACGAACCGGGTCTGGGGCAGCGGACCTTCGCTCGCGTCCACGAGCAGGAGCACCCCGTCGACCATGGTCAGGCCGCGCTCGACCTCGCCGCCGAAATCGGCGTGGCCGGGTGTGTCGATGATGTTGATCTTCACGTCGCCGTAGCGCACGGCCGTGTTCTTGGCCAGGATCGTGATGCCCTTCTCGCGCTCGAGGTCGGTCGAGTCCATGACCCGGTCCTCGACTTCGGCCCGGCTGTCGAACGAGCCGGTCTGGCGGAGCATGGCGTCGACGAGGGTGGTCTTGCCGTGGTCGACGTGGGCGATGATCGCCACGTTGCGGAGGGCGCGCGCGGGCATGAGAGAGGCCTTTCGAGGACGTGCGAGACGTGCGGGGGGTCTCACGAGTGTACTGGCGGTACTGTCCGCGCCATGACCGCGACCTACGACGAGTTCGGGCTCTTTCACGAGAACGCCCAGGAGTGGGATCTCCCCCTCTCCGAGTCGCTCGTGGTGCGCCGCGAGCAGGTCGAGTTCGAGCCCGGCCGAGCCGTGAGCGCGCTGGTGTGGGGCGACGCTCCGGCCGAGCTCGTGGCGCTCCACGGCGGAGGACAGAACGCCCACACGTGGGACACCGTCGCCCTCGCGCTCGGGCGCCCGCTCGTCGCCGTCGACCTCCCGGGCCATGGTCACTCGGATGCCACCGACGCCCTGTTCTCACCCCGCGACGACGCGGCGGCGGTGGAGGTCGCGATCCGCGCGCTCGCCCCCGATGCCCGCCTCGTGATGGGCATGTCGATGGGCGGCCTCACCTCGATCGCGTTGGCGGCCCGGGCGCCCGACCTCGTGCGCGCGCTCGTGCTGGTCGACGTCGTGCCGACGATCGACGCGGCGCGGGTCGCGCCGATCGGCGAGTTCGTGAACGGCCCGGAGAGCTTCGCGTCGTTCGACGAGATCCTCGACCGCACGAAGACGTTCAACCCGACGCGCAGCGAGTCGTCATTGCGCCGCGGCATCCTGCACAACGCGGTCGAGCGCGACGACGGCACGTGGGTCTGGCGCCATCAACGGCAGTGGAAGCCGCGCGACGAGCGCACCGAAGCCGACGAGCTGACCATCCCCGACTACACCAGCCTGTGGGACGATCTGGCCGCGATCGAGGTGCCGACGCTCCTCCTCTACGGCACGACCGGGCAGAGCATCATCACCGATGAGATCCTCGCCGAGCTCGAGCAGCGCCGGCCGGGCACCGTGGCGGTGGGCGTCGCCGACGCCGGGCACAGCATCCAGGGCGACCAGCCGGTGGTGCTCGCTCAGGTGGTGACGGACTTCCTTGCCGGGTTGGGCTGAGCCGGGTTGGGCTGAGCCGGCTTGGGCTGAGCCGACGTGGACTCGGCCGGCGTGGGCTGACGAGCGCCGAACATGCGGGCGGCGTACGCGGCTGCGATGGCGACGAGCACCGCGGCGACGAACCCGGGCAGCACGACCACGATCAGCGTGCCGACCACCTGGTCCTCGAGGCGCAAGCTCTTGTCGTTGTAGCCGAGGATCACGAACACGAGGAACGGCACCAGGCCCACCGCGGCGGCGAGCACGCCGGGCCCGACTCGACGGGTGAGCCACGCCGCGGTCCCGGCGCCCAGACACAGTCCGGCACCGCCGCCGAGCGCCCACAGGACGGGCGGGGCGAGCGTCCGGCTCCCCGGTCCGTTGACGGTCGACTCGAGCGCCGCGGCGATGGCCGTGAGCACGATCGTCGCCCCCACGGCGACGCCGCACCCGATCCACACCGCCCGCTTGTCGTCGATCTGCACGTCGTTCGTCTTCCGCCTTGGCTTCTGGGTCTGGTTCCGTCGTCCTGGGCGTCCCGGCCGATCTGGGGAACAATAGGGGGATGACCATCACCCCAGCCGACACGACGGCCGACACGACGGCCCACACCACGAGTGGCTCGACGTTCACTCGGATGGACGAGTCCACCGCCGAGCAATGGGGCGTGATCGCGACGGCGACGATCGAGCACCAACCGCGTGTCGCGGCCCGGGTGCTGGACATGCTGCGCGCCCTCGCCTCCATCACCGACGGGTTCGCGGTCGACCAGCTCACCCACTCGTTGCAGACCGCGACCCTCGCCGAGCGGGCGGGCGCCGACACCGAAGTGGTCGTCGCCTCCCTGTGTCACGACATCGGCAAATTCGTGAGCGTCGCCAACCACCCGCGCATCGCGGCGGAGATCCTTCGCCCGTACGTGCGCGAAGAGGTGCGCTGGATGATCGAGGTCCATCAGGACTTCCAGGGCAAGCACTACTTCCACCACCTCGGTGGCGACCCGGCCGCCCGCGACAAGCACCGTGGGCACGAGTCGTACGCGCTCGCCGAGCAGTTCGCCGACGAATGGGATCAGATCGCGTTCGATCCCGCCTACGACACGCTGCCGCTCGAGCACTTCGAAGCGCGCGTGCGCGAGGTGTTCGCCGACGGCCGACTCGTCTGACCCGCGCACGCACCGAGCCGTGATGGAGCCGCTGTCGGAAGACTGGTCCCGCGCGCTGTGCGTCGTCGCGCATCCCGACGACCTCGAGTACGGCATGGCGGGCGCGATCGCGAAGTGGACCGCGGCCGGCAAGCAGGTGTCGTACCTCCTCGTGACGCGCGGCGAAGCGGGGATCGACGGCATGGCGCCCGACGAGTGCGCCCGCGTGCGCGAGGCGGAGGAGCGGGCCAGCGCGCGAGTGGTCGGTGTCGACGCGGTGGAGTTCCTCGACGGCCACACCGACGGGCTGATCGAATACGGCCTGCCGCTACGGCGAGACCTCGCGCTCGCCATCCGACGCCATCGCCCGGAGGCAGTGTTCTCGATCAACTTCCGCGAGTCGTGGGGTGGCCATTCGTTCAACATGGCCGACCACCGCAACGTTGGATTGGCGCTGCTCGACGCCAGCCGGGACGCAAGCAACCGCTGGCTGTTCGCTGATGCCGCTTCCGTGCCGAACGGCGATGCCGGCTCCGTGCCGAACGGCGATGCCGGCTCCGTGCCGTGGAGTGGCGTGCGGTTGGTCGGATTCGCGGGCGCTCCCACGAGCACGCACTACGTCGACATCGGGCCACACATCGAACAAGGGATCGCGAGCTTGCGCGAGCACGCCGCGTACATCGCGGGGCTCGGTCAGCCCGACTTCGATCCCGACCCGTTCCTGCGCGGCAGCGCCCGGGCGCTGGGCGAGACGGTCGGCTGCGACTACGCCGTCGGCCTCGAGGTGTTCGAGCTCTGACCTACAGCACACCGAGGCGGCGGGCGCACTCCACCACCTTGGCGCGCACCTCCTGTTCGTCGGCAACGACACCGTCGCTCATCACGACGCGACCACCGACGACGGTGGTGCGCACCACCGATTTGTCGGCTGCGTACACCAGGTTGTCGAGCAGGTGACCGGGCGCGAGCTCGGGTGCGTCGCGGCGGGCGAGGAAGAAGTCGGCGGGATCGCCGACCTGGAGGTCGATCGAACCGGCAGTCGCGGCGTGTGAATGCAGTGCGGGTGCCAGCGCGCCCGTGGCCACCGCCCAGGCCTCGCGGGCGGGCAGCGACGCCGGGTCGTGATCGCCGAACTTCTGCAGCAACGCGAGCACCTTCACGTCGGCCAGGAGGTCGAGCGAGTTGTTCGACGACGCGCCGTCGGTACCGAGTGCCACCGGGATGCGGTGCGCGCGGGCGGGTGCGTACGGGAAGATCCGTCCGACGGCGAGCTTCAGGTTCGACACGGGGTTGGTCACCACCGTGGCACCGTGCGCGCCGATGCGCGTCAGGTCGTCGTCGTCGGCCCACACGACGTGCGCGAGCACGGTGCGCTCGGACAGCAGCCCGAGACGCTCGAGGAACGCGCCCGGTCGCTCGCCGTACCGGTCGAGGCAGCCCGTGACCTCGTCGTCGGTCTCGAGGAAGTGGAGGTGCACGGGCATCTGTCGGGTCGCCGACTCCTCGGCCACCCAGGCCAGCGCGCCCTCACTGAGGGTGTAGATCCCGTGCGGTGCGAGGCAGGGCTGCACCTGCGGGGCGTAGTCGGCCGACTGGTCGAGCCACGACGACGCCTCGGCACATGCGGCTGCGGCGCGCGTCGGATCGAGACCGTCGACGATGGGTGGGCCGACCGTGGCGCGCATTCCGGAGTCGCACACGGCGCGGGCGACCGCGACGGGCCGCCAGTACATGTCCCAGAAGCTCGTCGTGCCGCTCCGGGCCATCTCGATGCATGCGAGTCGGGTCCCCCAGTACACGTCGTCGTCAGTGAGGCGGGCCTCCGCGGGCCAGATCTTGTCCTCCAGCCACTGCATGAGGGGAAGATCGCCGCCGTAGCCCCGGAACAGCGTCATCGCGGCGTGGGTGTGCCCGTTCACGAGTCCTCGGAGCAGCACGTCGCCACCCGCGTCGAGGTGGTCGTCGCCCTCCTGTGCGGCGACGGCCGGGCCGAGCTCCGTGATCAGACCGTCGACCGCGCGGAGCCCGATCGCGACGTCGTCGACGGTGACCGCGCCGGTGACGGTGAGCGCGACCGTCATCCCGCGAGCACGGGGACGATCGCGTCGAGCAACGCGAGGACCGAGGTTCGAGTCGCGCGCTTGCCTGCTTCGAACTCGTCAGTGGTGAGTGGTTGCTCGGCGATGCCGTTGGCGAGGTTGTCGACGACGCACACCACGGCGTACGACAGCCCGAGCTCCTGGGCGACGATCGCCTCGGATGCGGCGGTCATCCCGACCACGTCGGCGAACCGGGCGATGAAGCGGACCTCGGCGCGGGTCTCGAAGCGCGGCCCGGTCGACTGCCAGTAGACGCCGCCGTCGCGTACCGGTGTGCCGGCGTCGCTCGCGGCGCGCAGGATGTTCGAACGCCACTCCTGGTCGAAATGCGGAACGAGGTGACTCCGCGCGTCGTGGTGGACGGCGATCGAGGTGTCGAGCGCGATGAAGTCGTCGGGCGCCACGAAGGTGCCGACCGCGAGCTCGGTGCGCAGGCCACCGACGGAGCTGATCGCGAGGACGCGTTCGCACCCCGCCTCGGCGAGCGCCCGCAGGTTCGCGACATGGTTCACGAGGTGCGCGGGCGTGTACGAGTCGACACCGTGACGGTGCAGCACGACGTGCTCGTCGCTCTCGAGCAAGGTCACCGCATCCGCGCCGTCGATCGCGATCTGACGGTGCGGCAACGCCGATCCGTAGCCCGAACCCAGGATCGAATGGCCACCGACCACGCCCAGGCGAGTCATGTCAGGCGTCGGCCCCGCGTGCGGGGTTGCTCTCGACTTCGCGAGCGAAGGTCGCCAGCGCGTCGATCAGCGTCTGGGTGCCGGCCACGTACGGCGCCGCCTCGGGTCGCTCCGCCACGCGCCCGATCACCCGGACGCGTGGAGGCAACTCGAGTTGCACGCCACCCAGCGCTGCATGGTTCACCGGGTTCCGGGGGTCGAGGCCGCGGAGGTCGGGCGGGATCGCGTCGGGGTCGTCGACCACGGTCACGTCGGGCAGCGCACGCCGCAGCCGGGAGGCCAGGTCGACCGCGAGGCTCCGGCATCCCCCGCCCACGAGGATCGCGTGGCCGAGCTCCTCCCGACGGCTCCAGTAGCCGTGCACCGAGACGACGATGCGCACGTGGGCCAGGAACGCTGCGAGCCGGGGTGCGTCGTCGGGGTCGGACTCGACCGACGGCACGTGGTGCTTCAGGTCGTTCGGTTGGTGCACCGCGTAACAGGATGCGCCGGCTCGTTCGGCGGCCGCGCCGGCGAGCTCGCCGGTGCCGGGCTCGAGCCCGCCGTGCAGCGCGAGGAACCCGACCCGCGAGCGCAGCGTGAGGTGCTCGACCACGTCGGGATGCGCGAGGAACTGCGCGAACGCCACCCCGGTGACGCTATCGGAGCACGGGAGTGGTCGGTGTCTCCCGTGTAGTGTCCGGCGCCATGTGGTGGCGCCGACCCGACGGCGATCTCGTGCGCGATCTCTCGCCGGCCAAGCGGATCATGCCGTACATGATGCGCGGACGAAACGAGTCGGCGTTCTACTTCGATCAGAAGATCGCGCTGCGCCAGGCCGACGCGTACATCCGTGCGTTCAACGAGGTGCACCCGACCACGCCGATCACGATCCAACACCTCGTGATGTGGGCCGTCGCGCAGGTGCTCGACCAGTACCCGACGATGAACCGCTTCGTCATGGGCGGTCGCCTCTATCAGCGCCGCGAGATCTGGTTCTCGTACTCGGCGAAGCGCAGCCTCAAAGGCGACTCGCCACTCGTGGTCATCAAGCGGAAATTCGACCCGGCTGAGCCGTTCGCCGACATGGTCGCCGACATGGCCCGTCAGCTGAGCGAGGAGCGGTACGGCACGGGCATGAACGCCGGGGACCGCGAGATCGGGCTGATCATGCGGCTGCCGGGTCTGGGGCGGCGCCTCGTGATGGCGGTCGGACGATTCGCCGACGCCTTCGCCCTCTTCCCGAAGTCGTACATCGACAACGACCCGATGTACGCCAGCATCTTCTTCGCCAACCTGGCCAGCCTCGGGCTCGACGCGGGGTACCACCACCTCTACGAGTACGGCACCATCGGCGTGTTCTGCGTGATCGGGCGTCCCACCACCGATCCGGGCTCCCCCACCAGCGGGCCCGACCGGCGGCGCAGCCTGACGATGCGCTGGACCTTCGACGAGCGCACCGAGGACGGCCTGCTGGCGGGGTACGCCCTCAAGCGGGCCAAGCAGATCCTGGAGGATCCGCTGGCCGCCGGCCTCCCCGAGCCCTCGATCGCCCCGGCATGACCACGGTGAGTGCCGCATCGTCGGCTCGGAGCACCGTAGACTCCCCTGGTCTGGCCGTCGGTCTGGAGCACATGGAGCATGCGTTGAACGAACAGCCGACGAGCTTCTTCCGCGACCGCCTGGCGGCGTTCCCGCGCCTCGCCGACTACCAGCTGGCGAAGGCTGCGGGCTACTGGCCGTACTACAAGACGGTCGAGAGCGCCTCGCGTCCCCGCTTCCGCATCGAGGGCCAGGACTACATCAACTTCGGCTCGAACAACTACCTGAGCCTGTCGTACCACCCGAGGGTCATCGAGGCCGCCCAGCGGGCCACGAGCAAGTACGGCACCGGTGTCACCGGCTCCCGGCTCCTCAACGGCACCCTCGACCTCCACCGCACCCTCGAGGCCGAGCTGGCCGACTTCTACGGGCGCGAAGCGGCGCTGGTCCTGTCCACCGGGTACGTGGCCAACATCAGCACCATCGCCGGGCTGCTCAGCCGCCACGACTTCGCCGTCCTCGACAAGGACGCGCACAACTCGCTCCTCACCGGCGTGCAGCTCTCCGGCGCCACGATGAGGCGCTTCGGGCACAACGACGTCGAGAAGCTCGATCGGATCCTCGGCGACCTGCCGGCCGAGCCCGGCAAGGGCGTCATGGTCGACGGCGTCTACTCGATGGGCGGCGACACCGCACCCCTCGATCGCCTGGTCGAGGTGTGCCGGTCCCATCCCAACACGTTCCTGCTCAGCGACGAGGCGCACGGCCTCGGGGTGCTCGGCGAACGGGGCCGCGGCGCGGTCGAGCAGTACGACGTGCTCGACGAGGTCGACCTGATCACCGTCACCTTCTCGAAGACGCTCGGCTCGTGCGGCGGTGCGGTCATCGGCTCGTCCGAGGCGATCGAGCTGCTCACCCTCGAGGCCGATCCGTTCATCTTCACCGCCTCGAACACGCCCGGGTCGATCGCGGCCGCGCTCGAAGGGGTCCGCATCCTGCGCGAGTCGCCGGAGATGCCCGGTCAGCTCCGCGCCAACGTCGACCGTTTCATCAACCTGCTGAGCGAGCGGGGCGTCCCGGTCAATCCGGCAGAGAGCGCGATCCTCACGATTCCGCTGCGCTTCCGCGACGAGCTGTCCGCCGTCGTCCTCGCACGCGAGCTGCTCGAGGCCGGCGTGTTCGTCAACCCGGTCGTCGCGCCGGCTGTGCCGCGGGGGCTCGGGTTGATCCGCTTGAGCCTGATGCTCGACCACACACCTGCGTTGCTCGAAGAGGCCGCCGAGGTCATCTTCAAGGTGCTCAACGACAACGACCAGCTGCCCGACTGACTCGCCCGGCCCCAGTGGCCGGTGTTTCAGTGGCCGGTGTTCAGCGGCCGGTGCCTCAGGCGCCCGTGCCCCGGATGCGGTCGAAGCGTGCTTCCCACGCGATGTGCCGACGCTTTGCGTCCTGGATGAACGGCGACCACGCGATCGCGCTGATGAGCAGGCGATTGAGTGTGCGCAGCGGCTCGCGGAGCTCACGGATCACGTCGACGAAGAGCACCACGCGGGTGCCGTCGGTGTCGTTCCAGGCTTCGTGGGTGTAGGTGTCGTCGAACACGAGGCTCCCACCCTCGTACCAGTGCGCGAGCTCGCCGCCCACGGTGATGCCGACGTTCGCGGCCGGCTCGGGGACCATCAGCCCCAGGTGGTATCGCAACACGCCCTTGTAGGGACCGTCGTGGGGTGGGATCCGCTTTCGCGGGGCGAGGATCGAGAACATCGCGGTGGTCATGCCGGGGATCGATTCGACCAGGCGGGTCGTCTCGGGGCAGCGCGCGCAGTTGGCGTCGCTGCGGAAGCCATAGCCGTAGAGGAAGTACGTCTTCCACCGGTCGTCGTCGGTGAGGTGCGTCTGATCGGTGGAGATGTCCTGGAAGTTGGGCAGCTCGTCGCGTCGGGCGAGCACGTCGTCGAGCTCGGCGCGGATGAGCCGCCAGTCGGCTTCGAGTGGCGCGACCCACGGGAAGTCGGCCGGGTCGTAGAACGGCTGGTCCGGCAGCACCGATCCGCGTACCAGGAGTCGGTTCACGGCTCGGAGGAATCGGTCACCGAGCCAGTTGGTGGCGGCGACAAGCCGGTCCCAGACCTGCATCGACGACGGAGCGTAGCGGTGGGCGGCGCGATAGACAGAGCGAATGCGCTTCAGAATCTTCGTCGAGCCCCAAGAGGGTGCGACCTACGACGACCAGCTCGCGCTCGCCCGCCTGGGTGAAGAGCTCGGCTTCGACGCCTTCTTCCGATCGGATCACTACATCAGCTTCTTCGGCCGCGACGGGTTGCCGGGGCCGACCGACGCGTGGACGACGCTTGCGGGCCTCGCGCGCGACACGAGCACGATCCGGTTGGGCACGCTCGTCTCGCCGGTCACGTTCCGTCCACCCGGCCCGCTGGCGATCACCGTCGCGCAGGTCGATGCGATGAGCGACGGACGTGTCGAGCTCGGTCTCGGCGCGGGCTGGAACGATCGCGAGCACGCCGCGTACGGACTGCCCTTCCCGGGCACCCGCGAACGGTTCGACATGCTCGCCGAGCAGCTCGAGGTGATCACCGGCCTCTGGGGTACCGACGTCGGTGCGCACTTCACGCACCTCGGGCACCACTACACGCTCACCGACTCGCCCGCGTTGCCCAAGCCGGTGCAACGGCCGCATCCTCCGATCGTGATCGGTGGATCGGGACCGACGCGCACGCCCGCGCTCGCGGCGCGGTTCGCCTCCGAGTTCAACGTGGCGTTCCAACCGTTGGCGCAGTTCGCGGATCGGGTTGCCGTGGTGCGCGCGGCATGTGATGCCGTCCACCGCGACCACGCGTCGTTGCGCTTCAGCATCGCCAGCACCACCGTGTGCGGTTCCGACGACGCCGAGGTCGATCGCCGGGCCGCCGCGATCGGGCGCACGCGCGAGCACCTCGCCGCGGGCATCGGCGGCACGCCGGCTCAGGTGGTCGACCAGGTCGGCGCCTACCGCGATGCGGGCGCCGACACGGTCTACTTCCAGCTCCTCGACATCGGCGACCTCGACCACGTGCGCCTGCTCGCGGCGGACGTGCTCCCCGCCTTCGCCTGACTAGACGGCATCGCCGTTCGGTACGGAGCCGGCA
>JBEVIU010000028.1:0-12681 GCA_040510575.1 Acidimicrobiia bacterium | reverse complement strand
GCCACCACCACCACAGCGGCCGCCAAGCGGAAGAGATGCCGGCCGGTGCGCGCGGCCAGCAACGCCGCGAGCAGGGTCAGGCCCTGGAGCCCGACCGTCACCACCCGGGACCACGGGCCCTGGATGCCGGACGCCATGAACACGAACGTGATGAACAGCAGCAGCAGCACGTAGCCGAACTGGTAGCCGGGCATCCGCTCCTCGAGCCACCGTTCGACCGCGCTCGGTGTCGTCTGACTTCCGTAGGCCACGTCGTTCTCCCTGTCCTGCGCGCCCGGCGGACGCGCTGCGTGCATCCTCTCGCGACGCGTGCCGGGCGTGCAGGGGCAGAGAGCGTGCGTTCCTGCTGGTGGTCAGCTCAGCTGAGGACCTGGGCCTTCAGCCGCTGGAACTCGGCGTCGTCGATCGCGCCGCTGGCCTTGAGGTCGGCGAGCTTGGCGAGCTGGTCGGCTGAGCTCGTGCCGGTGCCCGAGCCTGCAGCCTGCTGCACCGCTTGCGTGAATGCGGCGTTCTGGGCCTGCGCAGCCTCTTGTGCGTGCTCTGCCATCTTGTGGCCTCGCGCGATGAGGTACACGAACACGCCGAGATACGGGAGGATGATCACGAAGATCACCCACAGCGCCTTGGCGAACCCACCCATGTCGTGGCTCCGGAAGATGTCGCTGAACACGATGATCAGCAACCAGATCCAGATGAAGAACATGAAGAACCAGAGCATCGACCAGAACACCTGGCCGGTACCGAACTCACTAGCGAGCATCGTGCACCCTCTCGATTGCGAACGTTGACGGCCAGTGTCACCCAGGCGGACCGCCCACTCATCATCCGGGCGGGATGATTGTTCGTGCCGCTGAAATCACCGGTCGGGGCGATGGCGGGGCCGGTCGGCGGCGGCATCTGCGTCGGACGCGACAGCGCATCACCGGTCACCCCGAACTACACGGCGCCGTTTCGCTTCACCGGCCACGATCGACAAGGTCGTCGACGATCGCGCGATCCGTGGCCGCCCGGCCACCCGTGAGTACGTGTTTGCAGGCCTTGTGGCCCTGGGTCGATCGGAAGCGGACACGTAGCATCACCCTTCGTGGTCGGGGTGGTGCGGGAGGGCGAGGAGCGAGTGGTCACGCGCGCAGGGCAGGCGCGGCGTCCGCCGCTCGCGGGCGCTCGAGATCTCGCCCGCGTGCTCGCGCAGGTCGACCCTCCGCTCGGTCCTCCGCAGTTCGGCGACGAGGTCGTCGAGCGCGCCGCCCTCCGAGATCGGCTCGGTGCGAGCGGCGGCCGTGTCGCGCTCGTCGTCGCGCCGGCCGGCTACGGCAAGACCACCCTTCTCGCGCAGTGGGCAGCCGTCGATTCCCGGCCGACGGCATGGGTTTCCCTGCGGGAGTCCGACAACGACGCGCCGGCGCTGCTGTCGCATCTGCTGTTCGCGCTCGAGGAGTCGACCGCGCTCGGCGCCGAGCACTACGAGGCGATCGCACTCTCGGTCGCCGACCTCGCTCGCGTCGTGTTACCCCGTTTCGGCGCCGTCGTCGCCGATGCTGCGCCGACCCTCTGGATGCTCGATGACGTGCACCTGCTCCGTAGCGACGCCGCGCTGCGCGTGCTGCGAGTGTTGCTCGACCACGTGTCCACGGGATCGACCGTGGTGCTGGCGGGCCGCCGAGCGCCCGACCTTCCGATCGCACGGTGGCGTGCCAGTCGCACAGTGCTCGACATCGGCCTCGACGACCTCACGATGTCGGAGCGCGAAGCGGCGGCGCTGCTCCGGGCGACGGGAGCCACCCTGCGCCCCGGCGAGGTCGGCACGGTCGTGGCGCGCACGGAGGGCTGGCCCGCGGGCATCTACCTCAGCTCGCTCGCCCACCGCGACGGAGGTGACGTCGCACGGATCGGCTCGGACGAGCGCGCGGTCGCCGAGTACCTGCTCGACGAGGTGTTGCGGGTCACCACCGACGACCAGGCGACCTTCCTCACCCGTTCTGCGATCTTCGAGCTGGTCATCCCGTCCGCGTGCGACGCCGTGCTCGAGCGTGACGATGCCGCGGCGCTGCTCGATGCACTCGAGCGCTCGAACCTCTTCGTGCACCGCGTCGGCGTCCAGGACGCCTACCGCTACCACCAGCTCTTCCGCGACCTGCTGCTCGCCGAGCTCCGTCGGCGCGAGTCGACCACCGAGCAGGAGCTCCATCGGCGCGCGAGTGGCTGGTTCGAGTCGCAGGGCGACATCGAGCGCGCCATCGAGCACGCACACGCGTCGGGCGAGCGCGACCGGGTGGCCGATCTCGTCTGGGCCCACCTGGCGTACTACATCGGGATCGGGCGCACCGCGACCGTGCAACGGTGGCTGGATGCCTTTCCGGCGAACGACATCGCGGCGCGCCCGTCGCTGGCGCTCGCAGCCGCGTGGGTGGCGTTCACCGACGGCGACTCGACCGACATGGAACGCTGGGCCGCGGTCCTGCACACCCACGACCTCGACGGGGCGCTCTCCGAGGGCATCTCCCGGCGTGGGGCCGTCGCACTGGTCGATGCGCTCGTGTCGAAGGACGGGCTGCGGCAATCGCTGGCCGACGCCGAGCTCGCGTACGCCGAGCACCAGCCCGGGACGCCCTATCAACCGCTGGCCAGTCTGATCGCCGGCATCGCGTCGCGCCTGCTGGGTGACACCGAGCGCTCGAAGGTGTGGTGCGCCGAAGCGCTCCAGCTGGGCGTCGTGCTGCCGCCGCTCCTGGCTCAGGCCTCGGCACAGATGGCGCGACTCGCGGCCGACGCCGGCATGTGGGCCGACGCCATGCGCCACACCGATGTCGCCTTGGAGGTGGTGGAGCAGTACGGCTTCGAGGAGCGCGCCGCGATGTGCCAGGTGTACGCCATCGCGGGGTACGTCCGCGCGCACGAAGGCCGCTCCGACGCCAAGGACCTCGTGAAGCACGGCGTCTGGTTGGTCGCGAGCCTGCGCGGGGTCGCGCGCTTCGTGGCCCTCGATGCTCGCATCCTGCTGGCCCGGGCGCTCGCGACCTTCGGCGAGCTCGACCTGGCGCGCGAGCTGGTCAACGAGGCCGGCGAGCTGATCGCGGCGTATCCCGACGCCGGCGTGCTCCCGGAGATGCTCGCCGACACCCAGGCACGCGTCGCCGCCGCCGAGCGCCCGCTCGGCATGAGCGCATCGCCGTTGACGCCTGCCGAGCTGCGGGTCCTGCGCTACCTCCCGACGCATCTGAGCTTCGCCGAGATCGCCGAGGTGATCTTCGTCTCCCGCAACACGGTCAAGACGCAGGCCATCGCGGTCTACCGCAAGCTCGGGGTCACCTCGCGTGGCGCGGCCGTCGACCGAGCCCGCGCCGCCGGTCTGCTCGACCCCTGAATCATCCCGGGGGGATGATGCCCCCTCTGGGTGGTGGGCTGATGATTTCACCATGGGGACGCGGGCGGAGCGGGCGGCGGCAGTGATGCGCGGTCTCACCGCCGGCGTGCACGGCGACAGCACCGTGATCGCCGAGCTCTACACCGACGACGTGTCCGGATGGTCGCCCGTGATGTCGGTCTCGTCCGCGGTCGAGCTCGCGATCGAGCTGGAGGACCGCGGCGACTCCTTCTCCGAGATCGAGCTCTCCTTCGCGCCCCTCGACGTGGACGGTGACGCGGCGTGCGTGGAGTGGACGATGACCGCGACGCACAGCGGTTCGATCGTCGTGGACGACGACGTCTGCATCGAGGCGACCGGACGTCGGCTCACGCTGCACGGCGTGACCGTGGCGGAGTTCGCGGGTGAGCGCATCTGCTCGTTCCGCCAGTACTGGGACGAGGGAGAGCTGCTCGCCCAGATCTCCGCTCCGGCGAGCCGCTGACTCGTACGCTTCTCCCTTCCGCCTTCAACCCGTCTCGAGGAGAGTCATGGCGCTGCACAAGAAGTTGGTCGAAGACCTGACCCCGCTGTTGTTGAGCCCCATGTACGCGCGGCCGGGCGAGTCGGGGCGAGCGCCTCGCCACGCGCTCCCCGAGCTGGAGATGGATCCGGACACCGCGTACCAGTTCGTGCGCGACGAGCTGATGCTCGACGGCAACGCGCGACTCAACCTCGCTACGTTCGTGAGCACGTGGATGGAGCCGCAGGCGCAGGCGCTCATGGCCGCCACGTTCGACAAGAACATGATCGACAAGGACGAGTACCCCCGCACCGCCGAGCTCGAGCAGCGGTGCGTGAACATGCTGAGCCGCTTGTGGAATTCGCCCGACGAAGACGAGGCGACCGGCACCTCCACCACCGGCTCGAGCGAGGCGGCGATGCTCGCCGGGATGGCGCTGAAGTGGCGCTGGCGTGACCGCCAGAAGGCGGCAGGCAAGCCGACCGATCGCCCCAATCTGGTGATGGGCGCGAACGTGCAGGTCTGTTGGGAGAAGTTCTGCCGCTACTGGGACGTCGAGGCGCGCCTGGTGCCGATGGACGGTGACACCTACCACCTCACGCCCGAGCCGGCGCGGGCCGCGTGCGACGAGAACACCATCGGCGTGGTCGCGGTGCTCGGCTCCACGTTCGACGGTTCGTACGAACCGATCGCCGAGATCTGCGCGGCGCTCGACCGCCTCCAGGCCGAGGAAGACCTCGACGTGCCGGTGCACGTCGACGGCGCGTCGGGCGGCTTCGTCGCCCCGTTCATCGACACCGAACTGGTGTGGGACTTCCGTTTGCCGCGGGTGCAGTCGATCAACGCGTCGGGCCACAAGTACGGGCTCGTGTACCCGGGCGTGGGCTGGATCATCTGGCGCGATCCCGACGCGCTGCCCGACGACCTCGTGTTCAACGTGAACTACCTCGGCGGCAACATGCCGACGTTCGCGCTCAACTTCTCGCGCCCCGGCAACCAGGTCGCCGCGCAGTACTACAACTTCCTGCGTCTCGGGTTCGACGGCTACCGGCGGGTGCAACAGACGTCGCGCGACGTCGCGCGCTACGCGGCCGACGCCATCGCCGCGCTGGGCCCGTTCGAGTTGATCACCGACGGGAGCGAGCTGCCCGTCTTCGCGTTCGCGTTGAAGGACCCCGAGGACCGCAACTACACCGTGTTCGACGTGTCGGAACGCCTGCGCGACCGCGGATGGACGGTGCCCGCCTACACGTTCCCGGAGAACCGCCAAGACCTCGCCGCGCTGCGCGTCGTGGTGCGCAACGGCTTCTCACGCGACCTGGCCGACCTGCTCGTGGCCGATCTCCAGCGTCACGTCACGTATCTCGACCAGCTCGAGGTCGCGCTGCCCGGCTCGGGGGAGAGCGGCGGCTTCGCGCACTGAGCCGCGGGACACGAGCGCTCAGAGGCGCGCGAGCTCGCGGGCCAACTGGTCGAGCCCCATCGGCCCGAGGTCGAGCGCACGGCGGTGGAACGTCTTCAGGTCGAACGCGGCGCCGGCCCGGGCGCGTGCGTCGTCGCGACCCTGCAGCCACACGCGCTCGCCGACCTTGTAGCTGATGGCCTGTCCGGGGAGCCCGAGGTAGCGGTCGACCTCGCTGGCCATGAAGTCGGCGGGGAACTTGCTGCGCTCGATCACGAACGGCAGCGCGAGCTCGGGTGTCCAGGTCTCCCCTGAGTGGTACGGCTCGTGCGCGGGGATCGCGAGCTCGAGGTGCATGCCGATGTCGACCACGACGCGCACCGCGCGCATCGCCTGGGCACGCAGCATGCCGAGCTCGTAGGCGGGATCGTCGAGGTACCCGAGCTCGCCCATCAGCCGTTCGGCATACAGCGCCCAGCCCTCGGCGTGTCCCGACGTGCCCGCGAGCGTGCGTTGGTAGCGGCTCAGCACGTCGGCGAGGTGACGCACCTGCGCGATCTGCAGGTGATGGCCCGGCACTCCCTCGTGGTAGCAGATCGACACCTCGCCCCACAGCGGGAAGCTGGTCTTGCCGAGCGTCGGGTACCACGTGCGACCGGGACGGCTGAAGTCTTCCGACGGTCCGGTGTAGTACATCGCCGCCGCGCCTCCAGGAGGCGCAATCATCGCCTCGACGCGCTTCACGCGGTCCGCGATGTCGAAGTGGGTGCCGTCGAGCTCGGCGACGGTGGTGTCGAGCAGCTGCTGGTTCCATTCCCGGAACGCGTCGACGCCTTCGATGGTGCGTGTCGGATCGTGCTCGAGGTGCTCGATCACCTCGTCGACGGTTGCTCCGGGCACGATGCGCTCCGCGACCTGTTGCATCGCGCGCTCGATGCGGTGCAGCTCCTCCCACCCCCATGCGTAGGTCTCGTCGAGATCGAGCTCGATGCCGTTGAAGTCGCGCGCGTACAGCGAGTACCGCTCTCGACCGACGGGGTCGTGCTCCGACGCGTGGGGCGCGTACTCCTCGACCAGGTAGCGGCCGAGTGCTGCATAGGCCTCGGTGGCGCGCGTTGCGAGCTCGCGCAGTCGCGTGCCGAGGTGCGTGTCACCGATGCCCGACGCGTCGTAGCCGTCGACGAGCGCGAGGAAGAAAGGGGCCGCGGCGGTGCCGCCGTCTCCACCACCGGCCCGACGGTCGACGCCACCCCAGGTGTCGGCCTGTTGCGTGCATGCCACCGCCTGACGGCGCGCGGCCACGATGCCCTGCGCGACACCCTCCGTGAACCCGGCCTCGATCGACGCCAGGCTCTGGGGGACGAGCGCCATGCGCTCGGCGATCAACTGCCAGTCGGCCGCCGACTCTCGGGGCATGAGGTCGAACACCATCCGCACCGACTGCACCGGGCTGCCCAGCACGCGGAGGTCGCGCAGGCGCTCACCGGCGTCGTGCTCCTCGAGCGACAGCACCAGGCGCTCGCGCAGCACCTCGGCGGCGACACGGTCGGCGTCGTTCTGGATGGCGGCCGCGTCCAGGGCCCGAAGGGTCGCCCGATCGAGCTCGGCCCGCTCGTCGCTGCCCGACGGTGAGTAGTCGGTGAGCTCGTGGTCGTGGCCGCCGATGCCTTCGCCGGTCGCCGACACGGGGTCGAGGGCGGCGAAGCGCTCGACGTAGGCGTCGGCGAGCGCGAAGACTGGGGACGGGTTCGTCGCGGTGACATCGCTCATGCGATCACGGCTCCACGGCTGGGCGGCAGGGTTGTCCCCGCAGGGTGCCACACGCGGGAAGGGGGGTCGGCACGGCGATGCCGTCGACCACCGGCAGCACCACCTTCGACGCCTGCGCGCCGCCGATGCCGACGCGGGTCGTGACCGCATCGTCGTGCGGCAGCGTCTCGAACGCCCACGCCGGCTTGTTGCCGCCGGGCGGCTGCACGGTGATGCGCACTCGGGACCCGGTCCGGAACGCGTGACCGAACGGGTAGATCGGGACGCGGACGAGGGAGAGCCTCCCCGCCGGCAACGGACGTACGTCGTCCTCGGCGAAGGTGGGCTCGGGCAGGAGCGGCGTGGAGTCGGCCCGGTCGAGGGCGCGGCGACTGGCGCGCAGCCATCCGCTCTGCACGTATGTCTCGTCGCCGTCGGGGCGCACCTCGCTGATCACCACCTCGAGATCGGTGTCGCGTGCCGTCGAGCCGAGCCAGAGGTCGACGCTGCCGGTGCCGATCATCACCGTGTCCTTCGTCAGCGGCGCGGTGTCGTACGCGAGCGCGTCGCCGTCGGGCAGCGGGAGCCAATCGAACGTCGGTGCACCGAGCCGCTCCTCCGACGGCTCGGTTGCGACGACGCGCGGGAGCGCGGCCGGGTCGTCGTGGTACGAGTCGTCGTCGTCCTTCGACGGTCGGTCGGCAGCCAGCGCGCCACCCGGTGCGAGCCACCACGTCGTCGGTGACGTCGCCGGCGGAGGCCAACTGGCGAACGTCGACGCGAACGCGGCGTTCGGCGCGCCGGCAGCAGCTCCGGCGCCGACGTCGAAGCGCACCTTCAGCATCGGCTCCGCCTCGTACGCAGCGAGTTGCGGCGCGTAGTCACCCGTGGGATCGAACCGGTCGGGCGGGACGGTGAACGGCGCCCCCGTGAGGGCGCTGACGATCTGCGTGGCCACGGCGCGCTGGGCCGCGGTGATCGTCGGCACCCGGCGCGCGACGAAGAAGTCGAGGAACTCGAGCCACGAGGGAATCAGCTCGGGCGAGAGCGCGTCGGTGTGCACGCCGTTCATCACCGTCGCCTTCACCGTCACGTCGGGGGAGAAGTCGTCGAGCATCTCGGCGAAGTGCGCACCCGTCTCTTCGTCCTGCCAGGACCCGGCGATGAAGACGGGCACGTCGATGCGGTCGACGAACGTGTCCGGCGCCTGCGCATCGCCTCGTGGGTGGTCGCGGTACTGCTGCGCCTCGATGCTGCCGAGCACGTCGGGCGCCTGCAGCCGGAGGGCCTGATTGGCCTCGCACGTCGCGTCGCCGTCGGCGATCCGCGCCTGCACCCACCGCGACGACGCAGGCTCAGCGTCGTGCGCGCGATCGGTCGCCCACGAGAGCCCGAAGCCGTCGTTGAAGATCCCACCCGGGTAGAGCGTGTCGTAGGTGTCGTCGAGCGCCGCGAGGGGTGTGATGGCGGCAAGGTGCGGCGGACGGGTCGCGGCGACGAACAGCTGTGTGATGCCGGAGTACGAGATCCCGACCATGCCCACCTTGCCGTGGGCGACCCACGGCTGCGCGGCCACCGCTTCGATCACGTCGTAGCCGTCGAGTGACTGCATCGGCTCGAAGTAGTCCCACGCGCCGCCGCTGCACCCCGTTCCACGAAGGTTCACGCCGACCGTCGCGAAGCCGAAGAGCTGCGCGATTGCCGCGCCCGGCGGGCGGCCGTTCGGGTTCGAGGGGTCGTAGCCCGAGTACTCCACCACGGTGGGGTACGGCCCGTCGCTGACCGGTCCGGGGAGCGACACGTTGACCGACAGCAGGGTGCCGTCGCGGGTGCGGACGTAGCCGAAGCCGTTCGCGAGCCGCTGATCGTCGTAGAGCGACTGCGGTGGGACGTCGGAGACAGCGCGGACGCGCACCGGGCTCGACGTTTCGCCCGCGACGGTGACCACATAGCCGTCGCCCGGCGGGACCGTACGGAACAGGAACGCGCCCGCGGCATCGGCGCGCCCGGCGCCGACGCGAGTGCCCGAGGCATCGAGCAGGCGCACGCGTGCCTCCGGCTCCACGCCGGTGACCGCGACCTGCTCGACGCCACCCTGCACGGTGAGGGACTCGGACCCCGACGGCGTGGTGCCCGTCGGGCTGGTGGTCGTGGTCGCCGTCTCGCCGTCACCGATGTCGATGCCACCGCTCTGCGTGGGCGCGGCGGCGACTCCTGGGGTGGTCGCGGCCAGCGTGGTGCCGAGGCACAGCGCGAGCACCACGATGAGTCGCCGGATCACCGGGTCGACGGTACCCGGGGTGGAGGTCCCCGGAGCGGTCGCGTTCGTGGCAGCATCCCGCCATGACCGAGATCGCCCGATGACCAGGATCGCCCGATGACCAGGATTGCCGGTGCGCACGCGTTCGTCACGGGAGGATCGAGCGGGATCGGGCTCGCCGCCGCCAAGCTCTTGACCGTGCGGGGCGCAGCGGTCACCGTGCTCGCCCGCGACCTGACCCGACTCGAGGCGGCGCTGATCGAGATCCGCGCGGCGGCCGACCGTCAGGTCACCGTCGGCGCGGTCGCGGCCGACGTGGCGGACCGCGCTGCCGTCGACGCCGCCATCGCCACTGCAGTGGGGGAGCGCGGCCCGGTCGACATCGTGATCACCGCCGCGGGTGGTGCGCACCCCGGCTACTTCGAGCAGCTCGACGACGACGTGTTCCGGGCGCAGATGGACGTCGACTACTTCGGCACGCTCAACGTGCTGCGCGCCGTCGTGCCGTCGATGATCGAGCGTCGCCGCGGCCATCTCGTGACCGTCGCATCGACTGCTGCGCTCATCGGCGTGTTCGGGTACACCGCCTACGCGCCGGCCAAGTACGCGGTGCGCGGCCTGACCGAGACGTTGCGACCGGAGCTCGCACCCCACGGGATCACGGTGGCGTGCGCCTACCCGCCCGACACCGACACCCCCGGCCTCGCGCGCGAGAACGAGACGAAGCCGGAGGAGACGGTGCGCATCTCGGCCGCGATCAAGCCGCGCGACGCGGACGTGGTGGCCGGTGCGATCGTGCGCGGGATCGAGCGGAACCGGCTCGTGATCACCGCAGACGTGCAGACGGCGGCGCTGGCCAGGGCCGCCGGGATCCTCGGGCCGTACGTGCGTTGGACGATGGATCGCACGGTGCGTGGGGTCCGCAGTTCACGAAGCTGAGCCGGCCGGAGGTACGTTCGGATCATGACGTCAGGCACCGGCCCCACCCGCACCGAGACCGACACGATGGGCGCGATCGAGGTCCCGTCCGATCGCTACTGGGGCGCGCAGACCCAGCGGTCGCTGCACCACTTCTCCATCGGCGACGACCGCATGCCGCAGGCCGTGGTGCGGGCCATGGCGCTGCTCAAGAAGGCGGCCGCGGTGGTGAACCAGCAGCTCGGCAAGCTGCCCGACGACAAGGCCGACCTCATCGTGCGCGCCGCCGACGAGGTGATCGCGGGTGCGCACTGGGACGAGTTCCCGCTGTACGTGTGGCAGACCGGCAGCGGCACGCAGACCAACATGAACGTGAACGAGGTGATCTCGAACCGCGCCATCGAGCTCGCAGGCGGCGAGCGCGGCTCGAAGCAGCCGGTGCACCCCAACGACGACGTGAACATGTCGCAGTCGTCGAACGACACGTTCCCCACCGCGATGCACATCGCGGCGGCCGAGGAAGTGGTGCGCGAGCTGGTGCCGTCGGTGCGCGCGTTGCGCGACGCGCTCGCGGCGAAGGCCGCCGAGTTCGACGACATCGTGAAGATCGGCCGCACCCACCTCCAGGACGCGGTGCCCCTCACCCTCGGCCAGGAGTTCGGCGGCTATGTGTCGCAGCTCGACGCCGACCTCGAGCGCATCGAGCAGGTGCTGCCCGGGCTCTACGAGCTCGCGATCGGCGGCACCGCGGTGGGCACCGGCCTCAACACGCACAAGGACTTCGCCGAGCTCTGCGCGGCCGAGATCGCCAAGCTCACCGGCTTGCCGTTCACCTCCGCGCCGAACAAGTTCTCCGCTCTCGCTGCGCACGACGGCCTCGTGTTCGCGAGCGGCGCGATCAAGACGCTGGCGGTGTCGCTCATGAAGATCGCCAACGACATCCGCTGGCTCGCGTCGGGTCCCCGCGCCGGGCTGGGCGAGCTGATCCTCCCCGAGAACGAGCCCGGCTCGTCGATCATGCCGGGGAAGGTGAACCCCACGCAGAGCGAGGCCATGACCATGGTCTGCGTGCAGGTGCTCGGCAACGATGCGACGATCGGCATCGCCGGCTCGCAGGGCAACTTCGAGCTCAACGTGTTCAAGCCCGTGATGATCTTCAACTTCCTCCACAGCGTCGACCTCCTCGCCGACGCCTGCGCGTCGTTCCGGGAGTTCGCGATCGAGGGCGTGCGGGCAGACGAGGAGCGCATCCAGCGCTACGTCGACGAGTCGTTGATGACTGTGACCGCGCTCAACGAGCACCTCGGCTACGACACGTGCGCGGCCATCGCCAAGCACGGCCACAAGAACAAGCTCACCCTGAAGGACGCCACCGTCGATCTCGGACACCTCAGCTCCGAGCAGTACGACGAGCTCGTGCGACCGGAGCAGATGGCCCACCCGCACGACGACGGATAGTCTCCCGACACATCGCGAAGGACCAGGAGAAGAGCTACCCATGGCGCTGTACGACGAGAAGATCAACACACTCGACGGCGAAGAAGCCGACCTGTCCGAGTTCAAGGGCAAGGCACTCCTCGTGGTGAACGTGGCCTCGAAGTGCGGGCTCACGCCGCAGTACGAGGGCCTTCAGGCGCTGCAGGACCAGTACGGCGAGCAAGGCTTCGAGGTGCTCGGATTCCCGTGCAACCAGTTCATGGGTCAGGAGCCGGGCACCGCGGAGGAGATCCGTGAGTTCTGCGACACGAACTACAACGTCAACTTCACGCTCTTCGAGAAGATCGATGTGAACGGCGCGCAGCGCCACCCGGTGTACGAGATCCTCACCGGCACGGCCGACGTCGACGGCGAGGCGGGCGACGTGAAGTGGAACTTCGAGAAGTTCCTCGTGTCGCCCGAGGGCGAGGTCGTGGGTCGCTTCCGCCCCCAGGTGGCGCCCGACGACGAGGCGCTGGTCGCGGCGATCGAAGCCAACCTCCCCGCCTGAGCCACAGCGTCTGACGCAGGATCGCTGTTACGGCGGCCCGAACGCGAGGTTGGGCTGCTCAGGCGCTGAGGGAAACACGAACAGCGAGTTCCCGGCCCACACGACGGACGCGTACGAAGCATCGATCGGTGCCGGTGCGAGGCGCACCCACAGATCAGTTGAGGGATCGTACGCGAGCAGGAGGCCGGTGCCGTCGACACCGCCAGTCCACGCGAGAACGCGGTCACCGGTCCACTCGATCTGCGGAGAAATCTTGAGGCTGCGATCGACGAATTCGATCGGCGTTGCCGCTGCCGTGTGCCATTCGCCGGTTGCCGGGTCAAGGGTCAATGACGAACTGGCGAGCGGGCTGTCCGGAACTTGGTTGTTCCAGCCCCAGCTGAACATCTCTCGGCCGGTCCAAACCGGATCAGGAAGAAAGGTCGCGAGCCCAGGCGATCGAGGCATCAGTCGCCACGTGTTGGTCGAGGGGTCGTACACGCCGGCATCCCGCGAGGGA